>CAVHIP010000028.1:18663-22938 GCA_963636125.1 Oscillospiraceae bacterium | reverse complement strand
TTACAGGCTTCAAAAGATTTCATTAAAATCAAAGATTTTAATGAAAAAATAGTATCACATGGTTGGATAAACGGCATTTATGACATTGCGAGTCCAAATTTTTTGAATTTGGACTCGCAATGTTATGGTATAGGTGAAACGGGAGGGATTATTCGGGTATGTGTATTTCTCTGATGTTAAAATCCCTGCCGGAGAGTACCTGCTTGTCAAAGCTCCCGCAGTTTGGGCAGTAACCTTCGTTTTCGATGACATTGAAAATTTCATCGCATTCGTTGCATTCCGCAAGGCCGGGAATTACGTTGATTATCAGCTTGGTTCCGTCGAAAAGCGGATCTCCGCCGGCAACTACGGGAAACAGATCTTCAACATATTTGCCGATCACAAGAGAGAGTTCGCCGTTATCAAGGACAATTTCGGAGATTTTGTCAAGGTTGTTTTTTGCCGCATAATCCTTTATTGTTTTACACATACTTCTGACGATACCTATTTCGTGCATGATAATCCTCCGAAATTTGCTTTGGGAAGACCCGCGAAAGAGCGGGTCTTCCCTATATTTTTATTTTTTGGTGAGCTTTTTCTTCGCAAGTCTGCCGATGGCTGCCGGTGCATTGCCGACGGCTGTAAGCAGAGTCTTCATATACGGCGTGCCGACGGTATCGATGGTCTTTTCAAGATGAATTGCGTCGAACTTGCACTTGGTTGTGCATATGCCGCATCCGACGCAAAGGTCTTCATCGAGAACAACACAGCCGCATCCGAGGCAGCGCTCGGCCTCTTTCTTTATCTGCTCCTCTGTGAGCGTGCCGCGCAGATCCTTGAATGTCTTGAGCGCGTCCTTCGCATCGGGAGAAGCGGGCTTCTGACGCGGCGCCGTGTCAAAGCTGCCCGGCGTGACGGCGACGGTCGCGGTGTCGAGCGCCTTATAATCGCGGTTGTCACGCCCGAGATCGAGAGTCTGTCCAGCGTGGACGTAGCGGTGGATTGAGATATATGCCTCTTTGCCTGCGGCGATCGCGTCGATTGCAAACTTCGGGCCGGTTGCGATGTCGCCTCCGGCAAACACGTCGGGAATGCTTGTCTGCATTGTCTTCGCATCAATTCTGACAGAGCCGTTGCCGTTTACTTCAAATGCTCCGATGCCTCCGAGGTCTATCTTCTGTCCGATTGCCGAGATAACGGCGGACACTTCGAGGGTCTCGTATTTGCCGGTTCCGACGGGCTTTCTGCGACCCTTCGCATCGGCCTCGCCAAGCTCCATAAGCTCAACCTTGAGAGATTCGCACTTGCCGTTGCCGGTAATTTCGACAGGAGCGGCGAGGAACATGAACTTCACGCCCTCTTCTTCGGCTTCCGCAACCTCATCTTTATCCGCGGGCATTTCTTCGCGGCCGCGGCGGTAGATGACGGTGGTCTCCGCACCGAGACGCGCCGCAGTGCGCGCAACATCTATCGCGACATTGCCGCCGCCGATGACCGCGACCTTTTTGCCGACTTCCGGAGCCTTGTCAAGATTTACGGCTTTCAGGAAATCAATACCGGTGTACACGCCTGCCAGATCGTCGCCCTTGCATCCCACGGGGGTACCCTTGGAAGCGCCGATGCCGAGGAAGAATGCCTTGAATCCGTCTGCGCGCAGCCCGTCGAGCGTAACGTCCTTGCCTACTTCAACGCCGCACTTGAATTCAACGCCGAGCTCTTTGAGAACGTCTATTTCCGCGTTTACAACTTCTTTGCCGAGGCGGAATGACGGAATACCCAATGTGAGCATACCGCCGAGCTTCTCTTCTTTTTCAAATACCGTCACGGGGTAGCCCTTGACCGCAAGGTAATACGCGCAGCTTAAGCCCGCGGGGCCAGCGCCGATAACGGCGATCTTCTCGGGATAGGGCTTGCCGGTCTGGTTGAGCATTTTGGGAACGAAGCGAGTCTCGGCATCCAGATCCTTTTCCGCGATAAATTTCTTTATATCGTCTATTGCGACGGAGGAGTCAATAATCCCGCGCGTGCAGGCGCTTTCACACGCTTTGTTGCAGATTCGGCCACAGACGGCGGGGAAGGGATTTTCTTTCTTTATAAGTTCGAGCGCTTCCTGATAACGTCCTTCACCGGCAAGCTTGATGTATCCCTGCACGGGGATATGCGCCGGGCAGGTGGCTTTGCAGGGAGCGGTGCCGCTTTCCATAACGTCGCTTCTGTTTGTGCGGTAGTCGACATTATAGCTCTTTTTATCCCAGGGGACAGCTCTGTCGGAATCATAAGTGTCAGAGATGTGCGCATCGTTTGCGCAGTTTTTCTGACCGAGCTTGAGCGCGTTTGTCTGGCAGTTTTCAACGCACTGACCGCAGGCGACGCACTTGCTCTTGTCAACGCGCGCAACAAAGTTGGAGCGGATGGCGTTTTTCGAGCGGAACAGTTCCGCAATGCGCAGCGCGTAGCATGAGCAGCCGCAGCAGTTGCATATTGCGGTGGCATCCTCAAAGCCGGGCGTCTGGTTGATCTCATGGACGAGGCCGTTGTCCTCAGCGCGCCTTAAAATCTCGTAAGCTTCTTCCTTGCTTATGAGCCTGTGCGCTCCGGTTTGAGACATGCTCACGGCGTTATCGTTGAGATACATGCACATATCATCCTCGAGATGTCCGCAGCCTTCTCCCAACAGACGGCGGGAACGGCGGCAGGAGCATGGACCGACAGAGACTGCGAACGCCTTGTCTATAAGCGTCGCGACTTCATCGTAAGGGGCAGTTTTGGAGTTGTTTTCAATCGCGCTCATGACAGGCATGACACGCATGAAGCTCATGCCGAGCTTGCCGGAGTTGAGGGTGGGAACGAGCATCTCAAGTCTGCGGCGCGTATATTCTTCGAAGCATGCGCCGAGATCCGGATACCTGTCGCACTGCTCGCGGTTTGAGAGGATTCCTTCCATAATACCGGGAACCCAGATGGGGTAGTAGTAGCAGATTTTTCCGTCAACCTTGCGCTGACGGACGACGCCGGCGGTCATAAGCTTCTGAAGCTGAGCGTTGACAAAATCGGGGCTCTTTTTGCACCGCGCGGCTAAATCCTCAAGCGTGCGGTTTGCTTCAAGACGCATGTGCATCATGACCGAGCACATATCGTCATCCACTATGGGCGCAAGAATCCGGTATTCGGGATCGGAGTATGTTATACCGGTGTAAGTCATACTCTCAAGACTGATTTTCGAGGCAAGGCGCAGGATGTTTGCTCTTTTTTCCATATATTCTTCTCCTTAAATAATGTAATTTGTTGTTGCAGATTACAATGCGAATATTATACAGTATTTGTCAGCCTTTTGGCAAGCATTCTTTGATAAGGCGCGTACAAAATTGAGAGGCAATTTTTGTGCAAAATGTCAAAAACCGTCATTTCACTCCGGTATAATCAAAATCCGGTATCATTTCATCTGTCGCGGAACTGACATCCTGCCAATATCCGTCCGTGATGCCGCAGTTGAGCATATATTTATACAGATGGTGGGCCTCGGCCGGGTCAACGCGCCGTTGAAGCTCCGGGAAGCGCTCCAAGCCCGTCATCGGGGTGTATTGACTCATGAGAGAGAAAAGAATGCTGCCTGCGGGAAAACCGTCCGATATCAGATCAATGACATTCATTGAATTGAGCTCCTGCTCCGGCATAATCAGATGACGCACTAAAACGCCGGAAACGAGCATACCATTACTGTCAAATTTATAATCGCCGCGCTGACGATACATCTCCCGTATAGCCGCGAGCGCGATCTCAGGATAATCCGGCGCGGATGAGTATTTCTTCGAGAGAGCGGCGTCAAAATACTTGTAGTCCGGCATATACACCTGAACAAGTCCGTCAAGCATTTTGAGCGTCTCGACGGATTCGTAGCCCGAGGAGTTCCACACAACCGGGATGCCGAGCTCAAGCCCGTCAAGCGCCTCGGCTATCGCGCGTGAAAAATGCGTGGGTGTCACAAGATTAATGTTGTGCACGCCCTCATCTCTGAGCCTGAGCATTATATCGCGCAGATCTTGAATATCGACGGTTTTTCCCACAGAAGCGGGGCGACTGATTTCATGATTTTGGCAGAACACGCATCTGAGATTGCATCCGGAAAAAAATATTGCTCCCGACCCGTACTGACCGCTTATGCACGGTTCTTCGCCGAAATGCGGAGCCGCTCTCGCGATCACCGGGAGATACGGACTTGCGCAAATTCCTCCGCCGGTGTCATCGCTTCTTAAAGCGCCGCAGTGCCTCGGGCAGTCATTGCAGATATACTCCATT
>CAVHIP010000028.1:0-18653 GCA_963636125.1 Oscillospiraceae bacterium | reverse complement strand
GATATATTCCATTTGACAAAACCTCACAGAAAATATAACAAATATGCAAAAATAACAAAAAAAGGCAATCTGATGTGCAGATTATAACGCTGATTTGTCTAATATGCAAGAAATCGCAAAAATCGAAAAAAAGTACATGATTTTCCGAAAATTTGTGATAAAATAGACACGACAACAAAAAGATGTGATAAAAGCACTATGATTTGATGCTTTTGGAGTTGCGATGCTTGATATTGTCCTTGTAGAGCCGGAGATACCGCATAATACGGGCGCCATTGCCAGAACCTGCGCCGCAACGGGGGCAAGGCTGCATCTCGTCAAGCCTCTGGGGTTTGACATTTCGGATAAGGCCGTAAAGCGCTGCGGTCTTGATTATTGGTATCTTGTCAATATTTCCGTATATGAAAACCTTGATGAGTTTTTTGAAAAGCATGGGGACGACAATATTTATCTTGCGACAACCAAGGCCCCGAAGGCGTATCATCAGGTCGACATGAGCGGTAACGTGACGCTGATGTTCGGCAAAGAGACCGCCGGCCTTCCGGAATGGTTGCGTGAAAAATACCGCGACAGATGCATACGCATTCCGATGATAAGCGAGGCGAGGAGCCTTAATCTTTCAAACTCCGTCGCCATTCTCGCGTATGAAGCGCTGAGACAGCAGGGCTTCCCAGGCCTGCTCGAAACAGGCTCGATGAGCGAGAGTATTGTTTGATTTGTTTTCCCACGGCGCGTGCCGTTTTATTAATCAATATGAACATTATTTTACAGGAGGCACTTATGAACTATAACAAGAAAACAGTTTACGATGCAGACGTGAAAGGCAAAAAAGTCCTTCTCCGCTGTGATTTCAATGTTCCTCAGGATAAGACCACAGGCGAAATTACAAGTGACAAGCGCATTCGCGCCGCTCTCCCCACCATCAAGTATCTTCTTGATAACGGCGCCGCGGTTATCGCATGCTCTCACCTCGGCAAACCCAATGCCACTTTTGACTCTTTTGTAAAGAAGCAGACCGAAAAGGGCAAAGACCCTGCCACTCTCACCGAAGAAGCTTGGAAAAAGTCCCTTAAAAAGCTGACTCTTGCTCCCGTTGCAAAGCGTCTCTCCGAGTTGCTCGGTCAGGAAGTTATTTTCGCTTCCGATACCGTCGGCGAGGATGCAAAGGCTAAGGCCACCGATCTCAAACCCGGTCAGATTCTCCTTCTTGAGAACCTCCGTTTTGACAAGGGCGAGACGAAAAATGACCCCGCTTTCGCAAAAAAGCTTGCCGATATGGCCGATCTGTTTGTTTCCGACGCTTTCGGCACCGTTCACAGAGCGCACGCATCCACCGCGGGCGTTGCGGATTATCTCGAAGCCTATTCCGGCCTGCTCGTTGACAAAGAACTGTCCATCATGGGCAAGGCGCTTGACAATCCCGCCCGCCCCTTCGTCGCGGTTCTGGGCGGCGCAAAGGTTTCCGATAAGATTAACGTTATAAACAATCTCCTTGAGAAGGCCGACACCATTATCATCGG
This sequence comes from Oscillospiraceae bacterium, assembly GCA_963636125.1. Classification (GTDB taxonomy): domain Bacteria; phylum Bacillota; class Clostridia; order Oscillospirales; family Oscillospiraceae; genus Limivicinus. The sequence goes on along the minus strand of CAVHIP010000028.1, from coordinate 17,133 downwards.
CGGCGGTATGGCATATACCTTCAAGAAGGCGCAGGGCTTTGAGATAGGCACGTCTCTGCTTGAGGCCGATCGTATTGATTACGCGAAGGAAATGATCGCCAAAGCCGAGGCCAAGGGCGTCAAGCTCCTCCTGCCTGTTGACAATTACTGCGCTGCCGAGTTTTCCGCAGATGCCGAGCCCGTACTTTGCGAGGGCGATATTCCAGCAAACCTGATGGGCATGGACATCGGCCCCAAGACCGTGGAGATTTTCTCCGCAGCCGTCAAGAACGCAAAGACCATCGTCTGGAACGGACCTATGGGCGTTTTCGAGTTTGATAAGTTTGCCGGCGGCACTAAAGCCATGGCAAAGGCGCTTGCCGAGTCCGGCGCGGTTACCATCGTAGGCGGCGGCGACAGCGCGGCAGCCGTTGAGAAGCTCGGTTTCGCAGATAAAATTACCCACATTTCCACCGGCGGCGGCGCAAGCCTCGAGTTCCTCGAAGGCAAAGAGCTTCCCGGCGTGGCATGCCTCCTCGACAAATAAATCTGCAGTTGCAAAATAATATTAATTAAACGGAGATTCAAAAATGAACAAAAAATATCGTAAAACAATAATTGCCGGCAACTGGAAAATGAACATGACCAACTCCGGCGTTAAACCCTTCATTGAAGAGCTCAAAGCAAACCTTCCGAAAAACAAGCAGTGCGAGATCGTTCTCTGCACTCCGGCTGTCATGATTCAGAATATGGTCAAGGCCGGCAAAGAATGCAAAGTTGCCGCCGGCGGAGAAGATGTAAGCACCTTTGAAAAGGGTGCGTACACCGGCGAAATTTCTGCGGCTATGCTCGCAGATATCGGCGCGAAGTACTGCATCGTGGGTCACTCCGAGCGCCGTCAGTACCACGCGGAAACAGACCAGCAGGTCAATATCAAAGCAAAAGCTCTTCTTGAAAAGGGCATCAGCCCGATTATCTGCGTCGGCGAGAGCCTTGAGCAGCGTGAGATGGATCTCACCATGGAATATGTCGCCTATCAGGTTAAAGCCGCTCTCAGCGGCATTGATGCGACCACACTTCGCCGTTGCGTTATCGCTTATGAGCCTATCTGGGCCATCGGCACCGGCAAGACCGCTACCGCAGAGCAGGCGCAGGAAGTCTGCGAAGGCATCCGCGCAGTTATCCGCAAGATTTACGGCGCTCGTCCCGCGCGCGCCGTCTCCATCCTCTACGGCGGCAGCATGAACGCAAAGAACGCCGCCGAGCTTCTTGCTCAGCCGGATATTGACGGCGGCCTCATCGGCGGCGCATCTCTCAAGCCTGTTGACTTTGCTACCATTGTCGCGGCAACCGCGCAGAACTGATAAGCTGTAAATCTTTTAATGGAGAACAAAATGACAAAAAAAGCTGTTCTTGTAATTATGGATGGCTTCGGCATAGCCAAGCCCACCGCCGGGAACGCGATTGCCCAAGCCAAAACCCCGAATCTCGACCGTCTTTTTGCATCCTATCCCACATCTCAGCTCCAAGCATCGGGCCTTGACGTGGGTCTGCCCGAGGGGCAGATGGGCAACTCCGAGGTCGGCCATACCAATATCGGCGCCGGACGTGTGGTTTTTCAGATTCTGCCCAAAATGAGCCGGGAAATCAAAAACGGTAAGTTTTTTGAAAACAAGGCTTATATAAAAGCAATGGAGGATGCCAAATCCTCCGGTAAAAAACTCCATATCATGGGGCTTCTTTCTACCGGCGGTGTCCACAGCCATCTTGATCATATATTTGGCATTCTCGACATGGCAAAACAGCGCGGCGTTGAAAAAGTGTATGTACACTGCTTCCTTGACGGTCGCGATGTCGCCCCCAAGAGCGGCGCCGGCTTTGTAAAGCAGCTCCGGGATAAGTGCGATGAGCTTGGCAACGCCCAAATTGCCACATTGCAGGGAAGATTCTGGGGCATGGACAGGGATAAGCGCTGGGACCGCGTTGAAAAGGGCTATAACGCAATCGTCTGCGGCGAAGGCGTTATGAATGCCGATGCCGTTGCGGCAGTAGAAGCAAGCTACGCCGCCGATAAGACGGATGAGTTTGTTGAGCCCGTTGTTGTCTGCCCCGAAGGTATTATAGACAAGGGCGACAGCGTTATCTTCATGAACTTCCGTCCGGATCGCGCAAGGGAAATGACCTGGGCACTCAATCTTGAAGATTTTGACGGCTTCAAGCGCAAGAAAACCGTATATCCTCTCTCATATGTCTGCACTGCTCAGTACGATGAAACCCTGCCTCTGCCTATCGCATATCCTCCCGAGGTCATTGAGAACACTCTGGGTGAGTATGTCAGCGCAAAAGGCCTTAAGCAGTTCCGCGTTGCCGAAACGGAGAAATATGCGCATGTTACGTTCTTCTTCAACGGCGGCGTCGAGAAGCAGAGCGAGGGCGAAGATCGCTGTCTCGTGCCTTCTCCCAAGGAATTTGCCACATATGACCTTGTGCCGGCCATGAGCGCCGTTAAGGTATGCGACAAGCTGATCGAGGCTGTCGCCTCTGATAAATACGATCTTATCGTCTGCAACTTTGCAAACTGCGATATGGTCGGCCATACCGGCGTCATGGAAGCCGCCGTTAAAGCGGTTGAAACAGTTGACGCTTGCATCGGCCGCATCATGGCGGAAATGGAAAAGCATCCAGATTCAACTCTCCTTGTTACCGCCGATCACGGCAATGCAGACTGCATGTTTGATGAGACCGGCAAGGTTAATACCGCTCACACGACAAATCCCGTGCCGTTCACTGTCTGCAGGGCAGGAATAAAGCTCCGCAACGGCAAGCTTGCCGACATTGCGCCGACTATCCTCAGCGTGATGGAGCTTGATCAGCCCGCCGAGATGACAGGCGAGTGCCTTATTACAAAATAACCCCCGTAAGCAAAATAATATAAATATTAAATACGGCCGATTTTAAGCCTTGGCTTTCAATCAACCGAAAGGAAGGGAGATCACTATGATCTATACCAGCGAAGTTAACAATATGTGTCCTGTCGCCAAGGGCGCATATCATGGTCCGGCACCTATTCCCGAGGAGGGCAAATGGGTTCAGGCGAAGCAAATATCCGATATCTCCGGCTTTACCCACGGCATCGGCTGGTGTGCGCCGCAGCAGGGCGCATGCAAGCTCACTCTTAATATCAAAAACGGCATCATTGAGGAAGCTCTTGTTGAAACTCTCGGCTGCTCCGGCATGACCCATTCCGCCGCAATGGCGTCCGAGATATTAATCGGCAAGACCATTCTCGAAGCTCTGAACACCGACCTCGTATGCGACGCTATCAACACCGCAATGCGCGAGCTGTTCCTGCAGATCGTTTACGGCCGTTCTCAGTCCGCTTTCTCGGAAGACGGTCTGGCAGTCGGCGCATCTCTCGAAGACCTCGGAAAAGGCCTCCGCTCTCAGGTCGGCACAATGTTTGCCACCAAGGCAAAAGGCCCCCGCTATCTTGAACTCACCGAAGGCTACGTTACTCGCATCGCACTTAACAAGGACGATGAGATCATCGGCTATGAGTTTGTCAGTCTCGGCAAGATGATGGATTTCATCAAGAAGGGCATTGACGCCAATGAGGCGCTTGAAAAGGCAAAGGGTCATTACGGCCAGTGGGATGCCGCTGCAAAGTATATAGACCCGCGTCAGGAATAAGAGAAGGGGGACATGATAATGGCACTTTTTGAGAATTACGAAAGAAGAATCAACAAAATTAATGCCGTCCTCGCTCAGTACGGTATTGCTTCCGTTGAGGAATGCAGAGAGCTCTGCAAATCAAAGGGCTTTGACCCTTACGAAATCGCTGCGGGCATTCAGCCTATCTGCTTTGAAAACGTCCGCTGGGCATACTGCGTCGGCGCTGCGATCGCCATAAAATCCGGCGTAAAGACCGCTGCAGAGGCGGCAAAGTGCATCGGCATCGGCCTCCAGAGCTTCTGCCTTGACGGCAGCGTTGCTGATGACCGCAAGGTCGGTCTCGGTCACGGCAATCTCGGCGCAATGCTCCTCAGCGATGAGACGAAGTGCTTCGCTTTCCTCGCGGGACATGAGTCTTTTGCGGCCGCCGAAGGCGCAATCGGCATTGTCAAGAACGCAAACAAAGCGCGTAAAGCTCCTCTGCGTGTTATCCTCAACGGCCTCGGCAAGGATGCCGCTCAGATAATCTCCCGTATAAACGGCTTCACCTATGTCCAGACTCAGTTTGACTATTTTACCGGCGAACTGAAGATAGTCCGTGAGATAGCATACTCCGACGGTGAGCGTAAGGACGTTCGCTGCTACGGTTGCGACGATGTCCGCGAAGGCGTTGCAATCATGCATTATGAAGGCGTCGACGTCTCCATCACCGGCAACTCCACCAATCCTACCCGCTTCCAGCATCCTGTCGCAGGCACCTACAAGAAAGAATGCATCGAACAGGGCAAGAAATACTTCTCCGTCGCTTCCGGCGGCGGCACGGGCAGAACTCTGCATCCGGACAATATGGCCGCCGGCCCCGCTTCCTACGGCATGACCGACACGATGGGCCGTATGCACTCCGACGCTCAGTTCGCAGGTTCTTCCTCCGTTCCTGCGCATGTTGAGATGATGGGCTTCCTCGGCATGGGCAACAACCCCATGGTCGGCGCTACCGTCGCCGTTGCTGTCGCGACCGCAGAGGCAATGAAGTAATTCTTTCATCATCAATTATAATGAGCTAAATCGATCAAAAAGGCAGCCGCTTATAGCGACTGCCTTTAAGTATAATGCAAAGTCAACTTTTTCGAAATTCCCGAAAAGTTCAGCAGATATTGCGTTATGGAATTTGGACAAATCGCTTGTCTGCCGATGATTATAATTGAATTGTGTTCAGCGTGTGCTCTTGTCGTACGGGATGCCTTCCGCTTTAGGCGCGCGGGATGATTTGGATGTAAAGGCGAGGACAAGCAGTGTGATAACATACGGCAGAAGCCTGTATACGTCGGAGCTTATGCCGATGTTAGCCAGGAGATACACTCCGTCGCCGTTGATGTCAAGCGTTGCGTAGGATGCCGCTATGCACTTGAACAGGCCGAACAGCAGCGCGCCGCCCGCGATGTTCAGAGGTTTCCAGTTGCCGAATATCATAACCGCCAGCGCGAGAAATCCGAAGCCCGCTACATCGCCGTTTGCAGAGCAGTTTGCGGTCGTGACCGAGTAGACAAAGCCGCCCATACCCGCGAGAGCGCCCGATATGCATACGCCCGCGTAGCGCATTTTATACACGTTGATGCCGAGCGAGTCAGCCGCCTGGGGATTTTCGCCGCATGCGCGCAGCCGCAGACCAAACTTAGTTTTGTAAAGGATTATCGACAGCACAACAAAAATGATGATGCAGATATATGTTGTGAGATAAACCTTGTCAATGAACGTCTGCCCGAAAAATCCGAGCTTCGCTTTCTTGTCAAAGCCGAACATGGTCTTTTTGATCATGAACCAGGATGCCGAGTCACCCTTAAGAAGCAGAAGGTCGTTCTGCTTCGCAATAAGGCGCACGATAAAGAGCACAAGCGCCGGAGCGAGCATGTTGAGCGCCGTGCCGCCGATTGTCTGGTCAGCTCTCAGATTTATCGCCGCGAATGCGAGCAGCAGCGAGAAGATTGCGCCCAATATTGCGGAGACAAGCATTGTGAGCAGTAAATACCCCTGAAGTGACAGCCAGCTGTCTGCCGCCTTCGCCGCGTCAAACCATCCGGCGGACTGCATGATGCGCACGAAGCATACGCCGACAAACGCGCCGAATATCATGATACCTTCGAGAGCCAGGTTTATTATACCGCTTCGCTCCGAAAAAACGCCGGCCAGCGCAACTATCATAAGGGGGATGGCATAAATAAATGTTTGTCTGATAAGAAACGGCATTATTTTCCGGCCTCCTTTTCTGTTATGGCGTTTTCGTCTTGTTTTTCTTTTTCGGGCGCGGATTTTTTCTTCTTCCTTTCTCCGAGCCAGATTTTGATAACAAGTGCAAAAGCGGAAAGATAAACGATTACCGCGATAATAACATCGGTTATGTATTCGTTGTAGGATGTGAGATTTTTAAGCTGGAGACCTGCCACATTCAGCATCGACATGAATGTTCCGGTAAGCGCGACCGCGAGAGGATTATTTACCGCCAGCAGCGCGACCGCAATGCCGTTGAAGCCCTCGGACGGGAGCGACTGATATGTTGACCAGAAAAACTCCGTGTTGCCGGAGAGATAATACAGCGAGCCTGCCGCGCCGGAAAGCGCGCCGGCTATGGCCATGGAGAGAATTATGTTGCGCTTGTCCTTAATCCCCGCATACTTTGCGGCGTAACGGTTAAACCCACAGGCCTTGAGCTCGTATCCGAATGTGGTTTTGTCCAGAATGATGTAGACGATAATCGCAAAGAGAATGGCGATTATTATGCCGCCGTTTATCTGAGAGCCGGGGAACAGCTTGTCAAGCCCCATTTTCGGGGTGGCGACACCCATACCCGCTTTATAAACGGCTTCGCCGTTTTCTATTACAAGCCCGTAGGTGGTTTTGTAAATATAACCGGTTTTTGTGCCCTCGACCACGTTTTTAAGATTGCTTGAACCGAATGCCCATGTGACAAGGTTTGCCGCAATCCAGTTTGTCATGATGCACGCGATAACCTCGTTGATGTTGAGCAACGCTTTCATCATGCCGGGTATTGCGCCCCACAGCGCACCGGCGAGCATGCCGCCGAGAAAAGCCAGCAGCCAGATGAGAGCGTGCGGTATAGCGTCGCACGGGATGGAAAGCGCGATGAACAGCGTCGCGGCCGTTCCTGCAAGATACTGCCCCGGAGCGCCAATGTTGAAAAGACCGGTTTTGTATGCCAACGCTACGGAAAGACCTGTGAGAATGAGCGGCGTTGCGCGGAAGAACATGTTGCCCATGCTTACCGGGTTGAAGCCGAACACAAGGTTGCCGAGCGAATCGCGCCCGTTTGCGAACACGCCGAGCAGCACGAGGCGTATACCGTCCCACACGGCCTTAATGCCCATGTTTTTGTCAAGAAGTCCGACGATGAGAATGAGCAGAGCGCCCGCCAGAAGACCGATCAGAATAGAGATGAGAGAGGCAAGCACGCTTTTTGCGGAGTCTTTTTCCAAAAGGCTTTTCTTTTCTGTCATACGGCTTTTTCCTCCTTATCCTGACGTTTGGCACCCGCCATGTAAAGCCCGAGTTCCTGCGCGGTTGTTTTTGTCGGGTCAAGCTCGCCGACTATTTCGCCCTCATACATTACGAGGATACGATCTGAAAGACTCATAACCTCCTCGAGTTCAAGCGAGACGAGAAGAATTGCCTTGCCCTGATCTCTCTGCTCGACAAGCTGTTTGTGTATAAACTCGATTGCGCCCACGTCAATGCCTCGCGTGGGCTGCACCGCGACCACAAGATCTTTGTCGCGGTCAAGCTCTCTCGCGATGATGGCTTTTTGCTGGTTGCCGCCGGACATGCTCCTTGCCGGCGTCACGCTGCCCTGACCGGAACGGACGTCGTATTTTTCTATAAGCTTATCTGAGTACTCGCGTATTGCGTCGGATTTAATGAATCCGGCTTTTGAAAAGCGCGGCTCCTTGAACGTTTCGAGAACAAGATTCTGCTCCAGCGTGAAGTCAAGCACAAGCCCGTGTTTATGTCTGTCCTCCGGAATGTGCGACATATCCTCATTGCGCGCGCTGATGGGCAGATGCTCGATCTCCTTGCCCTTGAGGAATATTTTGCCTCCGCTGAGAGGCTCAAGCCCGGAAAGACCCCACACAAATTCGCTCTGCCCGTTGCCGTCAATACCGGCGATGCAGACGATTTCGCCGCGCCGCACTTCAAAGGATACGTTGTTGACGGCGTTGCTCTTGCGGCGCTTGGACGCAACGCACATGTTCTCCACGCGCAGCACAACATCCGTCGGCTTTGCGGGCGTTTTGTCGACAACAAGCTGAACCGGACGGCCGACCATCATGTTGGAAAGCTCCTGCTTGTTGGTGTCCTTTGTGTTTACCGTGCCTATGCATTTTCCTTTTCTCAGCACGGTAACTCTGTCGGAAACCTCCATGATTTCGTTGAGCTTGTGGGAAATAAAGAGAATGGATTTGCCTTCCGCCGCAAGGTTTCTCATAATCTGCATAAGCTCCTCAATCTCCTGCGGCGTCAGAACCGCAGTGGGCTCGTCGAATATGAGTATCTCATTATCGCGGTAGAGCATTTTCAAAATCTCGGTACGCTGCTGCATACCGACCGTGATGTCCTCGACCTTCGCGTCGAGATCAACATGCAGACCGTATTTTTCGGAAAGCGTCTTTACCTTTTCGCGGGCATTTTTCTTCTGAAGAAAGCCCAGCTTGGTATCCTCCGCGCCGAGAATGATGTTGTCAAGCACCGTGAACACGTCAACAAGCTTGAAATGCTGATGCACCATGCCGATATGCAGCGCCGTTGCGTCATTCGGGGAGTTTATTTCGACCTTCTCTCCGTTCTTGCGTATCTCACCCTCTTCCGGTTGATACAGACCGAACAGTACGCTCATCAGCGTGGATTTTCCCGCGCCGTTTTCGCCGAGCAGCGCGTGAATTTCTCCGCGCTTGAGCTGAAGCGTAATATCGTCGTTTGCTTTTATACCGGGGAAGATTTTGGTGATATGAAGCATCTCGATTACAAAATCCTGTGTATTGTCCATGCCTCCACCTCTCTTTCTGTGATTATGGGAAAACCGTAAAAACTGCTTTTATTATAAAGTCAAATCGCCGAAATTGCAAGACGATGTTAACAGATAAGACACAAAATTTGCATCCTGCAGTCTGTACTTTTCACTCATATTATTGAGGTGTAATTTAAGGGATTGATTTTACCTTCTGAAAAATGTAAAATACAAAAAAAGTGTATAAATTATTGCATTAAAAACCATAAACGGAGAACAACAATGCGTCTCTTCCCACAAATTGAAACCGACCTGAACATTGTGCGCCGCAACGCGCTTGAAATAATGCGGCGCTGCGGGGAAATCGGAATAAAACTCACTCCCGCCGTAAAAGGCGTGAACGCAGATCCCGAGATTATAAAAGCCATTCTCTCAGTCGGGATTGCACAGCTCGGCACATCGCGTCTCAGCCAGATAGAACGCTGCAATGAGCGGGGCATAAAAGCCGGCTGGCTTTTGCTTCGTATCCCTCAGATGTGCGAATGCGCGGATGTGGTGCGCCTTTGCGACGTGAGCCTTGAGAGCAATATTGATACCGTAACGGAGCTTGAAAAGGAGTGCGCAAGGCAGGGCAAGAGTCATAAAATCATTATGATGCTTGATACCGGCGATCTGCGCGAGGGATATTGGAATAGGGAACAGCTCTTTGCAGACTGCGCGGCGATAAAAGCAAACTGCCCACATATTATAATCGCCGGCCTCGGCTCCAATTTTACCGATTATGGCGCCACCGTGCCGACGGTTGACAAGCTCGAAGGGCTTGTTTCGATGGCGCGTCGTCTTGAAGCCCTGCTCGGCTATCCTCTCGAATATGTCTCCGGCGGTGCGACGACAAGCTTCCCACTTGTGCACGCCGGAAAAATGCCGCGCGGCATAAATCATCTCCGCATCGGAGAGGCGATCTTGCTAAATCATGACCTGCCTGATGAGTGGGGGATGGCTATCGACTATCTCGCATCTCCCTCTCTGCTTCGCGCGCAGATTGTCGAGGTTTACGATAAGCCCTCCGTACCGGTGGGAGAGACTGCGACGGACGCTTTTGACAATCATCCCGTTTTCGAAGACCGTGGCATCCGCCGCCGCGCGATAATCGCCTTGGGGCGAGCGGACGTAGGAGACGCGGCAAAGCTTTTGCCGTTGGACAAGGGCGCTGAGATTCTCGCCGCAACAAGCGACCATACGATAATTGATGTGGAAAATTGCGAGCGGGAAATTAAGCCCGGTGACATTATGACTTTCAAACTCACGTATGAAAACCTGATGTACGCATTCCTCTCGGACGACGTAGCGAAGGTATACAAAAATGCCTGAATATCAACATATCCAAAGACAGTTCGGCCCTGTGTATGACGAGAACTCAAAAATTCTCATACTCGGCAGCTTCCCGTCCGTAAAATCGAGAGAGGCTAATTTTTACTACGGGCATCCGCAAAACCGCTTCTGGTCTCTGCTCTCGCGTATCTTAGAAACAGACATACCGAGTAATATAGAAGAGAAAAAGACGCTGCTGATAAAAAATAATATCGCGCTGTGGGACACCCTAGACAGCTGCGATATTATAGGCTCATCCGACAGCAGCATAAAAAACGCCGTGCCGGTGGATATTGTTCGTGTACTCAACGCCGCCGATATAAGAAAAATTTTCTGCAACGGCGGCGCGTCTTATACGCTTTTTCTGCGTTATCTGACGCCGATATGCGGCATCGCGCCTGAAAAGCTCCCGTCCACAAGCCCCGCGAATGCGGCGTGGACAATGGACAGATTATATAATGAATGGAAACGGATAAAAGATTATATTTAGCGCAGCCTTATATCTCAAGCTTCTGCTGCTGCGTTTCCTGCTCTCTGATTTTCTGCTTCCAGCATTTGTGGCACATCGCAACATAACTGTCGTTGCCGCCTAAAAGAACCTGACTTCCTTTGGTTACTATGTTCCCGCACCCGTCTATCCTCGCGTTGACGGTGGCTTTCCGCCCGCACGCGCACACTGTCTTAATTTCGGTCAGCGAGTCCGCAAGCTCCATCAGCCTCTGCGCGCCCGGGAAAAAGCGCGTCAGGAAATCCGTGCGCAGGCCGAAGCACAGCACCGGCAGATCCTCATCGTCTACAAGCGCGCGGAGCTGATCTATCTGCTCGGGCGTGAAAAACTGCGCCTCGTCTGCTATGATCACATCGTGATGCCCCGCCTTGTGGTATTCCTTTTCAATGTCCTGCTCCGGCGTGATTATCCGCGCGCGCGCCTCGAGACCTATGCGGCTTTTCACTATGTCCGCCCCGTCTCTCGTGTCTACGCTGGGCTTTATCAGCCACACTCTCATCCCGAGCTCTTCATAGTTGAACTTTGTTATAAGCGCCTGAGCGGATTTTGAAGAGCCCATCGCTCCGTATTTAAAATACAGTTTTGCCATTTTCTTACCTCTGTCAATTATTTATGTGAGCTTTCACTCTTTCCACAACCATGTCAAACGCGACTATGTTGTAGCCGCCTTCGGGAATAATAATGTCCGCGTTGCGCTTGCTCGGCTCGACGAACTGCTCGTGCATCGGCTTGACGGTTGTGAGATATTGCTTTATAACGCTCTCCAGACTGCGCCCCCTGTCGCGCACATCTCTGGTAATTCTGCGCAGAATGCGCACGTCCGCATCCGCGTCCACAAAGATCTTTATGTCCATCTCATCGCACAGCGTTTTGTCCGCAAAGATGAGTATCCCTTCGACTATTATCACCTTTGCCGGCTTGATGACCATCGTCTTGTCCGAGCGGTCGTGAATCGAATAATCATACACCGGGCACACGATTTCCCGTCCGGCCTTGAGCTTTCTCAGATCGCTTATCAGCAGATCCGTGTCAAAAGCGTCCGGATGGTCGTAGTTGAGCTTGCATCTCTGCTCGTACGGCATGTCATGGTGAGCTTTGTAATAATTGTCGTGATTGATTACCGAGACCTCGCCCGCAAAACGCCGGACAAGCTTTTTCGTGATGGTTGTTTTGCCGCTGCCCGTTCCTCCCGCGATGCCGATTACCATTACCTCGCTCATACGTATCCGCTCCTTCCGTATCTTTCCCCTGTATCATACCATACTTCTTTTCGCGTTTCAATTTGACTTTTTTGTTTTCTTTTATATAATATTATAAAACATGGCGGCAATGCGATAATAACGCGATGCTGTCGAAATAAATAAGGAGAAATTTTTATGGAACCCAAAAGAACTCCGCATAATAACGCGTATATCGGGCAGATTGCGAAAACCGTTCTCATGCCGGGCGACCCTCGTCGTTCAAGATATATTGCCGAAACATATCTTGAAGATGCCGTGCTTGTAAACAATGTCCGCGGCGTGCAGTGCTTCACGGGCGGCTGGAAGGGTGTCCCCGTTACGGTTATGGCCTCCGGCATGGGCATGCCGTCGATAGGCATTTACTCGTGGGAATTGTTCACAACATACGAAGTGGATAACATCATCCGTGTCGGCTCCGCCGGCGCGATTCAGGACGATGTTAAGCTCATGGATATAGTGTTCGGTCAGGGCGCCTGCACCGCTTCAAGCTATATCAACGCCTTCGGCCTTCCCGGGCATTTTGCCCCTATAGCCGATTATGAGCTGCTGTCCGCTGCGATAGAAGCGGCAAAGAAAAACGGAGTCACCCCTAAAATCGGCAACATCCTTTCCGAGGATAATTTTTATCATATCGACGCTACCGCCAATGACAAATGGCGCAGCATGAACGTGCTGGCGATCGAGATGGAGGCGGCGGCTCTGTATGCAAACGCGGCGTATCATAAAAAGAGAGCTCTCTGCATGTGCACAATTTCCGACCATATTTACAGCGGCGAGGCTCTTTCACCCGAGGCAAGGATGCTCTCCTTCGGAAAAATGATGGAAATCGCCCTTGATACGGCGGCGACAATGGCTGAAAAATGACCGCAAACTGCGTAATTAAGTGATAAGCAAAATGCGGTTTACGTAACTTTGTTAACTGAATTCAGACCTATTTTCACAATTTATTGATAATTACTGCTTGAATATGGCAAAATACTCTGCTATAATTCAGACAGTACGGAATCGTACGAAAAACAAAATATTTTGGAGGAAAATCATGAAGAAGTTTCTTGCAATGATTCTGGCGCTCTGCATGATATTCGCTCTGTGCGCTGTTTCTGCTTCCGCAGATGACAAGTCCGCAGATGATATCGCAGATGAAATGACCTCTGCAGACGGCAAGTATGAAGTCGCATTCATTACCGACGTCGGTCAGCTCAAAGACAAGTCCTTCAACCAGGGCACTTTCGACGGCGTTAAGCTGTACGCTGACGCCAACGGCCTGAGCTACAAGTACTATCAGCCCGCAAACGGCGATCAGGCAACCGATGACGACCGTCTTGACGCTATGAAGGCCGCTGCCGATAACGGCGCAAAGGTCATCGTATGCGCAGGCTACATGCAGGGCAATGCTCTTGCCGAGGCTGCTGCCGCATACCCCGAAGTGAAGTTCATCTTCATCGACGGCTGGGCATTCGACGGTCTTGACAATATTGCAGGCATCGCTTTCAAGGAAGAGCAGTGCGGTTACCTCGCCGGCTATGCGGCCGTTAAGGAAGGCTATGAGTCTCTCGGCTTCTGCGGCGGCGGCGGCGGAACCAATCCCGCGTGCTGCAGATACGGCTACGGCTATGTTCAGGGCGCATCTGCGGCTGCTGCCGAAATGGGCAAAACCGTTACCATGAATTACTCTTGGCTCTACGGTTCCTCCTTCTCCGCATCTCCCGAGCTCCAGACCATGGCCAACGGCTGGTATGAATCCGGCGTTGAGGTTATCTTCAGCTGCGGCGGTTCTATGTTCAACTCTGTCGCTGCTGCAGCAGGCGAAAATGACGGCGCAGTCATCGGCGTTGACGTTGACCAGTCCGGTGATTCCGATACCGTTATCACCTCCGCTATGAAGGGTCTCAGCAGCTCCGTTGTTTGGGCTCTCACCAAGGTTTATGACGGCACTTGGGACGAGATCGGCGGCAAAGCCACCTCTCTGGGCGCTGCCGAGGATGCAGTCGGTCTCCCCGTTGACACTTGGTCTCTCGAGGGCTGGACTGTTGAAGAGTATCAGGCGATGCTCGCAGGTATTGTTGACGGCTCTGTCGTCGTCGATGACAACTACGAGAACCTCGCTTCCACCGATTCTCTCACTCTCAATGTAATCGAGTAATACAGCATCAAAAATCACAAAAACAGGCACACCGAACCCTCGGTGTGCTGTTTTTATGATAACTCCATTAGGCAACGTAAATTTTGCACAAAATAATTGACATCCCGCGCAAGCAATGCTATTATCTATCAGGTAAAAAGCTTTGAAGGAGAACGCCGTTTGTCAGGGCCGTTCAGAGAGCGCGGCAGATGCTGCAAGCCGCGTCGGTTTTACGGATGTGTGACCGCTCCCGAGCCGAAGATAGGAAATGGTCTTTCGTTTGACGCCCGTTAACGCGTCATGAGTTAAATCCAAGGTGGAACCGTGTTGATTTCAAGCACCCTTGCTATACGCAGGGGTGTTTTTTTATCCGCGCGCAATACTTGGAGACATGTTTTACCGCACCTAAGACAGCGCCGCAATTCTTAATCCGCATATTCTTGATTTATAACTAGGAGGAAAATATGGACGAGAACAAATACACCTTTGAAAATGAGGAATACCGCAAAACCTATTGGCATACCTGCTCGCACGTTTTGGCGCAGGCCGTGAAACGGATGTATCCCGAAGTTAAACTGGCCATCGGCCCGGCAATCGACAACGGCTTTTATTACGACATGGATTCGCCTTTCTCATTTACCCCTGAAATTCTTGAAAAAATCGAAGCCGAGATGCGCAAAATATGCAAAGAAAAGCTTAAGCTCGAGCGTTTCGAACTGCCCCGCGAGGAAGCGATTAAATTCATGGAAGACCGCGGCGAGCCTTATAAAGTGGAACTTATAAATGACCTGCCGGAAGATGCCGCGATCAGCTTTTACACTCAGGGCGAGTTTACCGATCTCTGCGCCGGTCCTCATCTTGATTCTACCGGCCGCATTAAGGGCAACGCCATTAAGCTCACCGCCTGCAACGCCGCTTATTGGAGAGGCGACAGCAATCGTCAGACTCTCCAGCGTATCTACGGCATCGCTTTCCCCAAGAAAGAAGAATTGGACGAATATCTTGCCCGCATCGAAGAAGCAAAACGCCGCGACCATCGCAAGCTGGGAAAAGAGCTCGGCCTTTTCGCGTTCCGCGATGAAGCCCCCGGATTCCCGTTCTATCTCCCCAAGGGCATGGTGCTGAGAAATACTCTTATTGAATATTGGCGCCAAGTCCACAAGAAATGGGACTATGTCGAAATTCAGACTCCGCAGATCATGCGCCGCACCTTGTGGGAAACCTCCGGTCACTGGGATCATTATAAAGACAATATGTACACCACCGTTATTGACGGTGAGGATTTTGCCATTAAACCCATGAACTGCCCCGGCTCCATCCTCGTCTATGACCTTGAGCCTCATTCCTACCGCGACCTGCCCCTGCGCTACGGCGAATTGGGCAATGTCCACCGCCATGAGCTGTCCGGCGCTCTTCACGGCATGTTCCGCGTCCGCGCCTTCACTCAGGACGACGCGCATATACTTCTTGCTCAGGATCAGATAACGAGCGAGGTTGTGCGCATTGCGCAGCTTTTTGACGAGGTCTATTCCATGTTCGGCCTGCCCTATACCATTGAGCTCTCTACCATGCCCGAAGATCATATCGGCACCCGCGAAGATTGGGAGAAGGCGGAGAACGCCCTTGCGGATGCGATTACCGGCATCGGCAAGTCCTATAAGGTTAATCCCGGCGACGGCGCTTTCTACGGCCCGAAGCTTGACTATCATATTCAGGACTCTCTCGGCCGTACATGGCAGTGCGGCACCATCCAGCTTGACTATCAGCTTCCCGGCCGCTTCAATCTCGAGTATATCGGCGCGGACGGCGAGAAGCATACCCCCGTTATGATTCACCGCGTTGTCTTCGGCTCTATTGAGCGCTTCATCGGCGTCATAACCGAGCATTTCGCCGGCGCGTTCCCGGTGTGGCTTGCCCCTGTGCAGTGCAAGATTATGCCTATCACCGATCGCTGCAACGATTACGCGGATGAAATCAAGGCAAAGCTTGACGCTGTCGGCGTCCGCTGCGAAACCGATCTAAGAAATGAGAAAATCGGCTATAAAATCCGCGAAGCCCAGCTGCAGAAGATTCCATATATGCTTGTCGTTGGCGATAAGGAAAAGGAAGCCGGGACTGTATCTGTTCGCACCCGCGGCGGCGTAGACCTCGGCGCCATGAACTATGCGGAATTTGAAGCAAAAATACTTTCGGAAGTAAAAAACAAAACGATAGACTGAATCATGCCGATTTCACCTGATTAAAAATTGAAAATGCCGAACAAGCTTTCTGCGGTAAATACGCTTGTTCGGCATTTTTTGAACAAAAAGTTGAAAAGACGAGAAGCATAGTATATAATCGTGCTATAAAAATAGAAGGAGACAGCTATGGCTTATTGTGACAATTGCGGCGCTTATATTCCGGACGGGCAGGAAAAATGTCTTGCCTGCGGCTTTGACGCAGAGCAGGAAGCGGCGGCTGCTGCTCGGGCGCAAAAGGCGGAAGCTGCGCAAACTGCTCCCAAAACCTCTGAAAAGCAGTATTCATTTAATAATGAGGAGCTACGTCGAAAGCTGGAGGAACAGCGAAAAAAACAGCAGGAGCAAAGCCGCATTTGGGCCGAGCAGGAAAAACAGCGCCGGGAGAAACAGCGCGAAAACGACGCATGGAAGAATTATACCGATACATCGCGCGGCGAATACGCATCATCTCGCATGAATAACATTTCAAATAAGGTGTCGAGTACTAAGCTTTTGTCTGTTATCTCATATTTCAGCGCGTTATTTCTCGTCCCGATGATCTTTAAGCCGGAAGATACAACTGCAAATTATCATGCGAAACAGGGATTGAGACTTTTTATATACGGCCTTATATGCGATGCGATAACATGGGCGCCGTTTATAGGCGCAATCGTACAGCTATCGAGGATATTTTTCCTGATAAAGGGCGTTATAAACGCCGTGAACGGGAGGCAAGAACCTTTACCCATCATAGGAACATTGGGCGAGAAGAAATGAGATGCAGGCTTTTGCCACTTATGCGAAACAGCGAGAGATAAAAAAGCAAAAAACTATTGACAAAAGAAATAACGGGTGGTATATTACTCAAGCGCTTAAGAAAGCGCCGGAATTGATGTTGAAAAAAAGATAAAAAAACTCTTGACAACATCAAACTTCCGAGCTATAATAACTGAGCTGTCGCCGAGAGGCGGTAGCGAGCGATGTACCTTGAAAATTGAACAATGTAA
>CAVHIP010000027.1:0-23064 GCA_963636125.1 Oscillospiraceae bacterium | reverse complement strand
TGCGTCACGTTGTCAGGGATCGTTATGCTTGTGAGATTGTTGCAATTGTAAAAGGCCCAATTGCCTATGCTCGTCACGCCGTCAGGGATTACATATTGTGCCGCCCGCCCTGCAGGAAAACAAATCAGCGAAGTTGCAGACTTGTCAAAAACCACTCCGTCTATAGATAAGTAATATTCATTATTTGGAGACACTTCTATGTCTGTGAGACTATCACAGACTCTAAAAGCACTTTCGCCGATGCGCGTCACACTGTTGCCTATCGTCACGTCTGTGAGACTGCGGCACCAAGAAAAGGCTCTGTCTCCGATGCTCGTCACGCCGGGTTTGATCACTGCTTTTGTTATTATTTCAAGGTATGTGCCCCACGGAGGACGGGAATCCCAAGCATAATAGCTTTCCATTTCCCCTGCGCCGTCTATTGTGAGTGTGCCATTCTTATCTAACGTCCATGTGAGATTATCCCCACAGGTGCCGGAATCGACAATGTCGGATGCGGCAGCTTGCATTACAGAAGGTACGGCGTTATGCTCATCGTCTGCGCCCGCCGCTGCGAAAGTCTGCGCGAAAACAAGACTTATGAGCACAAAAATCAGCAAAAATACGGGTATCATTCTCTTCTTTATTTCAGCCTTTCTTTTAGTGTAACTTTTGAAATCATTCAATATATTACTATCATCTATATGATACATTATCGACTTGCGCTTTACAACGGCAAATTTGGATTATCCGGGCTTTTCGTTTGAATGCACAAGGAGCAGGGATTGTGATTGTGGGAAATGCACAAAAGAGTGAGGAGTTAGGAATGAGGATTGAGGAGTTAATGTGTCGCTGACGCGACGCGCTTTAAAGGCTCCCCTGAAAGGGGAGCTGTCGCCAACGGCGACTGAGGGGTCACGGGAGACCTCTCCACCGCTTGCGCGGTGCCCAGCTTCCCTTGCACAGGGGAGGTTTTAAAGCGCGTTATTCATTGACTTTAGGCGAAGAGAATGATAAAATATTTACAAGCGAATGCAGAGTTATGCAAACACCCAAACAAATAATAAGGAAGTGGTTTTTTGAAGCTCACAAGCGAACAGCAGGCCTTGCTGGACGGATCTAAAGGCGAGGTAATGGCAAAGGTAATGAAAACGCTGGTAATGTACGGGGATACGTTCGGGGCAGAGCGCATGGTTCCGGTTACAAGCAAGTACGGCCACACGGTCATATCCTACGGTCTCGCGGCGCTGAAACCTGTGCTCGATCTTTTCGACCGGCTTATCGACGCGGGACTCACGGACGGGCAAAAATTCACCGCAGACCCCAGGCCGCTGGACAAAAACGTCCCCTCAACGCTTCTGGATGACATTGTCTTCAAAAAGATAATGTACACGCAGCAGGATCGCTTTGAAAAGCAGCTCATCAAGCTCGGCATAACCGACAAGGACGCATATTCCTGCACCTGCTACGTCGACCAGATGGGCAACAAGCCGGCAAAGGGCGAGATACTCAGCTGGGCGGAATCCTCCGCGGTCGTTTACGCCAACTCCGTTCTGGGCGCAAGATGCAACCGCAACTCCGGAATTATAGAGCTTTTCGGCTCCATCGCGGGATTTGTGCCGGAATTCGGTCTGCTCACGGACGAGGGACGCAAGGCGACATGGATTATCGAGGTCAAGTGCAGCAAGAAGCCGGAGGCGCAGCTGCTCGGCTCGGCAATCGGCATGAAGGTCATGGAAGAGGTTCCGTATATCAAGGGCTTGGATCAGTGGCTCGGCACGGAGCTTACGGACGACGCGCGCTCATATCTGAAGGACTTCGGCGCAGCGACTGCATCCAACGGCGCTGTCGGACTCTACCATGTCGCAAACCTCACGCCGGAGGCGAAAGAGCAGGGCGAGGCGCTCATCAAAGAGAACGCGCAGGTCTACGTCATAGACGACGCGGAGCTTGAACGCGTACAAGCAAGCTACCCGGTTATATGGAAGAACAAGGACGCAAAGCCGGAGCTGTGCTTCATAGGTTGCCCGCATCTCACGCTCAAGCAAATGGAGGACTGGGCGGAGAACATCGGCAGGAAGCTTGCGGAGAACGGGCTGAGCAAGGTCACGGTGCCGACGGTGTTCACAGCCTCCCCCGCTGTCATAAAGGAGCTCAACAAGGGCAAGTACGCCTATATGCTCAAGAGCTACGGCGTTATCATCAGCTACATCTGCCCGCTGATGTATATGAACAATCCACTTTGCAAGAAGAAAGCGGTCATCACCTGCTCAAACAAGCTGCGCACATATACAAGCGCAAGATTCTACAGAGAAGACGAAATTCTCGACATTATCACGGGCAAGGAGGGCAAATAAATGAAAGAATTCAAAGGGCGCGTTATTGTTCCCGGCTCCTGCACCGCAGAGGCGCTTGTAAGCCGGCAGGGCTTCAACACCCTCGCAAGCTTCCAGATGGCGCTTATGTTCGGGGATAAGCAGGTCAAGTGCGGCGATCAGAACAATCCGGATATCCACAAGCAGCCCATGAAGGGCAAGGCGCTTTGCCTGCCGCAGACAATCGGCTCCACCACCGGAGGCATGATACTCTTTACAGCGTGCTCGGTAGGACAGGCGCCGGCGTGCATGCTTTTCTCCATGCCCATTGACTCGCTCGCCGCATCGGGCGCGATATTAGGCGATGTGTGGACAGATACCAAAATGCCCGTTGTGGACAACCTCGGAGAGGAATTTCTTGAATACGTTAAAACCGGAATGACCGTAAAGGTCAAGGCTGACGGCGTCATCGAAGTAGAATAACGGTTTTTCGGCGCGTTTTTCGCGGCGGCATCATGAATGTGGTGCCGCCGTTTTTTTAAATTATCGTAAAATTCTGTGTAAAGAGCGGCAAGTGAGTGTTGCGTTTTATTGTAATCTGCATTATAATATATAGATACAAAAAGAATGGGGATATATGCTTATTTTCGGCAAAACGGAAGGATGGATATGTTGGCAAACAGCACTGCATTAAGTACCGCGACAAATTATCTCTCTTCAATGGGAGTGAGCGATTTTGTGGATATCGCCATTGTGGCGTATATTATATACAGGTTAATCATGTTCATACGCAAGACCAACTCCAGAAACATCGCCATAGGCGTTCTGCTGTTTTTCTTCATGCTGTGGATATCCGACGTCACCAACCTGACGATGATAAACGCGCTCATGCAGAAGGCGATGGAGCTGGGACTTATTGCGTTGCTGATTCTCTTCCAGCCGGAGCTTCGGCGCATGCTTGACCGCATGGGCAGCAAGCTGACAGAGGGAAGATTTTCCACCGATACGGCCATTGAATCGACTATTTCGGAAACGGTGCGGGCGTGCGTCGACATGTCAGAATCGCACACCGGCGCGCTTATCGTTTTCGAGCGCAATGTCAGTTTGTCGCACGTTGTGAGTGCGGGGACAATCATCAATTCCGATACCACGGCGGAGCTTATAAAAAACATCTTCTTTGTGAAGGCGCCCATGCATGACGGAGCCATGATCATCAGAAACTGCAGAATCGCGGCGGCGGGATGCGTGCTGCCGCTGACACAGAACAAAAATCTCAGCAAGGATCTGGGAACGCGGCACAGAGCTGCCATAGGGATGAGCGAACAGTCCGACGCGGTCGTGGTGATCGTTTCCGAGGAGACAGGGGCAATTTCGGTCGCGGTAGACGGAGCGCTCAAACGCCACCTGAACGAAAGCGCGCTCGATGAGATACTGCGCAGAGAACTCGTGACGGAGGAGAAAGACGAGAGCAAACGCGATGCGATTCTCAGATATCTGAGGAGGTTCCTCTTAGAGAGCGACGGCAGGGAGGAGAAGCAGAATGAAAAAACTTTATAACAGCAAGCTGCTGTGGATGATTGTTTCTCTTGCCGCATCTGTCGTAATATGGGTAAACGTCACAAGCGCGCAAAACGACGTGGTGAGGACGACTTTCAAGGGTGTCAAGGTGGAGTTTGTGGGCGAGGAAGTGCTGAGAAACACAAAAAGTCTCGTTATAACCGATCTGGACAACGCGTCCGTCAACGTGATACTTTCGGGTCCGAGGAGGACGATAATGTCGCTCAGTGCGGAAGATCTGTCCGCCTGTGTCGATGTCAGCAAGCTTTCAAGGTCCGCTTTTACTACGCAGCAGTATTATATTTCCTATCCGGAGGGCATAGACACATCGAAAATTACCGTTTCGGGAAAGGTGCCGGACACGGTCAGCTTCATGGTGTCGCCGCTCAACACGAAAACAGTTCAGGTTCGCGGCAGCTTTGACGGCTCCCTCGCAGAAGGCTGCACGGCGGAAGCGCCGGTGTTCGAGCCGTCCACAATCACAGTATCGGGGCCGGACAGCTATCTTAAAAACGTCTCCTACGCATGGGTGACATTCGCCATGGACAACGTGAGCAGCACATATTCGGCAGAAGTTCCCTTCGTGCTGATGAACGAAAACGGCGAGGAATGCTCGACGTCGGGACTCACCTGCTCGGTTGACACGGTCACGGCCACTTTGCCGCTGCTGCTTGTAAAGGACGTACCGATAACCGTTGAGCTTATCGAGGGCGCAGGCGCGACAAAGGCAAACACCAAGATAAAGATAGAGCCGGAGAGCATCACTCTGGCGGGCGATTCGTCTGTGCTTGAGGGTATTAACAAAATAGTGGTCGGGACGATTGACCTCACGGAATTTTCTTCCACTTTCAGCGAGACTTATCCGATCACAATAGACAACGAGCTTAGAAATATCACGGGAGCTACCGAAGCGAAGGTCGATATCGAGGTTGCGGGGCTTGAGACGAAGAAATTCGTTGTGCGCAACATATCGTGCGTGGGCGTAACCGAGGGATATGAGGCGAAAATCATCACGGAGAGCATAGAGGTCACCGTCAGAGGCACGGCAGAGCAGCTTGCCGAACTCAAGGGCGACAATATCCGCGCGGTTGCAGATCTAACAGATTTCAAGGAATCCGTCGGCAATTACAGCCCGACCGTGAAAATCATGGTGGACGGATTTACGGATGTCGGCGCCGTAGGCGGACCGTACACGATTTCGGTAGAGATAAGAAAGGCTATTACACAATGACAAACAACGCAACAGTTACAAAGCTAATGCCAAATAACACCGCGGAGGTAGTTGTCACAAGGCTTACAGCCTGCGGAGGCAACTGCGGAAGCTGCGATAGCTGCGTGTGTGACAATGAGGTGCGCGCGGTTGCCAACAATCTCGCGGGCGCAAAGCCCGGGCAGAAGGTTATCATAGAGAGCCAAAGCTCAAAGGTTTTCGGCGCAGTAGTGATGGTTTACATAATGCCGATAGTGTTGTTTCTGGCTGGATATCTTGTCGCTGCGGCGGCCGGCGCGTCGGAAGGCGTTTGCATCGCGGTAAGCTTTGCGGCGCTCCTTGTCAGCGCGGTTATCCTTGTGATTTCGCAGAGAAAGAAAAAAGATAAAATAACGTTTAATATAATAAAAATAGACGAAGGCGCGGAGCGTTAAAGCCGCTTTACGGCAGACCATAAATAATAAATCAGTTGAGGCGATGCAGATGATAAGAAGCATGACAGGATACGGCAGCGCAAAAGGCGCTGCGGAGGGATTTGAAATAACGGTTGAGCTGAAAAGCGTCAATAACCGTTATTTAGACACATCGGTAAAGCTTCCGAGAAACTTCATATTTGCGGAGGACGCGATAAAAAAAGCCGTTCAGGCTCACATAAGTCGCGGCAAGGTGGATGTATTTGTTACGGTTGACGCTTCCACGGCGGGAGACGTCACCGTGAAGGTCAACGAGTCCCTTTTGAAAGGCTATATCGATGCAATAACGCATATCTTCGAGGAGTACCCGGTTACGAACGACCTCACGGCGATGTCGGTTGCGCGACTTCCGGATGTGCTCTGCGTCGAGAAGGCGGACATGGACGCCGAACAGATCGCGGCGGAAATTACCGAAATCGCCGAAAGGGCTTTGAAGGACTTTGACGAGATGCGTGAGCGCGAAGGCGAAAAGCTCAGGGACGATGTTCTCGGCCGTATTGATACAATCGACCGCCTTGTCTCAATAGTCGAAGAGAAGGCGCCGGAGACGGTAAAGGAGTACAGGGCTCGGCTCGAGCAGAAGATGACAGAAGTGCTGGCAACGTCCGGCATTGAAGAGAGCAGAATCCTCGCGGAGGCTGCAATTTTCGCGGATCATATTGCCGTGGACGAGGAGACCGTTCGCCTCAGGAGTCACATGTCTCAGCTTAGAACAATGATAAACGGCAATTCCCCTATCGGCAGAAAAATCGATTTTCTCGTGCAGGAATTCAACAGGGAGGCAAACACAATCGGCTCAAAGTGCCAGAATTCCGAGATAGCCCATGTGGTGGTCGATCTGAAATCCGAAATCGAGAAAATCAGAGAGCAGATTCAAAATATCGAATAAGGGCAGGCGGAATTATGAAGCTTGTAAACATAGGCTTCGGAAATCTTGTATCTGTCGGGAGAATAATTTCGATAGTGAGTCCGGAGTCCGCCCCGATTAAGCGCATGATACAGGATGTCCGAGAAAAGGGGCTGCTTATTGACGCCTCTTTCGGAAGAAGCACAAAGGCGGTTATCGTCACCGACAGCGGACATGTTATACTTTCGGCGCTGCAATGCGAGGTCTTGGCAGACAGAATTGAAGGAAAAATCGATACGGAGGATGAAAAAAATGCATGAAAAAGGCAGACTCATAGTTATCTCCGGCCCGTCAGGCGCGGGCAAAAGCACAGTTGTGGCAAAGGCCGTCGCGGAAAGGGACGATGTGTGTTTTTCAACGTCTGTCACCACCAGAAAGCCGAGGAAGGGCGAAACGGACGGAAAAGAATATTTCTTTGTGGATCTTGACCGTTTCAGAGAGATGATTGAAAACGACGAGCTTCTTGAGCATGCGGAATACTGCGCCAACAGCTACGGCACCCCGAGAGAATATGTTGAACGAAAGACCTCGGAGGGATATAATGTTCTGTTGGACGTTGAAGTGCAGGGCGCGCGGCAGATAAAAGAGAAAAAACCTGACGCCGTAAAAATATTCATCATCCCCCCATCCATCGAGGAGCTGAAAAATCGCCTTGAAAAGCGCGGCACGGATACGGAGCGCGCGATCGAGGCAAGGCTTATCAGGGCAGAGCAGGAATATGCGGAAGCCGATTTTTATGATTATATCATCATCAACGATGATGCCGACAGAGCCGCAAAAGAGCTTTCCGCAATAATCACCGCGGAAAAATGCCGGTACGATCTGAGGAAAGATTATCTTCGGAAATAAGGCAGCTCTCTTTATATTTATATCGAATATCCCGAGCAAATCGAAAAAGTTAAAAATTTTAGTCTGCGTTCAGCAGAGAAATGGAGTATGTTATTATGATGCTTTATCCCCCCGTGTCAGAACTTGCCGAAAAGACGGGCAGCCGCTACCAGCTTGTTAATCTTGTTGCCAAGAGGGCGCGCGCTATATCCGCGGAGTCTGAAGAGAAGCAGATTCCCCTGGAAAAAAAGCCTGTTTCAATCGCCATCGACGAGGTTTATACCGGCAAACTTTCAATAAACAAATAAAACAGCAGTACTGCAAACAAAGCGGGGTAAACATCTCCCCGCTTTAAATCTCTAAGACAAAGCGTATAATGCGCTGTTGCTTTAATGGGCAGCGGAACGGATGCAGAGTGAACGAAAAAATCGCGAAAATTGCGGTATCGGCCGCTACATATTGGATAGATAAGCCTTATGATTATCTCATTCCGGAAGAATATGCAGACAAGGCATGCGCGGGAATGAGAGCGTTTGTTCCGTTCGGAAAAGGCAACAGGCGCAGCGAGGGAATAATCCTCAGCGTGTGCGAGCGCAGCGACTGCAATGTGCTAAAACCCATAATCGCGCTTCCGGACAATGAGCCGGTGCTTTCCGAAGAGCAGATTAAGCTCGCTCTTTTCATGCGCGAAAGATTTTTCTGCACCGTATATGATGCCGTAAAAGCCATGCTCCCTGCCGGACTTTGGTTTGACGATGACGGCAAAAGACGCATCGGGGACAAAACGGTTGAAATGGCGCGGCTCGCCGTCACAACAGAGGATGCGATGGACTACGCCGAGAAAAAACGGCGCAGATCACAGCAGCAGGCGGCAATCATCGATATGCTCTGCAGCTTTGAAGCGCTTCCCGCAACCGAGCTTCTCAGGTTTGCCGGCGCAAAAAGGCAGGCTCTGAAGGCGCTTGAAAAAACCGAAATCATCGAACTTTACAAGCGCGAGGTATACAGGCGGCCGGAAATATTCGTCGGCGAAACAGAGCCGCTTCCGGTACTCAACAGAGAGCAAAACGAGGCGTTTGAAGGAATATCCGCGCTTGCCGAGAGCGGGAAGCCCGCCGCGGCGCTCTTGCAGGGAGTCACGGGCAGCGGCAAAACGAGCGTGTATATTCATCTTATCCGCCGCCAAATAGAATGCGGCAAATCTTCCATACTTCTGGTGCCGGAGATTGCGCTTACCCCGCAGATGATAAAAACCTTCTCATCATATTTCGGAAATGATATCGCGGTTTTGCATTCAAGTCTTTCAACCGGCGAGCGATATGACGAGTGGAAGCGCATAAAATCGGGCAAGGCCCGCGTTGTTATCGGCACTCGGAGCGCGATATTCGCGCCCGTTAAGTCACTCGGGCTTATCATTATCGACGAGGAGCAAGAAGAGACATATAAATCCGAAAACAGCCCGCGCTATGACGCGAGAGAGGTTGCTAAATTTCGCTGTGCCAAGGCCGGATGCCTGCTGCTGTTAGGCTCCGCCACGCCGGATATCGTCAGCAGATACAAGGCTGATACGGGAAAATACGCATTTTTCCGCCTTAATAACCGCTATAACGACATGAGTCTTCCATCTGTCACAGTGGTCGATATGAAACGCGAGCTTCGCCGCGGCAACGTCGGCTGCATAAGTGGCTTCCTGCGGGATGAAATACAGAAAAACATAGAAAAAGAAGAGCAGTGTATACTGTTTATAAATCGCCGCGGCACAAGCAAGCTTATAACTTGCCGCGAATGCGGGTATACTTATAAATGCCCAAGATGCAGCGTATCGCTCACATATCACGGCAGCAATGACAGGCTGATGTGCCACTACTGCGGTTATTCCAAGAGGATTGACCGCGTTTGCCCGGACTGCGGCGGAGAGCTGAGCTTTTCCGGCGCAGGTACGCAAGCGATCGTGGACGAGCTTGGCGAGCTTTTCCCCGGTGTTGAGGTATTGAGAATGGACACCGATTCGGTCGCTCCGGCAGGTTCGCACGAGGAGCTTTTCAAAAAGTTCCGCGACAGAAAAATACCCATAATGGTCGGCACGCAGATGGTCACAAAGGGGCTTAACTTTGAGGATGTGACACTTGTCGGGGTAATTCTCGCCGATCAAAGCCTATATGCGGGAGATTACAGGGCCGGCGAAAGGACATTTTCCCTGCTGACTCAAGTTATAGGCCGCAGCGGTCGCGGGAAAAAAGAAGGGCGCGCCGTCATACAGACGTATACGCCTCAAAACGAAACAATCCTAAACAGCGCCGCGCAGAATTATGAGGCATTTTACCAATCGGAGATCGAGCTGCGAAAGCTCCAGAACGCCCCGCCGTTTATGCAGTTTTATTCCGTAACCGTTACGGGCGCAGACGAAGAGCTTACGGTCAGGTGCGGAAAATACATAAGAAGCTTTTTTGACACCGTTCTGAAAGGCAGAAACGATGTTATCGTACTCGGCCCCGCGCCTTTGCCGGTGGTCAGAGTGAACAACAGATTCAGATACAGGGTTAACATCAGCTGCAAAAACGAAAAAGAAATGCGCGCGCTCATTTCGCGCATTGTGATGGAATGCAGCTGCGACAAAAGATTCAGGGGAATTTCCGTATACGCGGATGCAAATCCGCTTGAATGAATTTTCAATATTTATGATTTATGAGGAGAAAAGAAAATGGCTCTGAGAAAAATACTGACCGTGGAAGACCCGCAGCTCTATAAAAAAAGCCGCGAAGTGACAAAGTTTGACGCGCGGCTTCATCAGCTTCTTGATGATATGACGGAGACGCTGACGGAATCCGAGGGTGTCGGTCTTGCGGCGCCGCAGGTGGGTATTCTGCGCCGTGCCGTTATAGTGCTTGAGACAAATGTGGACGAAGGCGAAGATGAATATTACATTGAGCTTATAAACCCCGAGATAATAGAGAGTTCCGGCGAACAGACCGGCCCGGAGGGATGCCTGAGCGTTCCGAACGAGTACGGCATAGTCACAAGGCCGGAGCATGTAAAGGTGCGCGCGCAGGACAGGAACGGAGAGATTTTCGAGATTGAGGGGCACGGACTCACCGCGCGCTGCTTCTGCCATGAGATAGATCATCTCGAGGGCATACTCTATACTTCAAAATGCGAGCGTATGCTCACCAAAGAAGAGACGGCAGATCTGCTCGGCGCTGATGACGGCAAGGAGTGAGACAATGCGGATAGTTTTTATGGGTACGCCGGATTTTGCCGCCGCATCTCTCAAAAAGCTGATAAACGAGAAATACGATATAGTCGGCGTATTTACTCAGCCCGACAAGCCCAAGGGTCGCGGGATGGAGACGGCATTTTCGCCTGTCAAATCCCTCGCTCTTGAAAACAACATTCCGGTGTATCAGCCGGCTAAGATGCGCGACGGAACTGCCCTTGCGGCGCTCCGCGAGCTTGCGCCGGATATTCTGGTCGTTGTCGCCTACGGCAGAATTCTGCCGGACGATATTCTGGAGCTGCCAAAATACGGCGCGATAAACGTCCACGGGTCGCTTCTGCCGAAATACAGAGGCGCGGCACCCATACAGTGGGCAGTGCTGAACGGTGATAGGAAAACCGGCGTCACAACCATGCATCTTGCGCATGACATGGACGCAGGCGACATTATTTACACTGCCGAAACCGAGATAGGCGAATTTGAAACTTCCGGAGAGCTTTTCGACAGGCTTATGGAGATGGGGGCGGAGCTTCTTGTCAAAACACTTAAGGATATCGAAGCAGGAACCGCGCCGAGAACGCCGCAAAATCACGATGAGGCCAGCTATGTAGGGATGCTTGACAAGCGCATGTCCCCGATAGATTTCAATAAGGATGCGCGCGCCGTTATAAAATGGATATACGGTATGCAGCCGTGGCCGGTCGCAACTGCCGAAATAGACGGGACGGTTTATAAAATCTACGCAGCGGATTACACCAACAGGAAAACGGAAAAAGCCCCCGGCAGTGTGGTATCCGCCGGAAATGACGGGATAGAGATAGCCTGCGGAAGCGGAGAAACGGTCATGATAAAGGAGCTCCAGGCGCCAGGCAAAAGGCGCATGAAGGTTGCCGATTTTCTGAGAGGACACAAAATAAAGACAGAATGACAGCAAGTAAAGCGAGAGCCGCAGCGATTGACGCTCTGGAAAAATGCCGCAGAGACGGCGCGTGGTCGGGATCCGTCATAGACAGCGCAATAAAAAAAGCCGGACTTGACGGGCGGGATGCGGCGTTATCCTCACGGCTCATATTGGGTGTGCTGCAAAACGACAAGCTGTGCGATTTTTATATTGACAGCTTTTCCGGCGGAAAAAAGCTTGAGCCCAAGCTGAGAGATATTCTGCGGCTGGGTGTGTATCAGCTTATATTTCTCGATAAGATACCGGCAAGAGCGGCGGTTAACGAAAGCGTAGAGCTGTGCGCGGCGGTCGGGCTGAAAAGAGCGGCGGGACTTGCAAACGCCGTACTGCGACGGGTATCGGAGAGCAAAAACAATCTGCCGCCGATTCCGAACGAGGGCAGCGCGGAACATTTATCCGTGAAATACAGTCATCCCCTGTGGCTGACAAAGCGCATAATCGACGAGCGCGGCTATGATTTTGCGGAGAAGTTTTTTGCCTGCAATAATGAGCCGCCAAAGCTCAACATACAAATAAACACGCTTAAAGTCAGCGCAGCGGACTATGCACGCGCGCTTGATCGGATTGGAATAAAACATGCCGTAAGCGGCTTTGCGGATAACTCGATAGAGCTTGAAAGCTGCAATGTTGCCGCGCTCCCCGGTTTTGAGGAAGGGCTGTTTTATGTTCAGGACAATGCCGCGAGATCGGCCGTCGAGATAGCGGATGTAAAAAGCGAGGAAAAAGTACTTGACGCGTGCGCCGCGCCGGGCGGAAAATCGCTGGCGGCGGCGATAAAAATGGGAAACAGCGGGGAGATAATCGCCTGCGACATAAGCGAAAAAAAGCTGCGGCTGATAAAAGAAAACGCTCAGCGACTCGGAATAGACATTATCGCAACCGAGCGCAATGATGCGAGAGTACGAAGGTCGGATTTTGCCGGCGCGTTTGACACAGTTATCGCGGATGTTCCGTGCTCGGGTATCGGCGTAATCAGGAAAAAGCCGGAGATACGGCACAAAACCGAGGACGAAATAAATGGTCTGCCGACTATCCAGCTTGACATTCTCAATCATCTTGCAGAGTATGTCAAGCCCGGCGGAACGCTTCTCTACTCCACCTGCACCGTGCTAAAATGCGAAAACGAGGGTGTTGTTGATGCTTTTCTATCGAGGAATCCGGAATTTTCGCTTGTTCCGTTCAAAATCGGGAATATTTCAAGTGAAAGCGGCGCATATACATTCTGGCCCAACATAGACGGAACAGACGGTTTTTTTGCCGCTAAGCTTTTGAAGAACAAATAATCCACACATATACACAGGACAGTTTATGACAAAAAATATTGTTTCAATGCTTCCGGAGGAGCTGACGACAGACTTTATATCGCGTGGTCTGCCGAAGTTCAGAGCCGTTCAGGTCTATGAATGGCTTGCAAAAGGCGTGAGAGATTTTGACGGCATGTCAAATCTCCCGATGGAACTGCGCGCAAAGCTGAAAACCGAATACGAGATTTACGCGCCCAAGGTGCTATCAAAGCAGGTTTCGAAGATAGACGGGACGATAAAATATCTCTGGGAGCTGAAGGACGGAAACGCCGTGGAAACGGTTGTTATGAGCTATAAGCACGGCAATACGGTCTGCGTTTCATCGCAGGTAGGCTGCCGCCAGGGCTGCGCGTTCTGCGCCTCCACCATCGGCGGGCTTGTCAGGAACCTTGAGGCAAATGAGATACTCGACGAGGTGATGTTCTCACAGCTTGATTCCGGTAAAAAGATTTCAAACATCGTGCTGATGGGAATAGGAGAGCCTCTGGATAATTACGACAATGTCATGCGATTTCTGCGGCTTGTAAACTGCGAAAAGGGCATGAACATCGGCATGCGGCACATTTCTCTCTCCACCTGCGGCATTATCGAGAGATTTGATGACCTTGCGAATGAGAATATGCCGATAACCCTGTCGGTATCCCTGCACGCGCCGGATGACGAGACGCGCTCTAAGCTGATGCCGGCGAACAGAGGACGCGGCGTGGATAAACTCATAGACAGCTGCAAAAAATACTACGAAAAAACAAGCCGGCGCATTTCCTTTGAGTACGCCATGATAGATGGGGTAAACGACACAGAAATGCACGCAAGACTGCTTGCCAAGCGGGCGCTTGCGGTCGGCGCGCATTTGAATCTTATCCCGCTCAACCACGTCGAGGAGCGGCAATTCGGCCCTTCAACCGCAGGGCATATGAAGGCTTTTATCAAAATACTCGAGGATGCAGGATGCAACGTCACGGTCAGGAGAAAGCTCGGCGGCGATGTTGACGCTTCCTGCGGACAGCTCAGGCGAAAAATGCAGAAGAGAGAACAGAAAAAATGAAAAGCTTCGGATTGACCGACAAAGGCGCTGTCAGAAAAGACAATCAGGACAGCTTTATAATAGAAAAATGCGATGCGGCAGACTGTACCATATTTGCCGTTTGCGACGGTATGGGCGGCGCAAACGCCGGCGAGCTTGCCAGCCAAATTTCAAACAAGGCTTTTGTTTCTTTTCTATACGAAAAGCTTACTGCTCGCGGCAGGAAAAAAACGGACATTCCGCAAATGCTTACGGATGCCTGCAAAGAGGCGAACGGCGTATCATACGAGTACTCGATGTTCGACGAAACATGCCGCGGCATGGGTAGCACAATTGTCGGCGGAGTGATAAAAAACAACGGAAGCGGATATATCGTCAACGTCGGCGACAGCAGGGCGTATCTTATTTCAAGAAACGCGGACACGATAAAGCAGATTACAAAAGACCATTCCCTTGTGCAGGAGATGGTGGAAGCCGGCATGATCACGAAGGAACAGGCAAAAAATCATCCGCAGAAAAACATCATCACAAGGGCGGTAGGCTCTGAAGCGACGGTGAAGGCGGATCTGTTTCCGGTCAGCATCGACGCGGGCGATGTTTTGCTGCTCTGCTCCGATGGACTTACGAACACCGTAGAGAACGAAGAAATTCTTCTGGCGGCAAAGGAAAACCGCAGTCCGGACGAGCTGTGCAGATTTCTGATGAAAAAAGCACTGAACAGACGCGCAAAGGACAACGTTACCATTGTCGCAATGACAAGATAAGCAGGCGGCAGCACTTCAAAATGGAGACAATTCAGCGATGAAAGAAAACGAAAGTCTTATCGGGAAACTTCTTGACAACAGATACGAAATAGAGAGCGTCATCGGCGAGGGCGGAATGGCGATTGTATACAAAGCATACTGCCACCGTTTGAACAGATATGTTGCCATAAAGGTGCTTAGGGATGAGCTTGCCGCGGACGAGGAATTCCGCCGCCGCTTTCTGGCGGAGTCACACGCGATTGCGATGCTTTCCCATCCGAACATAGTGGCGGTTTACGATGTCAGCAACTGTGATGGCGTAGAGTTTATTGTCATGGAGCTGATAGACGGAATAACGCTTAAGCAGTATATTCAAAAGCGCGGCGCGATAAGCTGGAAGGAAGCCGTGCATTTTTCAAAGCAGATTGCCAAGGCGCTTTCCCACGCACATCAGCGCGGCATAATCCACAGGGACATCAAGCCGCAAAACATTATGCTTCTGCGCGACGGGATGATTAAAGTCGCCGATTTCGGCATCGCCGCGCTGGAGGATGAACGGGAAGAGAGCGGCGAGGCGCTCGGCTCAATACACTATATTGCGCCGGAGCAAGCGCGCGGCAATGACCCGGACGCGAGGGGCGATATATATTCGCTCGGCGTGGTGATGTACGAGATGCTTACGGGTGTGAAGCCGTATACGGGAGAGACGATAAACGAAATTCTTCTCAGGCAGCTTGAGGCGCCGGCGGCGATTTCAAGCTATGCGCCCGATGTGCCGGAGGAGCTAGAAAAAATAGTCGCCAAGGCGATGAGCATCGATGCGGAAAGCCGTTATCAGACAGCGGACAAACTGCTCGAAGCGCTTGAAGCGTTCACGCGGCGGCAGTTGCGGAAGCCGAAGCAAAGCAATTATGAAAACCCCGCCGTTGTCCCCGTCCGCTCTATAAGCGAGCTTTCAAAGAGTAAGTACGCCGAGCGCAAAAAGCGCTCGGGCAAGGTGACGTTTGCAACAGGTGTTCTCGGGGCGATGCTTGTGGGTATAGGGCTGTTCGTTTTCCTTTGGAATTTCTGGCTGAAAGATGTTTTCTCGCCGGCGGAGCGTATCGCGTTGCCGAACTTTATAGGAACCAACTATGACGCGATCGCCAACAACGCGGAGTTGGGAGAAACCTATAAATTCAACGTGACCTATGTCATAGACACGAAAAACGAGAGAGGGCGAGTTCTCTCCCAGGAGCCGGAGGCAGGGCGGAGCATGATGATTACGCCGGAGGGAATAGAGGTCGACCTGACCGTCAGCAGCGGCGTGGTGCTGACGCCGGTTCCGGATGTCATCAACATGGACTATCGCGAGGCAAAGCTTGCGCTGGAGAACGCGGGATTGACCGTCGAGATCGAAAACTCAACATCAGACACGGTAAGTAAGGATTATGTTATCAGCACAAGCCCTGCCGCAAACGAAGAGATCAGCGCAGGCTCGACAGTTTATGTAATTGTCAGCAGCGGTACGGAAAAAACATATATCACAATGCCGAATCTCATAGGGCTCACTGAGGACGCGGCGAGAATAAAGATAGAAAACGCCGGGCTAAGCTACGGCGGCGCGGAGACGGTTTCCGGCGAATATGATGCGGGAACGGTAATCGGGCAGAGTGTGCAGGCGTTTACGGACGTTGAAGAATATACGTCGATTGTTATCCAGGTTTCGAGAGGACCGTGGGGATGACAGAAGGAAGAATTATAAAAGCTCTCAGCGGCTTCTATTACGTACAGACCGACAGTGGTATACTCGAGTGCAAGGCGAGAGGAAAATTCCGGCTTGATGGCACATCCCCGCTCGTGGGAGACCGGGTGTCATGCAGCATAGATGCAAACGGCAAGGGTAGAATCGACAGCGTGGAGGAAAGAAAAAATTTTTTCATCCGGCCCGCCGTCGCCAACATCGACGCGCTTGTATTCGTTGCGGCAAACACGAACCCGGTGACCGATCCTTTTTTGGTGGACAGAGTGTCCGTTATCGCGGAGCATTCCGGGTGTGAGCTTATTGTATGCATCAACAAAATCGATGTCGACAGCGCAGATGAGCTTTACAAAATTTTCTCCGAGGCGGGATTCACGGTTGTCCGATGCAGCGCGGTCAAGCGCGAGGGCACTGAGGAGCTTCTGGACGCAATGCGTGGGAAGGTCTGCGCATTTACGGGAAATTCCGGCGTCGGCAAGTCAAGCATAATGAACGTGCTTTTGCCGGAGGCAAACATAGAAACCGGCGAGGTGAGCGAAAAGCTCGGCCGCGGGCGGCACACCACGAGGCATGTTCAGCTCTACGCGCTCGGAGAGGACACATTTGTCGCAGATACGCCGGGGTTTGCGTCTTTCGAAATAGAAATGATGAGCAGCATAGAAAAAGAGCAGCTCCAATATGATTTCATCGATTTTCTGCCGTATATAGGCAGATGCAGATTTAACGACTGTGCCCACCTCAAAGAGCCGGGCTGCGCCGTGACGGAAGCGGTCGCGGAGGGCAAAATAAGCCGAAGCAGATACAAGAGCTATACGCAGTTATACGAGCTCTGCGCCCAACACAAGCCCTGGGAAATGAAATGATAACATGAAAAACCGCCCCTTTCCGGAATTTCGGAAAGGGGCGGAGCAGATTCATGGGCTTACCAGCCGGTTTTGAGAGTCAGCTCGTATTTATCGCCGTCGGCAAGGATTACGCCGTCCGCTCCGGTCGAAACCTCTTCGCCGTCCTTTGTAATGCACCACCATTGTTGCCGCGATTCATCGGCAGTTTCGCCGTCGACGGTGGTGATATAAAGGCCATACTCGCCTTTTGTGCCGGATGCGATGCCGGTTACGGTCAGGAGATCACCGAGAGTGTCAACATCCAACGCTATATTAAAAGCATTCACCGAGGAATCGGAGTGTATAACCTCGACAGCAACGGATTTGACGCCTTGTTCCGCCGTCGGCCGTAGAAGCGCCCACGCAAGGAAAGCGCCGACAAGAAGGACGATCAGAACAACCGCGGCAATCAAAGTTTTTTTGTTCTTCATTTTATGTTTCCTTTCTTCTTATAATAATAGGCGGCAGGGTGTGGTAATAATGCCGCATTGCAAGATAAATCCGCGCCCTTGACTGGGCGGAGAGTTTGGGATAAACTGAAAGCGCTAAATACTCGGAGGTATAATTATATGGAGATAAACTCACTTGTCACGGCGCAGAGAAAATATTTCGAATCGGGCGCCACACGAAGCACGGAGTTTCGCATAGAAATGCTGAAAAAACTGCGACGGTCGATATTGAACAACAACAGTGAAATCTCGGCGGCGCTGATGCGGGATCTGAACAAGCATCCGTATGAGACATATATGTGCGAAACGGGGCTTGTGCTGGACGAGATCGCATATCACATAAAGCGCATCGCCAAATGGAACCGCGTCAGGCATGTTCCGGGGGCCATAGGTCAGCTCCCCGGCAAAGGGAGGATTTATCCGGAGCCGTACGGCGTGGCGCTGATCATGGCGCCGTGGAATTATCCGGTGCAGCTGTGCCTGATGCCGCTCATCGGGGCAATCTCGGCGGGAAACTGCGCGGTCATCAAGCCGTCCGCCTACGCAGAAGAGAGCAGTCATGTGATAAACAAGATTATATCGGAGACTTTTGCGCCGGAATATATTTCGGTCGTCGAGGGCGGCCGCGCGGAAAATCAGGCGCTGTTAGAGGAAAAGTTCGATTATATATTCTTCACGGGCAGCCCGAAGGTAGGACACTTAGTGATGGAGCAGGCGGCAAAAAGTCTGACGCCGGTAACGCTGGAGCTGGGCGGCAAAAGCCCCGTCATAGTGGACGAGACGGCGAATATATCTCTCGCCGCGCGGCGCGTCGCCTTCGGCAAGGTGCTAAACGCCGGGCAGACGTGCGTAGAGCCGGACTATCTGCTGATACAGAGCAAAGTAAAGGACAGATTCATAGAGGAGTACCGGAAAGCGCTCAAGGCGTTCTTCCCGGGCGGGGATATGTCCGCAATGGCACATATCATCAACGACAAGCATTTTGACAGGCTTTCCGCGTTGCTCTCATGCGGCACGGCGGTAATCGGCGGCGGTACGGACAAAGCGAGCAGATTTATAGAGCCGACCGTGCTTGTCGACGTTGCGTCGGATTCCGCAATTATGCAACAGGAAATCTTCGGGCCGATACTGCCTGTGCTGTGCTATGACAGCATCGATGAGTGCATCGGTATTATCCGCTCAAAGCCGCGGCCGCTGGCGCTGTATATGTTTTCGGAGGATAAGCGTACGCAGAAGAAAGTGCTTGACTCATGCTCATTCGGCGGCGGGTGCATCAACGACACCATTTTGCATCTTGCCGGGTCCTCCATGAGCTTCGGCGGCGTCGGCAACTCCGGCATGGGCTCTTATCACGGGCAGAAGAGCTATGAGACGTTCACGCACTTCCGCAGCGTACTGCGCCAGTCAAGCGCGATTGACGTTCCTCTGCGCTATCTGCCGTACAACACCGTCAAGGAGAAGATAGTCAAAAAACTGCTGAAATGAGCATATTTCTCTTATCAAGATGTTAAAACAATCAGCCTGCCGACAGCAGGCTGATTGTTTTATGACCCGTACGGGACTCGAACCCATGTTACCGCCGTGAAAGGGCGGTGTCTTAACCACTTGACCAACGGGCCGTATAAAAGGCGCAGTGAACGCTGCGCCCTTGTTTGGTAGCGGCACCTGGATTTGAACCGGGGACACTCCGGGTATGAACCGAATGCTCTAGCCAGCTGAGCTATGCCGCCATGTACTGCCTCAACAGCAGAGATATTCTATCAGAAGTTATCGGCAATGTCAACAGTTTTTTTCGTTTTCTTTCGTGTGAGACGCGAAAGTGCCGGAATTGCGGCATTCACAGGAATTTCACAATGAGAAGCGAGAGACAGAGAGACAAAACGCAGGTGAAGCTGCCGAAGAAAAGCTGGCCGGCGGTATGCCTTTTAAGATAGAGCGACGACCAGACAACGGCCGCAAAAAAGGCAAGCCACGGAAGGGCGCTTACCCAGCCGACATAAAGGAATATTAAGGTAATCGGCGCGGTGGCGCTGCATGAATGGCCGCTGCTGCGGATTTTCAGAACCTTGTTGAAAATAATAAGGATTATCACGCTGAGAAAATAGGACATAGTGACGGTGCGCAGCGCCGCGCTCTTGCGCATGGAGAACGACCATATAACCGCAACAGTGTAGCCGATGAAGGAAAAAACAAAAGCAAGCTTTCTCTGCATTTCGCGGCCGCCGCTTTTCCACTTCGGGACAAGGCTTTGGCAGGGATACGCCAGAGAGGGAATGATACCCAAAAACAACACCAGCAAAAAAGCCTCCGCGGCGTTTGCGAAAACATTATGGCCGGCGGTATAGAGGCACAACGCGAGCATCGAAACCACAATTGGCGGAATGGATATTATTCTGAAAAATTTTGCAATTCTGTCTTTGGTCATCTCAAATCACCCTGCATCAAGATTTCAAATCAAAATAAGGTTTAAAACAGTTTTTATGCGCATTTTAGGGAAGTGCCGCATATATTATGCGTTGACTTTATCTTCCCGTGGAGCCGAAGCCGCCGGCGCCGCGCTCCGTTTCGCCGAGTTCATCGACCTGCTCAAAGTCAACAGGCAGGAAGGGCATAATGATAAGCTGGGCTATTCTGTCCCCCGGCTGTACAACACGCGTTTCGCCGCTGTCATTATGCAGGAAGATTATATATTCTCCCCTGTAATCGCTGTCGCATATTCCGATGCAGTTGGCCGGACGAAGACCCTGCTTTGCGGCAAGCCCACTTCTGGCAACAACCGCGCCGAAATAACCTTCGGGTATCTCGGCGGAAATTCCTGTCCCAATCTTTGCCGTGGAGTACGGCTCAATGCTGACGGGCGCATCCATGCAGGCATAGAGATCATATCCCGCGGCGGCGGCAGAGCCGCGATACGGCATACGGGCATCTTCCCTGAGTTTTTTAATTTTAACAACCATAATTATCTCCGTTTATCAGACGTCGCCGCGCAAAACCATCTGCGGTTCTCCGCAGTGGCGACGCTTTTTATATGATTATACAGTTTTTATTGCGACCGTCAAGAGTTCGCACAAATTTTCACAAGTTTTCCCCGCAAAAAAATAGAAAACAGTAAATAAATATTGTAGCTTTTTACAAAAATAAAAAAAAGGTTGTAAATATCCGCTTTATGTCGTAAAATAGAAAACGGAAACTAAATTATGTAAATTTATTGGGAGCTACAGCGGAAAACATATTGCAATTGCAAAAGTCGACAGACTCGCCGTCTGTTCGGCATCCGGCAGATATTTATCTGTATGTTAACCGCACGGAGGATTACTATGAACGAACAGTGGATCGAACACCTGATGCATGACTATTCCGCCGCTCTGTTGAAATACCTTATGCACCACACGAGTTCGCGCGAAGACGCCGAGGATATTTTGCAGGAAGTCTTTCTCAGCTGTCACAGGCACGCCGCCGAATTTGATCCGGAACGCTGCAACGAGCAGGCATGGCTGTATATAATAGCAAAGCGCAAGCTGATCAGCTATTACCGCGCTAAAAAAGATCAGGTCAGTCTTGACGCAATGGAGCCGGATCTCACGCCCGGACATGACGACATGTCGAAAGCGATAAACGTGATGGCCTGCCGCCAGGCCGTGGCGAAGGCGCTCGCAAAGCTCGATGAGCGAAGCCGGAGTATAATTGTTCTGCGGTATCTCAAGGGGCTTTCATCCGATGAGGTTGCGAAACGCCTCGGGATTACGCCGGGCAATGTCCGCGTCATTCAAAGCCGCGCGCTCGATAAAATGAGCGTGGCTCTTGAGGATTCCGATTTCTCCCCGGAAGATTATTTTTCCTGAGTATTCCAAAATTTCTGTAACAAACGCCCTATCACTGCGTACTGTATGGCATAAAAAGAAATTACGGGAGTGATGAACAAATGGGCAATACAGAAAGGCTGCTGCGAATATGCGCGGATACATTGAAAATGCCCGGCTGGCGGGACGCTCTTTCCATGATAACAGACAGGTATTCCGCCAATGAGCTTTCCGATGACTTGCTTGACGATGTGGCCGGAGGCCTTACAAATCCGGATTTGAACAGGAACGGCGCATGTCATCATATGACAGAACAGCCCCAAAAAAGTGAATGAACACGTTGTAACGATCCTTGCGCGCCGATAC
The DNA here is from genome assembly GCA_963636125.1 of Oscillospiraceae bacterium. Taxonomy (GTDB): domain Bacteria; phylum Bacillota; class Clostridia; order Oscillospirales; family Oscillospiraceae; genus Limivicinus. The sequence goes on along the minus strand of CAVHIP010000027.1, from coordinate 1,309 downwards.
CCTCAGATGCTGCTCCCTGTTTCGGACGAAACAAGGTACGGCGATTTATACAGAAGCGCAGTTCTCCGAGGCGAGGAGCTCTCCGGTACGCCGGATTTCACTTTCTCTCCGAATGACAGCTTTGAATCTGCCGAGACACCGGCGGGCAGGATTGAAATAGTCACTTTTGACGGGCGAGATGATTTTGAACACTGTGTCCGCGCGCTCGCCTATCGTTGTGAAATGCGTTATATTCCGCCGTCAATGGGCGCTTCGACAGTCTTAGGGCTTATTAACTGGGAAAAAATACGCGAACACAAGCGGGAATATCTTGCATCCGGCGGGACAGATTGGGACTCGGAATTTGCCGAATTTACCGCCGATAAAAGGCGATTTCGAGACAGCCTGATTATTCTCAGCCGCGGATATTACAGCGCGGTAAAACCGGAAGATGCCGGATTCAAGGCGGAAGAATGGCTTTGCGTTTCGCACGAGATACGAAAGTTCCATGAACTTGCGCATTTTGTCAGCAGGACGCTGTTCCCGGAAAATAAGAACCCCGTTCGCGATGAAGTACTCGCCGATATGAACGGCATAATCGCCGCGCTCGGCCATTACGATGCCGCGCTTGCCGGCAAATTCTTAGGCTTGCGGGACGGCAAGTATACTCCGGGCAACCGGCTTGAAAACTATGTTTCCCCGCAGGAGCTTGACGAAGCGATTGAAAAAGTAAGCGCGATGCTTGATGTTCTGCAAAGACGCTGTTCAAGGCCGTCAAAACCGTTTGAGCTTCTCATGCAAATTGAAAAAGAAAAGCTGTTTCTATGAGGCAACATCGCGTAATATGTCTGCGGCATGCTCAGGAGTAATCAATGTAATAAACAAAACTCCCTTGTTCAGGGTATCAACATAAAAAACGGAGGTAAACACAATGTCCGATAATGAAAAACTTTTGAATGATGATGCGCTTAACGAAGCGTCAGGCGGCGTAAAATATGACAATTTCTTCACCTATGTGGTCAGATACGGCGATACTCTCGCCGGAATCGCCGCATTCTACGGAGTAACAATCGCCTATCTCGCAAACCTGAACAACATCCCCTATCCGTACATCCTCAAGGTAGGCCAGCAGCTGCTCATCCCCAAGCTCAAGTAAACACGGGATTTACTCAGAATTTTTGAAAAAGGGCTGTGAAAAAAAGTCCCGAAAAGAAGATGACTCTCAAGTGAAAAACCTTGGGGGTCATCTGTTTTTTGGGGGTATAATTTGGGTATGAATAATACTATTTTTTCATTAAAATCTTTGATTTTAATGAAATCTTTTGAAGCC
>CAVHIP010000026.1:0-23209 GCA_963636125.1 Oscillospiraceae bacterium | reverse complement strand
AAGGCGTCTCATACGAAAACTACGCCGCTGCGGCGGCTATTAAAACATTTAATTGTCATTAAATGTTTTAATCAGTTTTCAGTATGATACAAATCAGGGGAGGTGCCGGAAAGCGGCAGCCTCCCCACAGATTTATATGGGATATTGCGTATCAGCCGATGGACAGATCGTTGAATTTCTCTTTGATAGCGTCTCTGTTGGTTGCGGCATAAGTAAAGTCGTAAGCGCCGACATTGCACTCATCGAGAGAGCAGAGGCCTTCGGGAGTGAGGTCGGAGCGAACGGGACGACGCTTCCAGTTGACATTCTGATCCTTCTGGCAGTCAAGGCCGGTAACAAAGTCAATGAAGAGCTTTGCGTTCTCTTCGTTGGGGCAGCCCTTGATGAGAGCAACGCCATCGGGAACGGCGGAGTTTGCTTCGGGATATACGTAGCCGATATCGGGATTGTCATTGTAAAGAACAGCGGACTTCTCGATGGTCACGCCGAGAGCATACTCACCGGAAGCAACGAGCTTGTGGCAGTTGCCGGAGCTGTCCTGAAGCTTGCCGTCAAGGTTTGCGATAAACTTTTCAACAAGCGCCCAGCCTTCGTCTATTGTGGGCTGAGAGAAGAGCATGGTGCAGAGCTGAGTATAAGCGGAGCCGGACTTAGAGGGAGAGCAGTATGCGATCTTGCCCTTGAGGTTTTCATTGCAGAGGCCTTCCCAAGTGGTGGGGACATCGGCTTCGTCAATAAGAGTCTTGTTGTAAATGAACACCATGGGCAGAGGGGACTCGCCGATCCACAGATCGTCTGCATCTTTGTATGCGTCGCCGATGACATCGTCATTCGCGCAGACATAGGGCGCAAAATAATCGGTGTAAGCAGCGAGAGTATCTGCGCCGCCGCCCCACAGAACGTCGCCCTGGGGATTCTCGGCTTCCGCAACGATACGCTGGCACAGCTCGCCGGTGCCGGCCGCAATAACCTCGACCTCTATTCCGGGATAGGTCTCTTCGAACAGAGCCACGCCGGCTGCAAGAGGATCTGCGTCATGGGGAGAGTAGATAACGAGCTTGCCGCTGTAGCTTGCTTCGGCAGGAGCGGCCTCTTCAGCTGCGGCTTCTTCGGCAGGAGCGGCTTCTTCGGCAGGAGCGGCTTCCTCGGCAGGAGCGGCTTCCTCGGCAGGAGCGGCTGTTTCGCCGCAGGCGCACAGTGCGAACACCATAACAAGCGCGAGCAAAAGTGCAATAGTCTTTTTCATGTTGTTTCCTCCATTTATTTTAGCCGAATTCATAACGGAACCCGACATAATATGCTTTATTATAACTCTTAAAATTCGGGATGTAAATAACAACCGAGGCTATGAATCTAATCTTGTTGATAATGCACATTTTCGCATTTTAAATTTTGTATAAATCAGCAAAAATTAATTCAGCCGTGTTATACCTGTTCTTTCGGCGCCGAAGCTTTGGCTTTCGGCGGTCTGCCGACAAGGAAGGGGAAATAACGGTTTACGATATAACAAGGGACGATGAGTACAAAGGACATGGCTATCGTGAGGCATATCGCAAATATGCTTGACGAGAGCTTATTTGAAAGAATCTGCGCGTAAGCATCGGTAAACAGGCGCTTGAAAACACCCTGCACAAAGCCGAGAACCTTCCCGTGGAAAGCGAAATACAAGAGGGTATTTTGCCCCACATACGCGATATACCGGTTGGATTTTATCACCTTGCTGAACGCGCACACAAGCGTACATCCCATCAGGGGGTTGATAAGGCGCGCAAAAAGCTCCTGCATCGTCTCCGGCATGCGGAAATCCGTCAGATAGGGGTAGTAGACCGAGCACAGGTATATCGCCAGCAAAATAATTCTGTTGAGACGGGTATTGAGCCGGTCGAACGTATCTTCAAAGTTGTTGCGCAGAAAATAGCCGATAGTCATATAAAACATGGCTATGAATATATAATCGGCGTGCCAGGGGAGATTTGCGCTTCCCCAAGGAAGAGGCTTGTCCATCATAAAATGACTGTACGCCACATCCACACACCACAGCGCAAAGGAGAGGAGAAAGAAGAGCCACGCGCGGCGGTGATTATCCCTGTCGGCTTTGCGATTATACCATTCGATAAAGAAATAAAACGGCAGAAACGTGGCAAAGAGAGCCGGTATAAACCATAGCTGTGCATAATGCTGGCGTATCTGGGCAAGGTTCCACAAAAGCTCGGTAAGATAATCGCCGTGCTCGCCGAAGGAGAAAACCTGCGCGATGCTGATGTCCAAAAAGCTGAACACCAGCCAAGGAACTATAAGGCATTTGACCTTTTTTATGAAAAAGCTTTTGAAATTTTGCCCCGCTTTATGGACATATCCGGCCGCTATAAAGAAAACCTCAACGCCGAAGGCGGTGTGCAGAACGGAAAGCTCATCACAGCCGCTCTCCAAATGCTCAAGCATTATGAACATCATGCAAATCCATTTTGCGGTGTCCACCCATTCGATTCGTTTTTTCATGTCTTAATTATCCCCGCAAAATCCGGACTCATCATTGCTCCAGCCGTGGTCGAGAAGCCAGAAATCATCTCCGCCGTCATCCTCTGCCGCGAGCCATTCGTCGTTATCCATTGCGGCTTTTTTCATTTTTTTGCGCGTTTCGTATTTTCGGAGATCCTCAACGGTAAACTCAAGGCCTTCCTCTTTCGCTATCGGCAAAAGCACGTTTTTTACCACGGACTCACGCACTTCAAGACTTCCGGGATAACAGTCAATCGCGGATTTCACCTTATCTCTCAAGCTCTGCTCGGCTTCATATCTTTCAAAAAAAATCTCAACATTTTCGTTCATTACATAACGCTCCGGAATGTACAATTTATATCGGTGAAATATTATAAACGAATAAGGCCGCAAAAGCAAGAAAGATGTTCTCTTGTGCTATTTGCATAAAATATGCGCGACCATTTTGTGCACTTTAACATCCCCGGTGGGGGGTTATCAAGATGAGCTTTTTTTATTATAATACATCGATAAGATGCCGCAGCTTATCGCGCGGCATCGTCTCAATGAATTTGGAGCAAAAGATGACCGGAAAAAGCTTATATATAAACAAAGACAGGAAAAAGAAAATAATCATCGCGCTTATGGTAACGGCGCTTGCGCTCATGTCTCTCGCGTGTCTTTTAGCGGGCTCGTCCAATATGAGCGCGGCGGACTGTCTCTCGGCGCTTTTCGGAAACGGAACGGCGGCAAATGTCCGCATCGTGCGCAATATACGCATTCCGCGCATACTCGCCGCTATTATCGCCGGTGCGGGGCTTTCCGTGTCGGGGCTTATAATGCAGACAAGCCTTAATAACCCTATGGCTTCCCCATCCACTCTCGGAGTTTCAAATGCCGCGGTGTTCGGGGCAAACCTCTCGATAATCGCGTTCTCCGGCGGCTTTCTGTCCACCGGCAATAATCTTTCCTCCTACACGGTGGGCGCAAATCCCTACGCCACATCGCTTATGGCGTTTGTGTTTTCGACGCTGTCAATTCTGCTTATTCTCGGCTTGTGCGGCAGACGCTCTTTTAATCCGGGCGTGGTGGTGCTGGCAGGCATCGCCGTCGGCGCAATGTGGTCGGCCGCGACGACAATTCTGCAGTTTTACGCGACCGATGTCGGGCTATCCGCGGCGGTGATATGGAATTTCGGCGATCTCGGGCGGGCGACATACAAAACGGATTTTATTATGCTTGCGGTTGTTTTGCCGAGCACCGTAATATTTTCTCTCCTCAGCTGGCGCTACAATTCGCTTCTGAGCGGAGACGGCACGGCGCGCAGCATGGGTGTCAACGTGAACAGACTCCGTTTCTTCTCTTTGCTGCTCGCCTCGGTAATAACGGCGGTGTGCGTGTCGTTCCTCGGCGTCATCGGCTTTGTCGGGGTAATCTGCCCGCACGTGACAAAGAAGCTCTTAGGGCAGGAGCACAGGTTCAGCATTCCGATGTCGGCGCTCTCCGGGAGCTTTTTGCTGGTCGCGGCGGATACGCTCTCCCGCAGTATCGGCAGCGGTTCGGCCCTGCCGGTGGGCGCGGTCACTTCCCTGCTCGGCGCGCCGTTTTTCATCGCGATTATTTTCTCAAGGAGGGCTAATCACGATGCTTGAAATCAACAATCTCTCTTTTGGCTACTCGCGCCGCTCTCCCAAAGTCCTCGACGGGCTTTCAATGCGGCTCGGCGATGGGGAAATAGGCATTATTCTGGGAAAAAACGGTTCCGGCAAAACAACGCTTTTCAAGAACATTCTCGGCATATCGCAGCCAAACGGCGGCTCCGTCCTCTTTGATGGGGAGGATATCCTGAAAATGTCTCCCAGGGAGCGCGCGGGTTACGCGGCATACGTGCCGCAGCATATTCATTTCGGGGATATGACGGTTTATGATTCGATACTCATGGGGCGCGTCGCGCATTTCGGTCTGCGCGCCGGAAAGGAAGACCATGAAATCGTGCAGCGGCTTTTGAGCGATATGAAGCTTGAGAGCTTCGCATACCGAAACGCGGAGCAGCTCTCCGGCGGAGAAAAGCAGAAAATCGCGATTGCCCGCGCCCTTGCGCAGTCTCCGCGGCTGCTGATTTTCGACGAGCCGACGGGAAATCTGGACATCGCCAACGAGGAGCTTATCATCGAGGAAGCAAAAAAAATAGCAAAGGGAAAGAAGATAAGCATTCTCTCCTCCCTGCATGACTTTAATCAGGCGTTGTATTTCGGCAATAAATTTTTCTTCCTGAGAGACGGAAAAATAACGCACTCCGGCGGCGCGGAGACGGTAAACGAGCAATCAATAGCCGACACATTTGATATCTCGGTAAAAATCATCACGGTTGAGAGCAAGCGTGTCGTCCTCGGCGGAAAATATTACGAAAGCTGAGCGCCGGAAAAAGGAGGATTAAAATGATAGACAAACAGGATGTAATAGAATTTTTCGATAAGTGCGCCACATCATGGGATGAGGAAATGATAAAAAGCGATGAAATAGTCAATATCATTCTCGACAACGCCGAAATCTCGGAGGGCAAGAGAGTGCTCGATGTGGCATGCGGGACGGGCGTTCTCATTGGGGACTACCTTGAGAGAAACGTAAAGAGCGTCACCGGCATTGACATTTCATCGGAAATGATAAAACGGGCAAAGGATAAATTTTCAGATTCGAGAGTGTCGTTCATATGCGGGGACGCAATGGAATGTGATTTTGATACTAAGTACGACGCTGTCATGATATACAACGCTTTCCCCCACTTTCCGGAGCCGGAAAAGCTTATTGATCGCCTCTCAGATCTGCTCGCGCCGGGCGGCACGCTCACGGTCGCGCACGGAATGAGCCGCGAAAAAATAGACGCGCACCATCACGGCGCGGCAAACGGCGTTTCGATAGGGCTGATGGAGGCAGACAAGCTCGCCGAAATAATGAGTAAGCGTCTCTCTGTCACGGTAAAGATTTCCGATGAGAGAATGTATCAGATAACGGGCAAAAAATTATAGGCAACATTGAGAAAGACGGCTGTCTTTGAAAGAGACAGCCGCCTTTTTTATGAATATATTACAGCATGGAAGAGCCGCCGGTTACTATCCAGCATGCGAGAGATGACACCGTGAATGCGCCGACCCAGACACTGCCCGTGCGGCGGTAAATATATGTGCACAGCACGCTGAACACAAGCACCTGCGGGAAGAAAAGAATAAGCAGCGACATAAACGGGCCGCCAAACGTGGAGCCGAACAGGAGATCCGCGCCGGGGCCGATATCCGCAAAGAAGGGAATGTACTCAAGCAGGATTATGAGAAGGATGCCGCCCGCCATAAGCAGTGCGTTCCTCCACCAGCATCCCATGAAGCCCTTAAAGCCGGGCTGATATGTGGCTTCGCAGCGCTGAGACGCCATAATCTTGGAGTTGTTGAGCACAAAGAAGAGCGCGAAAATCAGGATATATACGCAGAACTGGCCGAAGCGCTCAAGCGTGAACGACTTGAAGAACGGCCATATAATGCGGAAGTCCAGCATAAACAGAGCCTCGCAGATGACCACAAGAATATACATCGCGAGCAGCATGCAAAGAGCCAGCAGCGCGCTGCGTCCGAGCAAGCCGAGATTTATTCTTTCCGGATCTTCGGCGCAGGACAGACCCATTCCGTAATAATCCGAGCCACCCTTGCCCTTTTTGTGCTTTATGCGTGAAGCGATCGTTGTGCCGAGCATTATGAGGATGAGCAGGAGATACCATGACAAAAAGCCGTTCCCGACGGTCATGCGGAAAATATTCTCCGGCAGAGGCAAAAGTCCGTGGCCAAGCTGAGTCATAAACGGATAGGTGGCAAAGGCGAGGAGAATGGTGATGATCGCAGCCGTCCACCATTTGCCGCGAGGCTTGATTCCTTCTTTCGGCGGCAGGGGCTGCGCGGCTTTGGCAAAGAACGGAACGCACAGCAGCAGTTCCATTACGGGAATCATGGCGAAGACGGCGCAGAGCATAGCGATAAGCGTCAGCCATTCTTTTGTTATGGCAACATGATTATCGGCGGGGATATCCGTGTCGAGACCTATGGTGCTGTCAAACCACTCGATAGCGGTTGTAAGGCCGCCGTCATGGTGAGTCGTGAGGCGGTGATTCGTATACAGAAGCTGCATGCGGCGCGCGCTGCCGTCCGCAAAATCGCCGTATGTGGTATCCCATGCCGCTTCGTCCGCGCTTGTACCGAGAAACTCCGTGCGCAGGTCGGAGCGGAGCAAATCATCGTTGACGACTTTTTTATAGTCTCTGAAATAGCTGAATTCGTCCCACTTGGCCTGAAGCAGAAGGACATTGTTGAAATGGTACTTTTCGGTGTCATACGCGCTGTCACGGAAAAGTTCGCCGCATTGCAGGACGGTCGCCTTCGGCTCAATATCCGTTCCGGAATACGCCGCGGCGACGCTCCAGCTTGACCATGTCCCCATGGAGTGACCGGAAAGAGCGAGGCGGGTGGAATCCACATTGGGCATTGCCGCCAAAACGGCGTACGCGCTCGCGCCGCCGCAAGAACTGTCGGTAATCGAGTTGCCGGCATCGTCTTTAGAATAGTGGTCGTCAAAAAAGCTGAGGTTTGAGAAGTTCATCATAACGCGGTAGCGCTTCTGTCCGCCTATTTCGACATAGGTGCCGTCCTCCTCGCTGTCCTCGCCGTAATTGACGGTGACTTTGTGGTTTACATAACCTCTGTTGAGCAATCCGGCAGCACTTGAGCCGTGACCGTATTCGTCAAGCGCCATAACGACCGCGCCGCGCCTTGCCAGCTCAATCGCGTACGCGGCGCAAGTCTCATGGTCGTTCTGATAGCCGTGAAGCAGCAAAACGCCGGGTGCCGGATTTTCCTCGGTTGCGGTAAGCGGAGTGTAGAGCTTATATGTAAGCTGCCCGACATCCGTTTCAATAACGCCGGAAGAGACCTGCACATTGCCGCCGTCTGTCTGTATGCCGTTCGCGACAATCATGCAGACAAATATCGCAGCCAGAAGTATTGCGAGCGCGGCGGCAGATTTTTTTGGATTTCCTTTCATAGTAATCTGTAATTTCTCCCTTCTACGTGGCATAGCCACAGATTGATTATATTTTATCACAATTATTTTTTATTTCAATAGTATTATTACAAAAAACGCGCAGCGCCCCATATGCCATTGACGGCACATGGGGCGCTTTTTCGTAATGCCTTATTTGACCGTTACAACAATTCTGGCAGTTTTATTCGAGCCGTCGGCAGCGGTAAGAGTTATGGTCGCTCTGCCGGCTTTTTGGCCCGCGGCAATCGCAACTGCCGCTACCTTCACTCCGTCTTTATCGGTCTGCGTCAACATTGCGCCTGCCACATTCGGATTGCTGGATTTAACCGTCCAGTTATAACAGATTTCGGTGCTTCCGTCGGCATTTTGACTGAGCACCGGCAATTCCGCAGAGCCGATTTCTTTTGTCAGAACTTTGGGATAATTGAGGTATGAATAATTTTTGCCTTCATATTCCACATAAAGCTTTGAGATCGGCGAGGCAAGAAGTCCGTAAATAACCTCTCCGTATACGTTTGAACCATCGGTGGCTGTGGCTCTTATAATCACAATATACTGGTAGCCTTCGCCCGTATAACTCAAAAGCCTGCTGTACGCATTCTTCGATGATGTAAGTTTTCCTGTGCTTGCGTTAATCGAAAACAGCTTGTTCGCTTTGGCATAAGCTGTGCAGTCCGGCATATCGGAGACTGATTTGACCGCCCGCACACTGTAATCCCAAGCAAGTTTTTTGATTGTCGGCGTGCCGTGCGCATCCCCGATGACGGCTTTGTTGCTAACGGTTGTACCGCTGACAAAGACCGGATTCGAATATGCGGCAGAAATCGTTTTTGTCGTCACGGCCTTCACGCTTGAAGCGGGATTGATAACAACGATACTTACCGAACAGGACTTGCCGCCGGCATCGCTTGCCTTGCAGGTTACTGTCGTTCTGCCGACGGATTTTGCCTTTACAACGCCGTTTTCATCGACAGTCGCGATCTTGGGATTGCTGCTTTTCCATATCAGATCGCAGTAGGCATCATTCATCAATCCGAGTTGAATCGAATCAAAATGTTTCTCCGCGCCGTTGTAAAAATCAGTAGTGAAAAGAGTTGCTTCTTTGAGCCGACCGTCATTTACCTGTTTATACAATCCGCCGAAAGTTGGATCGTTATTAATGACTTTAACGTTAGTAATTCCGGCATTAACGCGGACAGTTTTCTCCGCGGAAGCCGTAAGACCGGAGCTTGCGCAAATTTTAAACTCCGTCCCCGGTTTGACCGTCTTCGGAACAGTTATCTGGCCGGTCCGGCTGATCGTGATTCCCTGATCGTTATCATCTTCAATCGTCCATGTAACGGTTTTGTACTGCGTTGTTTTCGGATTAAAACTTACGGTGTATTTCGTGGTTTTGCCCGGAGATACGGTACTGAGACCGGATATCGATATTTCATCCGCGCAGAGGCGAACGGTGACGGAAATATTGGCCTTTACATTTGTCCCGTCTTTTGCCTTGCATGTGATTGCTGCGCTGCCCTTGCCGACTGCGGAAACAAGACCATCCTCGCTCACGGTTGCGACTTTTGTGTTGCTGCTTGTCCATATGTAAGAATCGGTTGTCACGGGAGTTTTGATATCGCTTGCCTTATAGGAGATGCCCTCCAGCTGAACCGGATCTGAGGCCGCGGTTGAATTTATATACAACGCCAGCGATTTCATCGATGAGCCATCTGCCGTGATGGTTATTTTCTTTGTCAGATCCAATGGCTCAACGTTTATTTCGACCGAGTCAATCTTAGTATTGTCTTCCGCTGAATAAGCGCTTACGATAACCGTACCTTTGTCATTTGTACCCGTGCTCAACACACCTGTATTTTCGTTTATTTTCGTGTTGGAACACTCACCCTTGTCGACTTTCCAAAGCACTTTTTGATTTGCCTCGGCGGGCAGAACATTCGCGCTCAATGTAAAGTTTTTGCCGCTTTCAAGTTTTTCGGTGGAAATGCTTATTTTAACGTCGGTAGGCTGCGCGTAACCGACATTAAACGAAAAGCTTGCGACCTTTCCTATTACACCCATACCGTTGACTGCAACAGCCTTGACAGTGACATACTTGCCGACATTAAAGCCGTTTTCGGCTGTAATGTCCAAGGAAAATTCACCGCTCTGCACGACTGTGCCGGTCACAACTCCGTTGCTGACGGAAGGAATCTGCCCATCGACAGTATAAATAATTGTCTCGGATGAATCGGAAGCGCTTATATTGAGCTTTGAGCCATAAGGCAGAGCGCCGCTTGCGTCTTTTGTCGCTTCGGATGTAATCGCAGGCGCTTTATTTTCGCTCCCGAAAAGCTTTGACGCATCGACAATGCCGTTGTTTGTAGCTTTTTTAATTGCTGCCTCGACCTGTGTTGGTGTCGCGTCGGGATAAACGCTCAGATAAAGAGCGCATACGCCGGCAACAGCGGGAGTGGCCATAGATGTGCCGTTCATTATATCATAGGTATTTCCAAGCACAGTTGAAAGAATGTTTGAGCCGGGAGCGGCAACGTCAGCCCACGCGCCGTAGTTTGAGAAATACGAGATGTTATTTGCCTCGTTGGACGATTGCACGGCTATAACCCCGGGAATATCGAGCGCAGCAGGATAACTGCGTATATTTGAGCCGTTATTGCCCATCGCGGCAACCACGGTTATGCCCGCCGATACCGCCTCTCTGATCGTTTCCTCATAATAAACGCTGTACGTATTGGTGCCAAGGCTCATATTCATGACCTTAATGGAATCGTTCGACGCTTTCGCAGCTATTACATTCATAACGCCTATCGCTATATTAGAAGTCCAGCCGTTCATGCCCTTAAAGACTCTCATGCTGTAAATTTTGGCTTTGGGAGCAACGCCGGCACCGCCTAAACCATTGCCCATTTCCGCCGCGACAATTCCGGCAACATGAGTTCCGTGAGCAGCTTCGAGCTCTCCCCACTCGGAATTGACGCTCTCTCTCGCGATGACATTATTATTGAGATCATCGTGATAAGCAACTCCGCTGTCGAGTACCGCGACAGTGACACCATCGCCTTGAGTGACACCCCAGGCCTCATAGGTGTTGACAACATCGTGCATATATTGGTATGGCAGATTCATGCCGGATGGATCTTTCAGAAACGGATCCGGATTATTTGTACTTTCGAGCCATGTTTTCCATGATCCTTTTTGGGGGATTCCGTTTTCATCGCTATATGCATAGGCAGAAGCACTGCTGTTTGCGAAACCGACAACGGGAATAATATCGCAGGCATAGTTTGCCTCAACAACGGGCATATTGTTGCTCATATCCGCCGCGGCAGTGACCGCGTCGAGCACGGTTGCGCCGTTCAGCGCTATAGTTGCAACGCCGCAGCTGTAATCCGAAAGCGCCGCGCCGTAGGCTTCGGCAACCATCAATGCGTATTCATATGTGTCCGCAAGAAAGAAGACCTCGCCATCGGCATAGTCAACACCCGGAACGGCGTTATAAAGAGTGTCGAGAACGCCGTTGTTGTTAAGCGCCTGTTTCATGGCTATCTGTTCATCAGAGAGAAGATAGCCTTCGGGCATCCCGGGGAAGAGTTTTTCCTCGTCTTCATCCTCGTTCTCGTCTTTAACGGTGATTCTCAGCATACCGCTCTCTGTATCGAAGGCGAAAACATATCCTTCCGCGCGGGCGATTATTGTCTCATAATTTTCGTCATACGCGTATTGGAGAGTGCCGGAAGCATAAGCATCCGCCATTACCGAAAGAGAGGTATATCTGGGCAGACCCCCCAGGTCAAAGACAGATTCGGCAGTATAGCAATTCTCTTCACTGTTGAAAAGCCGATCGAATGTAATTTGCTCTTCTTTAAGTTTGAAAGTGCCTTCAGGGTTTGTGCCGTACAGGGCTACCGTAATCGGAAACAGCGGCGCCAATGCATCCGCGCTCGCCGCGGATTTTACAGAGAAGATATAGCGGATACTTTCGCCCTGAGCATAAGTATTATCCTCAGGTTCAGGTGTCGCGGTCGGCTCCGGCATATCTGTCGACTCCGGTGTCGCGGTCGGCTCCGGCGTAGCGGTCGGCTCCGCGTCAGGCATAGGCAATTCAGCCGAAGAAGGCGTTTCTGTCGGCACCGGTGTTTCCATTGGGGAAGGTAGCTGCGAAGAATCCGGCATCGGCGTCGATGTAGCTGCCGGCGGTGTGGTCGGCTCAATATTTGGGGATGGCAAACCACTCTGATCCGCCCCCGTGACAGTTGTTGAGGTTTGGTCTGACATCTGTGTTGTAGGTTCAATCGTCCCATCGGCCGTAGCAAAAGCGGCAATATTCACGCTCGACAGCAGCATAAGCGCCGTCAATATTCCCGCAAAAGTTCTTTTCAGCTTTGTGTTCATCGCGCCCTCCCATAACCAGAATAAGCCAACATATGTGCGTAAAAGCCGCCATAGTTGTTTACGCAGCGCAATCGAATTATGTGCCAACAAGGCGGCAATATGCCGAAAATATTCAGTTAAGTATTTTATGTAAACTTATTATAACATCCATCCGTTTTAAATGCAACAGGAATAATTGATTGCGTCCATAAATAAAGAGAGAGTATGGTGTGGCATGCCATGCTCTCTCTTTATCCGGTCTTCGTTAATCGGCGTATGAAGTATAGTTTATCTCAAGCGGCGCAAAGCCTTGCTCTTTTCCCCATCTGATAAGTTCCGAGAGATCCTTGTCGGTATAATAAGTCGCGACGCCGGAGGAAAAAACGACAAGCTCTATCCCGTAATCGGAGGCTATTTTCTCTGCGGCATCCTGCGTTTTGACAAGCGCGAAGAGCGGTTCTTCTTTAGAATAATCAAAATCCGATGCGCCGCCGTTCAGAAATTCCGACGGCTCTTGTATGTTAAAATTGCCGTTAAACATCTCGCTTTCCTCCTGTTCGGTATTTTCGGTGGGTATGCTTTCACTTGCGCCGCAGCCGGCGATGAAAATCAAGGCTATGGTAATTAAAAGAATAAGCCATTTTTTCATTGCAGTCCCTCCTTATATCAGTTGAAGCTGTCCGCCCCGTTGCGGAACAGCATGTTCACACGCTCGCGCAGCGCCGCATTCTCGGATCGCTCAAGCTTCGGATCGTCTTCAAGCAAACGCTTTGCCTCGTCCTGTGCCTGCTGCATCACGCGCATATCGGCGCCCAAATCGGCAACATGCATCTCCGGCAGGCCGTGTTGACGTGAGCCGAAAAAATCCCCCGGCCCGCGCAGACGCAAATCCTCCTCGGAAATTTTGAATCCGTCATTAGTTTTGCTCATCACAGAAAGTCTCGCTTTGACATCGGCGCTGCTATTCTCGGTGACCATGACGCAGTAGCTCTTATGCTTGCCGCGCCCCACGCGGCCGCGGAGCTGGTGAAGCTGGCTCAGGCCGAAACGCTCGGCATTCTCGATTATGATGAGGGCGGCGTTGGGAACATCCACGCCTACTTCTATGACGGTCGTCGCCACCAAAATGTTCGTGCTGCCGGCAGAAAAATCTCTCATTATCGCGTCTTTTTCTTTCGGCTTCATTTTGCCGTGGACACACGCGACGCGCAAATCCGGAAAAGTCCTTGCAAGCTCCTGCGCATGCTCGGTCGCCGATTTGAGCTTCACGGGCAAATCCTCGTTTTCATCCACCATCGGGCAGACGACAAAGACCTGCCGTCCCTCATCGGTAAGCTTTTTTATAAAGCCGTTGAGGCGGGCGCGGTAGCTTTCGTCCACGGCAAAGGTATCCACCTTCTGCCTGCCGGGCGGGAGCTCATCGATTATGGACACGTCCAGATCCCCGTATATCATCAGCGCTAACGTACGCGGGATGGGCGTAGCGGACATGACAAGCACATGGGGTTTTGCCCCTTTCGCTATGAGCGCGGAGCGCTGGCGCACACCGAAGCGGTGCTGTTCATCGGTTATGACAAGAGCAAGGTTTGAATATTCAGTATCCTCGGAAAAGAGCGCGTGCGTGCCGACAACAAGATCGCATCCGCCGCCGCTCATCAGTTCTTTTGCGGCGCGCTTTTCTTTGGCGGTCATGGCGCCGGTGAGTTTAATGACACGTATACCCATGGGCGAAAGGAGCTCTGTTAAAGTATTATAGTGCTGCTCGGCAAGAATTTCGGTGGGCGCCATGAAGGCGCTCATATATCCGCCGCGGCAGACGGCGTATATAAGCGCCGCCGCGACAAGCGTTTTGCCGCTGCCGACATCGCCTTGAACAAGGCGGTTCATCACATTGCCGGAACACATATCCGCGAGCGCCTGAGCAATGGCTCTGCGTTGCGCGTTTGTTGGCGTAAACGGAAGGGCGGCATAGAAGCCGTCTATATCCGCGCAGGAAATTTTAATCCCGCTCTCTCTCGCGCGCTCACCGTGCATTTTATCAAGGGCGCAGGCAAGCACAAACAGCTCTTCAAAAATGAAGCGTCGCCTCGCGAGTTCAAGCGTAACAAAATCAGAGGGGAAATGGATATTCTCATAGGCGAATCGGCTCTGCACAAGACCGCACTTCTCCCGCACCGCTTCCGGCAATACGTCCGGAAGCGCATCGCCGCACAGCTTCAAGCCCTGACGCACGGAATCGACGATGTTTTTCTGCGTCAGGCCGGCGCACATACGGTACACCGGCATAATGCGCCCTGTCACGGAGTTTTCGGCATTCTCCGCTTCATGCACCGGATTTGCCATTGAGCGGTGAGCGCCCATCACCTCCACCTTGCCGTAGAAGCAATAGCATTTACCCTTTGTGAATTGATCCTTGAGATAATTCTGGTTGAAATAAGTTATGTCAACCAATCCGCTGTCATCCACCGCGCGGAACTTCACAAGCTCCATCCCCCGCCGAACGCGCACAAGCTTCGGCGTATCCGCGACAATCGCCTTTATGCAGCACGGCACATCGGGAGAGGTTTCCGCGATGGGAACGAATGCGCTTCTGTCCTCATATTTTCTCGGGAAATACGAAACGAGGTCAAAGAGAGAAAAAACCCCAAGCTTATTGAAGGCCTTTGCCTTTTTCTCCCCTATTCCCTTTATGTATCTTACGTCCGTGTCAAGCTCCGCCATATCATTCACTGTATTTCAGCGTATAGGTGTCGTTGGAAAGGGTAAACTTCTCCATAAGGCCTACGGTGCATATTACCTCGTTGCTCTTTGTGACAAGTATCATTTCAAAGCCGCCGTTCGCGCGCCAATAGTTGAGCGCGTTCGTCTCGCCCATGACGAACATTGCGGTGGAAAGGCAGTCCGCTGTGGTGCCGTCGTCGCATATTATCGTGCAGGATAGCAGGGTGTTGTTCGCGGGATATCCGGTGGTCGGGCTTATAAGATGGTGGTAGGTGTTCCCGTCGGCATCGGTAAAGTAGCGCTGATATGAGCCGCTTGTGACAACCGCAGTCTCGCCGACGCTGATAACGCCGAGGTAGCTTTCGGTATGGTTAGGATCCTGTATGGCGACGTTCCAGTTTGTCCCGTCCGGTTTCAAGCCGAGAGTCTGCACATTGCCACCGAGGGAGATGATGCCGCTTGTAACGCCCGCTTGACGCATAGAGCCTATCGCGTTTTGCGCGGCGCACCCTTTCGCGCAGCAGGCAAAACTCATCTCGCCGTAGGAAGGAATGGTAATGGAATAGGAGCCGGATGCGGGGAAGCTTGAGAGCACCAGCTGATCAAAGCATCGTCTTTCCAGCTGTTCCTGTATTTCCGCGTCGCTCGGCGTATAATACTTGCTGTCGACAAAGCCCCATTTTTTGATGAGGGGGTAGAGCGTCAGATCGAGCATACCGGTCGCGCCGGAGTTGTATGCTTTGGTCTTCTGATAGATATCATACGCCTTTGTCACCATATCCGCCACCTGTCCGCTTACGACGGTGCTGCCGCCCTGGGCGGTGTTGATAGCATACACGGTGCTTGTCTCAAGTTCGGGATCAAGCATCGCGTCCATGGATTTTATGATGCTTTCCGCCGAAGTGAGCCCTTGTTCGGCGTTTTTCCCGTAGGCAATGAGCGTCATAACGGTGTCCATCGCGTAGACCTCCTTCTGCACCTTGCGTGTCTCGCCGCATCCGCAGAGGGACGCAAGCGCGGCGGCGCACAGAAGCAGGCAGATCACTTTAGATATAATTCTTGTGTGCTTCATAAAATTCGTTGTAATCCTTTAACATATATTTAAGCAGATTGGGCGTGTCAAGCTGATATGGGCAGCGACTTTTGCAAAGCCCGCATTCCACACAGTCGTTTATTTTATTCATCTTTTCGCGCCACTCATCTGTCATATACTGCTGCCACGGGGAACGGCGCAGAAGCATATTCATCCTCGCGCAGTTGCGTATCTCTATCCCTACCGTGCACGGCATGCAATAGCCGCAGCTGCGGCAAAAACCGCCGGAAAGCTGCTGTCTGTCAGCCTTTATCTGTGCGGAAAGCTCCTCGTCCATAACGGGATCTTCCTCCGCAAGCTTCATCCAGCAGTCAAGCTCATCCAAGGTCTGCATTCCCCAAATAGGAACGACGTTATCATAGCAATTCATAAAAGCGTGGCAGGCTCTCGGATTTGTCCCCAACAATCCTCCGGCGAGACCCTTCATCGCAATAAAACCGACATCCGCCTTCTTTGCTCTTTCGGCAAGGTCAAGGTCACGCTCGGCGGATATATAGCTGAACGGGAACTGAACGGTTTCAAAATTTCCGGAATCTATGCACTGCTCGATAACGCCGACTCTGTGCGACGTAACGCCTATATGGCCGATCCAGCCACGCTCCTTGGCGATAAGCGCGCCGGCATATGCTCCTTCTTTATCGTCCGCGTCCGGAACTTCCGGCACATTGTGGAACTGAAACAGATCTATATAGTCCGTTTTCATCATCTTCAGACTGTTTTCAATGTCCGCAAGAACGCCGTCGCGGGTTCTGGAGGCGCTTTTCGTGGCAATGATAATATCGGCGCGAACATCGCTCAGCGCGAGGCCGATTTTTTCCTGACTGTCGGTATACGCCGCGGCGGTATCAAAAAATTTAATGCCGCGCTCATAGGCGGTACGCAGGAGTTTTACACCGTCCTCCACGTTGCATCTCTGTACCGGCAGACAGCCCATTGCGGGCTTTGAGACAACAAGTTCGCTTTTTCCGAGTCTTACAGTTTTCATTTTGTACCTCCGTATTCTTCCCACCGCGCTTCCGGCTTTTCGGAAAATAATATCAACGCGCTATTTACTTTATGCCAAATTTTTGTTATAATAATCGATAGGATTTTATTTGATTGTTAATTATATCAGATAACACCCGCATTGTAAACCTCAGGCAAAGCGGCGCAAAAATGTTCACAAAATCATAATACGTGCCCGTAGCTCAGCTGGATAGAGTGACAGACTCCGACTCTGTAGGTCGCAGGTTCGAATCCTGTCGGGCATATATACTAAGGCAACCGGAAAACTTGCAGAAGCAAACTTTCCGGTTGTTTTATCATGTCATTATTTTGAGCATGTCGTCCAGAGTTCCGTTCTCATCAAAGATGAGCTTTTCTCTGAATGTGAGATACACTTTGTCTCCGGGTTTCATGCTGTGGAATGTCTCGGGCGGCGCGATAACTCTGACGGTTACGTCCCCGACTTTAACGCGGCAGTCGTTAACGTCGCCGAGATAGTATTGGCTCTCCAAAACGCCCTCCAGCTCGCCCGCTTCGTGGGACAGGCTGATTCTCTCCGGGCGCAGGGCAAGCTCCACTCTGCCGGTTTTATCGCCATCGTAGGCAACAGACCTGCCTGTGCCGTCAAGGGTAATTCTGCCGTCGGCTATGTTGCCCTTGAGGAACACGACCTTGCCGAGGAAGTCCGCGACAAACTGGTTCGCGGGATGGTCATATATATCCGCCGGTGAGGCGACCTGCTGCACAACGCCCCTGTTTATGAGAATGACTCTGTCGGACATTGCCATGGCTTCGGTCTGGTCATGGGTGACATAAACAACGGTTATTCCGAGGCGAGCCTGTATCTCCTTTATTTCAAAACGCATACTCTCACGCAGTTTGGCGTCGAGGTTTGAAAGAGGTTCATCAAGCAGGAGAACCTGCGGTCTTGCGACAAGCGCTCTGGCAAGAGCGACGCGCTGCTGCTGGCCGCCGGAGAGCTGGCTGGGTATGCGCTCGGCGTACTGAGAAAGATGGACAATCTCAAGCACCCTGTCAACCTCTTTTTTTATCTCGTCTTTTTTCTTCTTTTGAATTGTGAGCGGATACGCAACGTTTTCGGCAACGGTCATATGCGGCCACACGGCGTATGACTGGAACACCATGCCTATGTCGCGCTTCTCAGGCGGCACAAAGGTCTTTGCCGACGAAACAACCCTGTCCCCTATCAGTATTTCTCCGGTGGTGGGCTTTTCAAAGCCGGCAATCATTCTGAGCATGGTTGTTTTGCCGCAGCCCGACGGACCGAGCAGAGTTATAAACTCGCCGTCCTGAAAGCTCTGATTGAAATCCTTCAGAACGACATTGTCGCCGAAGGCTTTTGTTACGTTTTTTATTGTAATACTTGCCATATTATCCTCCATATTCTCCGCGACTTTTTTGCGCGGAATCATCATAATTCGTTAAGCCGGTTGCCTTAAGCCTTTATATTGCAAACTTGCCCTTCGTTATCTTGTTGAGAACAAAATTGATCACGACAACTATCATCAGGATACCGAACGCCATCGCGCAGCTCTGCGGTTGGCTTGTAAACGTCCAATATTCATAAAGCTGGAATCCGATGGTTTTTGTGGTGTTGGAGTAGAGCAGGGTTGTCATGGAAAGCTCATAGAAGCTGGGTATAAAAATGAGGAACCAGCCGGCCGCGATGGAGGGAAAAATCAGAGGTCCGGTTATTTTGAACATGGTTCTGAACCACGACGCGCCGGATATTTGCGAACATTCTTCCAGAGATACATGTATCTGACTCATGGCAGAAACAACGGTTCTCATGCCCATCATAAGATATTTTATAAGATAGGCGACAATCATTATATAGGCGGTATTGTAAATGTTTATACCGAAATCGCCCTTCATTGTCATGATAAGTCCGAGAGCGATAACGACGGACGGAGTGCCGGAGCCGAGCGTAATCAAAAAGTCCGGAATTTTTCTGCCGCGCACCTTTGTGCGCTGGAGAAGGTAGCTCATCGAGCAGGCGATTACAATGCCTATTGTTGCGGTCACAGCGGCGAAAACAATGCTGTTTTTGAGGCACTGCATCGTCTCTTCACGTGAGAATATCGTCTTCCACTGGGAAAGGGTGAAATTGCCCGCATCGGTAATCGCCTTGCCGACGTCGATTTTAAATGATGTGGTGAGGATGGTGGCAAAAGGAATAAAGATAACGATAATCGCAAAAAGAGACACAATAACCGTAATGGGAACGCGCCATTTGCCCAAATCCACGGTGTTGGGCTGCGTTGATTTACCGGAGACCGTGATATACTGCTTCTTTGCGACAACAAAGTCGGAAACGAAGAGTATTATAATCGCGAGTAACATCAGGAATACCGCAAGTCCCGTCGCGTCGCTCAGGCCCTGCGCGCCAAGCCCGTTGTACTCGATTATTCTCGTTGTGACAGTGTGAACTTTGCCGGGAGCGCCGATGATGGACGGAATACCGTAACAGCTCATTGCGCAGACAAAGACCAGCAAAGCGCCGGCGATGAGCGAGGGCGTCATCATGGGCAGGGTGATTTTAAATACGGTCTTTAGAGAGGATGCGCCGGATATCTGCGAGGCCTCCTCAAGAGAGGGATCCATCTTTTCCATCGCTCTGGAGATTGTGATAAACGCATAGGGATAATAGAAAGTGGTAAGCACCCATATAAGGCCGCCGAGCGAATATATATTCAAAGGTCCCGGAGTGTCGCCGAGGCCGAATATCGCGCGGAGCACCTGGTTTATCGTTCCGACATTGGGATTGAGAAGTCTCAGCCATGCCATTGCGCCGACATAGGGAGGGACCATATATGTCATAACGAACAGCGAGCGGAAGAATTTCCTGCCGTAGAGATTTGTGCGTCCGACAAGCCACGCAAGCGGAAAGGCGAGAAGCGTGCCGAGAATCATCGTGGCGGTGGCGGCGATGAGCGTATTTTTCAGCGCGCCG
This sequence comes from Oscillospiraceae bacterium, assembly GCA_963636125.1. Taxonomy (GTDB): domain Bacteria; phylum Bacillota; class Clostridia; order Oscillospirales; family Oscillospiraceae; genus Limivicinus. The sequence continues at coordinate 3,509 of CAVHIP010000026.1, read as the reverse complement.
AGGTTCATCGGATACGTATACAGGCGCTTGAAAACTTCAAAAGTAAACTCACCCTCCGGGAAAAACGCCTTTATCACGAGATAAACCAGCGGCATGACCTGAAAAACAACCAGAAAATCGACAATGAGGAATATGAGCACCCATTTATAATCCATTGTCCAGTTATGATCCTTCGCCATCATGATAATCAAAAGCAGGATGTCGGCAAAGAGCAATATACCGATAAGGATGACGGTCTTGCTGTGCGCAAGGCACAGGCGGGTGAAGAAGTTAACCTCGCCGTCAACCGTCATTTTATAGGCTCTTATTCTCGCATCAGCCTGACGGACAGCCTTTTTCAGGCCGTTTGTAAGCTCGGTGGAGAGAGGCTCGTTGCTCTCGTTAATCGATGTGAGCCAGAGCTGCATCAGCGTCGCCGCAGTCTCCTCGCCCTCTGTCTTCTTGCAGGCGTCGGCGGCAATCTCGGATTTTTCGGCAGAGTCATCAAGAATACATTCGAGCAGGTTGGCTCTGAATTCCGCCTTTTCTTCCGCGCTGAGCGCTTTTATGGCTTTAAGCTGTGAGTTCGATACCTTCGGGCCGGTCAGGGAAAAGCTCAGACTGAGCAGCTTACTCAGCTTTTCGCGGTATTCTTCACCTTCCGCGCCGGAGAGATATTCGTCAACATCAGCCTTCTTATCCTCGCCTGTCTCCCCAGACCAGTTATAGACGAGCATTTCATAACATTTTTCCGTGAAAGCGGATGCCTTTTCCGGAGCCATGCTCTCTATTTCCGGTTCAATAGAGTCGGCGTACAGTTTATCGACAGCGCCGGTAAGCTCCTGAACATACATAAACCCGGCTTCGGTGTCAAAACCGGAGCTGTTATATTTCCCGATACCCCACAGTCCGCTTAAGATCAGACCTGCGCCGATAAGCAGAATGACAGCAAGAACAATCTTGCATCTCAGCTCGGAGACATCGGTTTTATCTTTTCTCAGTTGCTGCATCCAAGTTTACTCCCAACATTATTACCGTTATTTATACCGTATCGTTTTTGCCGTGTTATTAAAATCAAATCAGGGGGAAGCTGCCGGAGGCGGCTTCCCCCTAAGGGTTTAAGTTAAATTATAATAAATTACTTGGTTTCGACGGTGACATATTCCTGGAACTTGGTGCGAATCTCTTCACGCTGCTTGTAGCAACGCTCCCAGTCAACGCCCATATCCTTTTCGATGAGTCCGTTGGTGTCAACAGAGTCATAGGGAACATCCGTAATGGCAGAGGCGACAGAGTGCATGTAGCCCTCGAGAATGAGCTTCTGACCGTCTTCGCTGAGCAGCCAGTTTGCAACGGCTTCGCATGCCTCGGTGTTCATGTTGAGGGACTTGTCCTCGTCAACAATCATAACGGTGGAAGGCATGAGGATGACGCCGTCTTCGGGGTAGATGCATTCAAGCTTGGAGCCGTTCTCCTTGCGCTCTTTGAGGACGGATTCTTCAAGGATCATGATGACATCGCACTCACCGGTCTGCAGCTTTGCAAGAGCGGTGGAGCCGGACTCGATCATAACGTCATTCTTGCCGAGAGCCTCGAAATACTCATATCCGTACTTGTCGGAAAGAGCGGCGACAGCGGCCATCGTGGTGCCGGAGGTCAGAGGATTGCCCATGGAGATCTTGCCCTTAAGGGATTCGTCAAACGCGAAATCATAGAAGGTCTTGGGCAGTTCATCGGCAGAGTGAAGCTCGGGATTGTATGCAAGAACCATGTTGCATACGCGTACGGGGTACCAGTATCCGTCTTCATCATAGTCAAAGCGGAGAAGCTCATCGGCATCCTCTACTTCGAAGCTGTGCAGCCAGCCGCCCTCTTTAAGTTCGAGAGAGTACGCGGGCTCTGCAACAAGCATCATATCGCATCCGAGAGTGCCGGTTTCCATCTCACCGGCGAGCTTGGTCTGCAGGGAGCCGGTGCCGCCGTAGAAGAATTCGATATTGCAGTTGGGGAATACTTCCTCAAGCTTTGCGTCCATCATATCAATAACGAACTGATACATGGAGGTGTAAATCATGACATCGCCGGTAATGTCTTCATTGACATAGTCATCGGCGAAGCACATGGGGGCTAGCGACAGTACCATTATAAGGCACAGCAGCATTGCGATAAATTTCTTCATTGTTTTCTCCTTTTAATATTTTGTCAGCCATCGTCAAGCGATGCTTCTATGAATATAATAACAAGCTGAAACGCCGTTGTCAATTACAAAGTACGCCAAAAAATTCGCAATAGTGTAAAAGCGGCATTGTTAAAGAGTAAACAATGCCGCTTCCGTGACTGCGCCGCATATTGCGATAATGCTTCTGCTGCGTCAACCGAGCTTATCTCCGTTTTTTATCTTTTTATCCGGCACGGCGAGAACAACGCCCTGCTCGCTGTATGTTCCCAGAACAAGCACTTCGGACATGAAATCCGCGATCTGACGCGGCGGAAAATTGACGACCGCAAGCACCTGTTTGCCCACAAGCTCTTCGGGCGTATAAACTTCCGTTATCTGCGCGGAGGAGCGCTTGATTCCTATCTCATCGCCGAAATCGAGGGTGAGCTTATACGCCGGCTTTCTCGCTTTGGCAAAAACCTCCGCGGCTGTTATCGTCCCGGCGCGGATATCCAGCTTCATAAAATCATCAAACACTGCCATATCTGTTTCCTCCGAAAGGCATTTATCAATATGCGAAAAAGTCACATTTACAGCATCAATATACCACCGCCCTGCGGCAAATTCAACAAATTGTTTTGTGTCGGGATGTTGGCTGGAAGTATCTCTTATTGAATAAAGAAACTTGATTCAATATGCTCAGTAATCATCGATAATGAACTCGCTGTAAACTTCAAATTCATATTTGCCATTGACCAGTTTTCCTTTAACAATATGGCTCTGTTCAACTTCATCTGGATCACCGGATGCAATTGTCGGGTCTACTTTCCACGCACTATAATTAAATTTTCCGTTATAGACTTCACATTTAGTTCCGGAAGATAAACCTAAATAACTTTGATTAAACTCCGCTTCAAAGGTGAATTCTCTTTTCGAGTCATTGATAACTATTTCCTCGCATATATGATAGAAATCATTGAGAAATTCATAAGGCATATCATCACAAATAGGATTGGCAACAATTTCTTTGTCATTTTCTATCCAATCGATTTGGTAGTATTCTTCTCGACTTCTGAAATATTTTGAAAGCTGCTCTTGCTCCTTTTTCGTCAATGTTCCGTTGAAGTATCTGGCAACTGTTTCATCGTCTCCGCCTTCAATTGCGTCAGAAATAAGCACCCATAAATTACATCCCTGCGATGCAGCTAAGATTACTCCCTTTGCCCATGGTATTTGGTCTTTAGAAGTCACTTTCATTGAAATTTTTCGATATGCGCCCATGTTCAATCCTCCAAATAATTAATATTTCGTTCGCCATGGCTTTATAAATTCCGCCTTGGCCGCTGAAACAATTATATATATATATATATCC
>CAVHIP010000025.1:0-23591 GCA_963636125.1 Oscillospiraceae bacterium | reverse complement strand
AGGCTTCAAAAGATTTCATTAAAATCAAAGATTTTAATGAAAAAATAGTATCAGAGTTATCGTAAGCCGCATATGCTTCACCCCCTTTCGGGTGGTGTAGCTAACCGCCTGCCGTTGTGCAGTACTCCCGGCGCATCTGCGCCATAAACACAATAACATTTATTATTGGAAAATGCAAGACAGACTGCGCGATACCGTCAATTATGGCGAGATAGTTTTTGTTGAAAAAAGGCGCGGTTGATAGTAGAATGGTGTCAATTGGGATATACGGGAGGGAAAATTATGGCAGAATTTAACAGACCTCGCGGACGCGCAAAGAAAATAACCGGGCAAGGCAAGGATGTCGCACGACGTGGCGGCGGACTCGGCAGCGGACCCGTCGGCAAAGGCTCGGGAGATTTTATAGGAAACTCCGCAGGCAGAGACCGTGGGCCGGGCGGCAGAGATCGTGGGCCGGGCGGCGGTGACCGTGGACCCGGCGGAGATGACTTCGGATTCGGCGACGGAGGCCACGGTTCGAGAAGCAGAGGCATCTCGGGCGGCGGCAAACGCAGCGGCGGCAAGCGCGGAGGAAGCAGTCTGCCTCTGATAATCGCGGCGGCGGTGCTGCTCCTCGGCGGAGGCGGATACGGCGCGAACAGTCTTTTGGGCGGCGGCAGCAACGATTATTACAGCACGTCCGATTATTACAACTCGGACTATTACAGCAGCGAAGACAGCGGATATTACACCGAAGCGACCTCAACACCAAAGCCTACCGCAAAACCCACGGCAAAACCGACCGCAACGCCCAAACCGACGCAGAGCGCGTCGAGCGGCGGCGGATACAGCTTCTCCACTAACTCCGGCAGCGTATCGAGCGGATGGGAAACCGAGGCCTCAACCACGGCGGACACCGGCGCGGCAAAAGGCTCTCGTGAGAAGTATACCGTACTTAAGGGCGGCGGAAAAGATACCGTCACGATAATGGTTTACATGTGCGGAACGGATCTTGAGTCCAAAAACGGCATGGCGACATCCGACCTGTCGGAGATGACGAAGGCGACAATCGGCAGCAATGTCAACGTCATTGTCTATACAGGCGGCTGTACCGGCTGGCGAAACAACATAGTCAGCTCCGACACAAACCAGATATATCAGGTGAAATCGGGCGGACTGAAGCTGCTCGAAAAGGATATGGGCAAAAAGGCGATGACCTCCTCCGCAACTCTTGAGGAGTTCATCGAATACTGCGCGGAGAATTTCCCGGCGGACAGGAACGAGCTCATTTTCTGGGATCACGGCGGAGGAACGCTCAGCGGCTTCGGATACGACCAGAAATTTTCAAACTCCGGCTCGATGACGCTCTCTAAAATAGACGCGGCGCTCAAGGGCGCGGACACGAAGTTTGATTTCATCGGCTTTGACGCCTGCCTTATGGCGACATATGAAAACGCGATTATGCTCTCCGACTACGCGGACTATCTCATTGCCTCCGAGGAGACGGAGCCTGGAACGGGCTGGTATTACACAAACTGGCTCACTGCGCTTTCAAAGAACACCTCCATGCCGACAGTTGAGCTCGGTCGGACGATAATCGACGATTTTGTCGATGTCACGGCGCAGACCGCGAGGGGACAGAGCACGACGCTTTCCATCGTGGATCTGGCGGAGCTTGAATATACCGTGCCCGAACAGCTCAAAAACTTCGCAAGCGACACCTGCGATATGATAAACAACGGCGATTACGCCAAAGTATCGAGCGCGAGAAACAGCGCAAAGGAATTTTCCCGCTCGTCAAAGCTCGATCAGGTGGATCTTGCGCACCTCGCGTATAAGCTTGACACAACGGAGAGCCGCGCGCTCGCAAAGGCGGTCACCGGGGCGGTCAAATATAACCGGACATCTTCCGACATCGCAAACGCCTACGGGCTTTCGATATACTTCCCCTATCGCAACACTTCAAAAGTCGCCTCGGCGGTTGCGGAATACAAGGATATCGGGATAGACGATGAGTATTCCAAGTGCATAGAGGCGTTCGCCTCCGTCGAATATGCCGGGCAGAGCAGCTCTTACGGCGGCTATTCGTCATATGATTCGCTGATGGATTATTACGGAAGCTCCGGCTACTACGGCAGTCAGAGCGTAAGCGGCGGCTACGGAGACATTCTCGGCATTCTCGAGAGCTTCATGAGCGCCTCCTACGGCTCCGGCAGAGCGCTCGACAGCAAAGCGGCGGCGGAATATATCGAAAACAACCGCTTTGATCCCTCCGCTCTCACATGGAGCGATGGCGCAGACGGCTATGAACTGAGCATGAGCGAGGACAATTGGAGCATGGTGCGCGAGCTGGAGCTCAACGTCTTCTACGATGATGGCGAGGGCTTCATCGACCTTGGGCTTGACAATGTCTTTGACTTCACCGACAGCGGCGCTCTTCTCGGCAGCTTTGACGGGACGTGGCTTGCGATCAACAATCAACCGGTGGCGTACTATCACACGGAAACTCTGGACGATGGGGAGAACTACACCATAACCGGGCGTGTGCCGGCGCTCTACAACGGCGACAGGGCGGATCTCATCCTGGTGTTCGACAATGACAACCCCTACGGCTATGTCGCGGGCGTACGCTATGATTATAAAGACGGCGAAACGGAGACGATAGCGAAGGGCATCACGGAAATCCAAGACGGCGACACCATAGATTTCCTCTGCGACTATTACACCTACTCCGGCGAGTATTCCGACAGCTATATGCTCGGTAACAGGCTGACGGTAAGCGGCGAGCTTGAGATAAGCAACGTATATCTGCCCGATTCCGACAGCGCGGCGGCCGCCTATAAGTTCACCGACATGTACAACCAGAGCTATTGGACGCCGGTCATTCCGCAGTGATGTAACGAAAATAATAATTTACACGGTTTCTGTTGCTAATCTGAAAATTTCGGGTATAATGGGCGTTGCTTCGGCGAAATATTTGAACTATTACAGAGGCGCATCGCTATGCAGACTTTTAAGATTATTATCGCGATTCTTGTTCCGTATTTTCTGGGCGGACTGAGCGTATCCATCCTGCTTTCTCGCAAAGTTTTCGGAAAGGATGTGCGCTCCTGCGGCAGCGGCAACGCCGGCGCGACTAATATGGCGCGTGTTTTCGGCTTGAAAATGGGCATCGTCACGTTGCTGTTCGACGTACTGAAGGCTGTCGCCTCGATTATTCTGGGCAATCTGCTGCTCGGCGAAACCGGACTGTGCATTGCGGCGGGCGCATGTCTGCTGGGGCACTGCTTCCCCGCCGTTCATAACTTCAAGGGCGGAAAGGGCGTTTCGGTCTGCGCCGCCATAATATGCGCGATAGACTGGCGGGTTGCCGTGGCGGCATACGCGGGATTTATTCTCGGCGCGGTTCTGAGCCGTCGCGTGTCGCTCGGTTCGTTAGCCGCGGCTTTGGCGCTGAGCGTTACGGCGGTATGCATACCCGTCAGCGCTCCGAAGCTCATCCTTTCCCTGTTCTGCTCCATTGTCGTCATCATACGGCACAGGGAAAATATCGCAAGGCTCATCAAAGGCACGGAGCCGGAATTCAAGGCGAAAAAATAATATTAACGAGAAAGCATCCCGAAATCCGCAAGGACTTCGGGATGCTTTTGTCTATAGCTGTTGGGTTTATTCAAGCTCGAACGCGCCGGTGTAGAGTCTGTAATAGACGCCCTTTTCTTCGATGAGCTTTTTGTGGCTGCCGCGTTCGATTATTCTGCCGTGGTCGAGAACCATAATTACATCGGAATTCATGACCGTGGAAAGGCGGTGCGCAATCACGAACACCGTTCTGCCCTCCATGAGCTTATCCATACCGCGCTGAACTATCGCTTCGGTGCGTGTATCGATGGAGGATGTCGCCTCGTCAAGAATCATAACGGGAGGATCGGCGACGGCGGCGCGGGCTATTGCGATAAGCTGACGCTGGCCCTGCGAGAGGTTGGCGCCGTTGTTGGTAAGCTCGGTGTCATAGCCCTGCGGAAGGCGCGTGATAAAATCGTCGGCGCCGGCAAGCTTCGCGGCGGCTATGCATTCCTCGTCCGTGGCGTCAAGTCTGCCGTAGCGGATATTATCCATGACGGAGCCGGTGAAGAGGTTTGTCTCCTGAAGGACAAGGCCGAGAGAGCGGCGCAGATCCTGCTTCTTTATCTTGTTGACGTTAATGCCGTCATAGCGTATCTTGCCGTCGTCAATATCATAAAAGCGATTGATAAGATTCGTGATGGTGGTCTTGCCGGCGCCGGTCGCGCCGACGAAGGCTACCTTCTGCCCCGGCTCTGCGTATACGGAGACATCGTGGAGCACGTCCTTGCCCTCTTCATAGGCAAAGTCCACATTCACCATGCGCACATCGCCCTTAAGCTCCGTATAGGTGAGGGTGCCGTCGCCGTGAGGATGGCGCCATGCCCAATGCCCCGTGCGCTTGTCGGTCTCGGTGATGCTGCCGTCGGGGGCAATCTCGGCGTTGACGAGAGTCACGTAGCCGTTATCCGCCTCCGGCTCGCGGTCGACCAGATCGAAGATACGCTGCGCGCCCGCCGCCGCCATTACGACGGTGTTAATCTGCTGGGAGAGCGTGTTCACGTTGCCGGTGAACTGCTTTGCCATGTTGAGGAACGGCACAAGAATGGTGATGTCAAACACTTTTCCGGAAAGGCTGAGACTGGGAACATCGAGCAGAATGAACAGGCCGCCCACGATAGCGAGCAGAACATAAAGCACGTTGCCTATATTTATGATGATGGGGCCTAAGCAGTTCGCGTAGGCGTTGGCTTTCAGGGTGTCGCTGTAGAGCTTCTCGTTAATCGCGTCGAAATCCTCGATGCTCTGCTCTTCATGGCAGAACACCTTTACGACCTTCTGGCCGTTCATCATTTCCTGAACGTAGCCTTCTGTCGCGGCGACTGACTTTTGCTGCTGCACAAAGTATTTTGCGGAGCCTCCGCCTATCTTTTTCGACACGAGGAACATGCACGCAACGCCGAGGAGCAGCACGATGGTCATCCAAACGCTGAAATACAGCATGATTGCGAACACCGTCAGCACGATGGATATCGATTGAATGAGCGTAGGCAAGGTCTGCGAGACGAGCATGCGGAGAGTGTCAATATCGTTTGTGTAGTAGGACATTATATCGCCGGTTTTGTTCGTATCGAAGAACTTTATCGGCAAATCCTGCATACCGCTGAATACTTCCACACGCAGTTTGTTGAGGTAGCCCTGCGTCATAACCGCCATAAGCTGGGTATAAACGGTCATGGCAATCATGGCGAGCGCGTACATGGAAGCGAGTATCGCAACGCAGCGGACAATCTCGGGCTTTGCGGCGGCCCAATCTCCGCTCTCATACCACTGTTCGATAATGCTGAGAACCCGCTGCACAAAAAGGGACGGGACGGAAGAAATTATGGCCGAAAAGAGGATGCATATCATTGTAACGGGCGCGAGAACGGGATAGTAAGCGAAAAGCCTTTTCACCGCGCGGACAAGAGATTTCAGATCCGCGTTTGGTCTGTCTGCGCCGCCCCGCATTGCGCGGCCTTTTCCTAAATTACTCATTTTCTTCCCCTCCTTTCGTCTGCTGTTCGTAAACTTCGCGATAAGCGGCGCTGCTTTCCATGAGCTGTTCGTGACTGCCCATCTCGGCTATTCTGCCGTTATCCATTATTATAATAAGGTCTGCGTCCATAACGGATGCAACTCTCTGCGCGATTATTATTTTGGTCGTCTCGGGAATGAACTTCTTGAAGCCTTCGCGGATAAGCGCGTCGGTGCGGGTGTCGACGGCGCTTGTGGAGTCATCAAGCACAAGAACGGCAGGATGCTTGAGAAGAGCGCGCGCTATGCAAAGGCGCTGCTTCTGACCGCCGGAGACGTTCGTGCCGCCCTGCTCGATATGAGTGTCATATCCGTCGGGGAAGGAGCGGATAAATTCGTCCGCCTGCGCGAGAGTACACGCCTGCGCGATTTCGTCATCGGTAGCATTGGGATCGCCCCAACGCAGATTTTCTCTGATCGTGCCGGAGAAGAGCAGATTCTTCTGCAGAACAACGGACACGGCGTTTCTGATCGTTTCAAGGTCGTATTCGCGGACATCCCTGCCGCCTACCTTGATGCTGCCCTCGGTCGCGTCGTACAGGCGGGAGATAAGCTGAATAAGCGTGGTCTTGCCGCTGCCCGTGCCGCCGAGAATACCGACTGTCATGCCGGATTTTATATGCAGATTTATATCCGACAAAGATTCTCTCTTCGCGTCTTTTGAATATTTGAAAGAAACATTGTCGAAATCAACAGAGCCGTCGGCGACTTCATACACGGGGTTCTCGGGATTTTCAAGCGTGCTTTCCTCGGAGAGAACTTCGCAGATACGGCGCGCGGGCTCTATGGCCGTGGTTATCATGACGTATACCATGCTGAGCATCATAAGGCTCATAAGTATCATGAAGCCGTATGTGATCATGGCGGATACCTGACCGACGTCAATAATCGTACCCTTGCTCGTGACTATGAGCTTTGCGCCGACATACAGCACGAACACCATGTTGAGGTACAGGCATATCTGCATAAGCGGCTGGTTGAAGGCCACAAGGCGCTCTGCGTAGGTGAAGTCCTTGCAGATATTTTCGGATGCGGCGGAGAACTTCTGCTTTTCGTAATCCTCTCTCGCGAAGCCTTTTACAACGCGCATCGCGCGCACGTTTTCCTCGATGGATTCGTTAAGCTTGTCGTACTTTTTGAACACCGCGCTGAATGCCGGCATCGCTTTTCTCGCGATAAGTATAAGCCCGAATACCATGATGGGGACAACTATCACAAAGGTCGTTGCAAGCTTTCCGCCCATTATAAAGGACATGGTCACCGCGAAAATGAACATGAGCGGAGAGCGCACCGCCGCGCGGATGGTCATCATGTACGCAAACTGCACATTGCTCACGTCCGTAGTCATACGGGTAACAAGCGAGGCGGTGGAGAACTTGTCTATATTTTCAAAAGAAAAGCCCTGAATTTTCTCGTACATATCATGACGCAGATTCTTGGCAAAGCCGCCGCTCGACTTCGAGCAGGTATATCCGCCCGCCGCGCCGCAGCACAGCGATATGCACGCCAGAACCACCATCAGCAGGCCCATTTCCAAGAGCTCCGACATCTGAATGCCGGCCTTGATGCTGTTTATGAGGTTTGATGTGATAAAGGGTATAATGACCTCAACGGCGACCTCAACCACCATTAAAGCAAGAGTCAGCAACGCGGGTTTTTTATATTCGCGCATGCTCTTGAAAAGCTGTTTTATCATTCTTCCTCCATACTTCCTTTTCCTATAATTTTAATCGCGTTTGCCAGCATAACGTCTATCGTCTGCATGGCGCTGTCTATCTGTTCCTCGGTCAATCCCTCGCACAGACGTTCAAACGCCTCTTTGTCGCATCTGTCAAGCCCCTCGTGCAGCGCTTCCGCCCTGCCCGTGCTGGATATGCATCTTGACCGCCGGTCGATACTGCTTGGCACAACTTTTATAAAGTTCTTGCTCTCAAGCCTCTTGATCATTTCCGTGACCGTAGTGTGGCTGAGATGCGTGGCCTTTTCCAAATCCCGCTGGTTTATTTCCTGCTTGCCGTGTGCCTCCAGATAATGCAGCCGACCGAGTATGCCCAACTGCGGCCCCGTCAGGTCATAATCACGCAGTAGCTCATCCATTTGTCGGCGAATAGCGCGGCTGATTATGGAAAAACGCATGCCCACAGGCATTTCTTCTTCAAATTCTTCCATGTTCACCTCACATTTATAAGGCGACAATCGTAAATTTATGTCGCTTGCGTCATATTTTAGCAAAGAGGTCTCTCAATGTCAATATGCCCTTTTGTACAATTCACCAAAAATTCATGTTTGTTTTTGGACACATTGACGAAGCTCCGGTTTGCCGCGCCGATTATCGCAAAAAATCATTTACTTGTTAAGACAATCGCGGTAAAATTGCGGCAGGATAGATATAATATTCAGAAAAGGAAAATAATCACATGAAAGACAATTCCGCGCCCCTGAAGCTCAATTATAAGCGCACGTTTCTGATAGGCTTCGCGTTTTTCGGGATACTGCTGCTCTGGCAGGTATACGATTCCTGGTGCCCCACCTTCCTTACGGATATATTCGCCCGGCGCATGTACGGCATGTCATCTGCTGAGCTCAAAGCGGGCGACGCGTCCAAGATCCTCAATGTGCAGTGGCTCGTCGGCATAATCATGGCTTGCGACAATCTTGCCGCGCTAATCCTCCTGCCACTGTTCGGAAGACTTTCGGACAAGACCGTTACGCCCATCGGCAAGCGTATGCCATATATTCTCATCGGCACATTTGTCGTTGCCGTCGCTTTCCCGTTCATTCCGCTCTTCTTCCACCGCAATCAGATAGGCGGCATGATCGCCATGATGGTCATCGTGCTTATCTTCATGATGATGTACCGCAACCCCGCCGTCGCTCTCATGCCTGACATCACGCCCAAGCCTCTGCGCGCCAAGGCGAACGGCATCATAAACATCATGGGCTATTTCGGCGGCGCCGCGGCGACCGTGCTCGGCATCTTCCTCAAACTAAGCGACTATATAAATTCCGCCGATGAGGCGAGAAACGTGTGGACAATCGAGCTTCCGTTCATCATCGCGTCGGTGCTCATGGTTATCTCCGCGCTCGTGCTTTTCAAGACAGTGAGAGAAAATGAGCTTGCCGAGCAACTCAAGGATGAGATGGAGGAAGGCGAACGCCTTGCCGCCGTCGAGACGCCTATTGACGACGACAAGCCCATGTCTAAGGCAAACCGCAATATGCTCCTCGCGATTCTCGGCGCGGAATTTTTGTGGTTCATGGCGGATAACTCCATAGGCACGTATATCGGCAACTATGTTATCTATTATCTCAATTCCTCCTCGAGCTCTACCATGATTCTTACCATCGCAGGCGGCGTCGCTTCTGTTGTGGGCTTTGCCATCGCAGGCGGCATTGCGGAAAGGATAGGCCGCAAGTGGACAATCACCGCCGGACTTTGCGTCACGTTCGTAGCGCTGCTGCTGATGTGCTTCGCCGCCCCCACAAATGTCGTTGTCGGCAAAAACGGCGAATATGCTTTCCCTGCGATGCTGTATGTCGTGTGGGTCATAAAGGGCTTCGGCATGGCGCTCGTGCATAACTGCTCCTTCCCCATGGTCGTGGAGCTGTGCTCGTCTAAGAAAATCGGTCAGTTCACCGGCTATTACTATGCCGCTTCCATGTCCGCGCAGACCGTCACGCCCATTCTGCTCGGCTATATATTCAATGTCACGCTGGCATGGCGCGCCCTGCCCGTATACGCTACCGCGCTTATCGCCTGCTCCGCCGTTGTTTTCACGCTGCTTGTAAAGAACATAAAGGCGGCAAAGGTGCAGAACGTTGTCGGAATCGAAGCTTTAGACGGAGACTGATACCGTTATTACAGGAGGTTATCTGATATGAAAAAATGCAGACAGAATAAGCACGTTTTATTGAAGCTTGCCGCGGCGGGGCTTTTCATGATTGCTCCCGGCTGCGCCACGAAGCGGCAGAAGGAGCCCTTCATGGGGGTTAACTTTGCCCACAGAGGGCTTCACACCCGGGATAAGGTTGTGCCCGAAAATTCTCTCGAGGCGTTCAGACTTGCCGCGGAAGCCGGCTATGGCATCGAACTGGACGTTCAGCTCTCCAAAGACGGATATGTTGTCGTCTTTCACGATGATACGCTCGACAGAGTGTGCGGCATCCACGGCAGAGTGGACGAGTTCAAGTATTCCGAGCTTAAAAAGATGTCCCTGTGCGGCACGGAGCAGACAATACCGCTGTTCACCGAGGTTCTCGATGTGATAGACGGACGGAGCGCGCTTATCGTCGAGCTTAAGACCGGACCGCGCAATCGCGAGCTTTGCCGCAAGACCTATGATATTCTTCAGGATTACCGCGGCGATGTTTGCATAGAGAGCTTCAATCCGCTTATTGTGGCGTGGTTCCGTTTCCATGGGAAAGACCTTGTCCGCGGTCAGCTTGCCATGCCTATGAGAGAATATGACAAGGACAGCGCGTCCCCGGCGATGGCGTTCGCGCTCAGCAGAGGCCTCACCAATTTCATCGCGCGTCCTCAGTTCGAAGCATATGAGATAGGCTTCCGCCCACTGAGCGTTAGGCTTGCGGAAAAACTCGGCGCGATGGCAATCGGCTGGACAAGCCATAATGCAAAGAGCGAGAAACACCGCGACGGCGTTATCTTTGAGTTCTACAAGCCGAAGACGCGCTTCAAGTAATACGGAGGGCCTTTATGCAGCTTAAAGACAGCAAGGTTCTTGCGCTTGTCACATTCGCCTGCCTCGGCGCTATATCTGCGCACTGTTATCTGACGGAATTAAGCCTTTGGAGCATGTCTTTGCTTTTTGTCGCGTCCGGCTTTTTCCTCTGCGTTGAGCACTATGACGATTTTCTTGATGACTTGTCCGTAAAGCGGGCCTTGAGTTTTACCGCGAGTAAATTCAAGCTCATATACCCGCTTTATATCATTTGCATCGCCGCCGCAATCGCTCCGAAGGCGTATTTCGCGCTCAGAGGTTATGGCGGTCTCGGCCGCGGCGATGTTGTCGCCATAATCCTGAATGTCCTGCTTTTGCAGGCATGGTCGCCGGAATATATGTTCAGCGGCAACGGAGTCGGATGGTTTTTCTCCGTTTGTCTGCCGCTGTTTACGCTTTTCCCTCTGATACTGTCTCTTGTTCGGAAAATAAAAACTAAAAGAGGCTGTTTTGGAGTCGCTGTCATAATAACGGCGATACAGTTGACACTAAGCTTTCTCGCGCATAGATTTTTGCCGACGGTTGACTCCAAATGGTTCAACACCTGTCTCCCTCTCTGCCGCATCTTTGATTTCACCTTGGGAGTCATCGCAGGGCATATTATAAAAGCTTTCCCGCATTCCGAAACAGCGTCGGCAAAATCCGCTCTTTTTGAGCTCGGCGCCATTATGCTTTCCGGCCTTTCGATTTTTATCTATTACAAAACCTATCTTGATAATAGTCGTAATTGGCTTGGCTTTGCTCTTATATTTGCGGTGCCGAGCTTTGCCCTGGTATTGTGCTTTGCGCGCGAGGGAGGTATATTCTCCGCGATTCTCGGAAACCGCTTCTTCCGTTATCTCGGCAGTATGGGTGCGGCCGTTTACCTTATTCATTCTGTTGTCATACAGGCCGGCATTTCTCTCGCTGTTCGTCTGCAGATTCCGGAAAATATACAGCGCTTTATTGTGCCCGCCGGAATTGTCGTTGTCTGCTTTCTTATCGGCTATATCTGCAAGCTGTTTTACCGGAAAAAGTTCTCCGCGAAATGTACCTGTTGAGTTGCAATTTATAAAACCGCCCCGTGATCACTGTGATCACGGGGCGGTTTTCGTTTATTTAGATGGTTTATGATATTATTCCTGCGGGATTGCGCGGATAATGCCGTCGATTTTCCTTGCGCAGAGGATAAAGTCCTCCTCTTTCCAGCCCTTTGTGGTCATCGCGGGTGTGCCTATTCTCACGCCGCTGGTCTGGGTCGGCTTTCTCTTCTCGCCGGGGACGCAGTTCTTATTCAGGGTGATGCAATGCTCGTCCAGAGTGTCCTGCACGGCTTTTCCTGTGAGGTAGGGATGAGTGCGGCTGAAGTCCACGACGAACATATGGTTGTCCGTACCGCCGCTGACGATTTCATAGCCGAGATTGACAAACTCCGCCGCCATTGCCTTGGCGTTGCGGCAAACCTGATGGATATACTGATGAAATTCCTCCGTGCAGGCTTCCTCTGCCGTGACGGCTTTGCCGGCGATAACATGCTGCAGCGGGCCGCCCTGCGTGCCGGGGAATATCGCGCTGTCTATTTTCTTTGCGAGCTCCTGCGTGCTGAATATCAGTCCTCCGCGTGTGCCGCGAAGAGTCTTGTGCGTTGTGGTCGTGATGATATCGGCAAGACCGAAGGGCGACATGTGATCCCCTGCGGCGATAAGCCCTGCCACATGCGCCATATCCACCATAAAATACGCGCCGTTCGCGCGTGCGATCTCGGCAAATGTACTATAATCTATCTCGCGGCTGTATGCGGACGCGCCGGCGAGAATGAGCTTCGGCTTGAACTCTTCCGCCTTGCGTTTGACATCGTCATAATCGATGCGGCCTGTTGCGTCAATGCCGTAGTTTACAATATTATACAGCTTGCCGGAAAAGTTCACGGGGCTTCCGTGGGTGAGATGTCCGCCGTCATCCAGCGCGACCGACAAAATGGTGTCGCCGGGGTTGAGCACGGCCATGTAAGCGGCCATATTCGCGCTGCTTCCGCAATGGGGCTGAACATTGACGGCGTAATCGGTTTTGAAAACCTCCTGCCACTTCGCTTTACAGTAGTTCTCAAGCTCATCAACGCACTGGCATCCGCCGTAATAGCGCTTTCCGGGATAGCCCTCGCTGTATTTGTTCGTCAGGCAGCTCCCCACCGCCTTGAGTACGTTCTCGCTGACAAAATTTTCGGATGCGATAAGCTCAACATTGTTGTTCTGCCTGATCTGCTCCGCCTCTATAAATTCAAATACCTTACTGTACATTGCTCCGCCTTTCCGGTTCCGTCTGAACGCAACTTATATTCTTGAATATGTCCTGAATATAATATACTTTTTCCTCTTTTTTGTAAAGATTATTATATACCCTGTTTTCGTGCGCGCCGAGGCTTCACAAAGTCTCTTTTTCGATGCGGTTTTCGTCACTTATCGACAAAATACACAATACGCCGCTGTAAAACTGCTCTCAAACGGCATAAATTTTGGCACTTTTTTGGGCAAAATAACGGAAGTTTGTATTGCTTTTTGTCTGCTTTGTGTGTTAAAATTATGATTACAGGCGGCCGGTCAGAGTATAATCGTCCGGATACGGGGGGATATGTTTGTTCGCTCCCGCGTAAGGCGCTCTTCCTGCCGCGTGTAAAGGCGCAAATTCCGATTTCGGTTTTTGCATGTGTTTTATCAACAAAATCTATTTTGGAGGATTTTCTAATGATTAAAGTTGGCATCAATGGTTTCGGCCGCATCGGCTCTCTCGCATTCCGCGCAGCTATCAAGTCTGACGATATCGAAGTCGTTGCAATTAACGCTCCCGGCCATCCCGCTTCTCACATCGCATATTGCGTAAAGTATGACTCCGTCCACGGTCGTTTCGACGGCGAAGTCCTCAGCAATGACGAGGACAGCACCATCACCGTTAACGGCAAGGTCGTTAAGGTTCTCTCCGACAAGACCTATCGTGACGCTACCCTCATTCCTTGGGGCGAGCTGGGCGTAGAGTACGTTCTCGAGTGCACCGGCGTTTACCTCACCAAGGAAAAGGCGCAGGCCCACATCGACGCAGGCGCAAAGGTCGTTATCATGTCCGGTCCCGCAAAGGATGACACCCCGATGTTCGTTTGCGGCGTTAACCTTGACAAGTACACCAAGGATATGCAGTTTGTCTCCAACGCATCCTGCACCACCAACTGCCTTGCTCCTATCGCAAAGGTTGTTAACGACAATTTCGGCATCATCGAAGGCCTCATGACCACCGTTCACGCTTCCACCGCTACCCAGGCCATCGTTGACGGCTTCCCCAAGAAGAAGGATCTCCGCGGCGCGCGTTCCATATACAACAACATCATCCCCTCCTCCACCGGCGCCGCAAAGGCAGTCGGCAAGGTCATTCCCGAGCTCAACGGCAAGCTCACCGGTATGTCCATGCGTATCCCCGCTCCGGACATCTCCGTTGTTGACCTGACTGTCCGCCTCGAGAAGAGCGCAACCTACGATGAAATCTGCGCCGCAATGAAGGCAGCTTCCGAAGGCTCCATGAAGGGCGTTCTTGAGTATGTTGACGACGAGGTCGTTTCCTCCGACTTCCGCAGCGATGCTCACACCTCCATCTTCGACGCTCAGGCCGGTATCGCTCTCAACGGCAACTTCGTTAAGCTCGTCGCATGGTATGACAATGAGTGGGGCTTCTCCAACAAGATGATCGACCTCACCCGTCACATCGACTCCGTCCGCAAGGCGTAATCAAAAGCATATAATTCGACTCCCGCTTCGACCTTCGAAGCGGGAGTTTTTTGCAAAAAAACGTACCCCCGCTTTTGGCGGGGGTACGCGCGATTTTATGAATCAGCCCTTTACGCCGCCGGAGGTGAGGCCGGAGGTGAGGTGCTTTTCGATAAGCATGAAGAGAATGACAACGGGGATGGTCGCGAGAAGCGAGGAGGCGAAGAGGTATTGCCACTCGATCATGTTGAACGACGAGAACTGCGTGATGCCCACGGTAATCGGGCGCTTCGACATGGTGGAGATAAGCACCGTTGAAATCGTGTACTCGTTCCAGGCGTTGATGAAAATGAAGATGAGCGTCGTTACGATGCCGGGCGCCGCCATCGGGAGCAGCACATGCCAGAGCGAGCCGAGCGTGGAACAGCCGTCAATGCGCGCGGCCTGCTCCATCTCCGGTGAGATGGAAATGAACGTGCCGCGGAGAAGCCAGATGGCAAAAGCCTGGTTGAAGGCGGCGTTGATGAAGATGAGGCCGAGCAGCGAGTCATTGAGATTGAGATTGCTCATGAGCTGGGCAATGCCGATGAGCAGGACGATGGGCGAGAACATCTGACTCATGATGATGAATCCGAGAAACGCTTTTTTCGCCTTGAACTTCATGCGCGCCATGGCGTAGGCGGCGGGAATGCCGCATACAAGCGCCACAAGCGTCGAGCCGCCGGCAATGATAAGCGAGTTCAGCAGGTACTGCGGGATGCTGCGCGACATGATGTGCGTAAGGTTTTCAAATTTCCATTCCGTCGGGAAGAGATAGCGGAAGTACATGTCGTTCGCCTCGGAGCTGGAACGGAACGCAGTGACGACCATGACGTAATACGGATAGAGCGTGACAACGCACACGACAACGATGAACGCGTACATAATACCGCGAAGCAACGTGTGGCGAATCGAGCCGAAGCGAAGCTGGATGGCGCCGAGGAGCATGACAAACGCGCACACTGCGGCCAGCCACATGACGGGGGACAAATCAAAGTCAAGAGCCTTGAGCATCGTGTCAATGTTATCGCCCGCCGCGCCGTCAAAGAGGAAGCGGTCGAGCAGGGCGAAATACTCTTCCTTGCCCTCGGTGATTACATCGCCGGTATAGAGCGCTATACGCCTTCCCAGCGCATAGGTATTCGTCATCACGAACACCGGCGCGAGCAGCAGAGCGCCGAGCGCGGCGACGGCCGACGCAGAGCGAAGCCCTTTCGGAAGACCGACAAGCGTTTTTTCGGAACATTGCATCGACCACGCGCTGCCCACAATGCCGCATGCGGCGGAGGCGAGCAGACAGAAGAGAATGAGGCACATTATCCATGCGGACGGAAGCCCCGATTCGACAAACGAGAGGGCGCTCTTCGTAAACGATTGGCTGATGGTGAAGGTGACCATGCTTGTCGTCTTGCCCTTGGAGTTCGTGCGTTCAATGACGGATTCGTCGAGCGACACATCCATACCCCCGGCGATATACTCTTCCTTGATTTCCTCAGCGGCGGCAAGACCTTCCTGATACTTTTCATCGCCGACAAACGTGTTGGCGTATTTCTTTTCATAGACATTCGAGCGGAAGGTGTACACGGGCTGAAGGAGCATGAGGAACATGGCAGCGGCGGCAATCAGAAGCAGGGCGAGAGCCGTGCGGTTGCGGCGGGAAACGGAGGCGTTTTTCATTGGTTCTCCTCCTTTTTCATGACCGTGACCATGTAAATACCGGCGCATACGCACAATATCAGAAATCCGATGACCGAGAGCGCCGTGGCGGGACCCTTCTTGCGGTCATAGAAGTTGAGCATATAGAGGTATGTTATGAGCGTGTCCGTGTTGTTTGCCGGCGCACCCTTCGTCATTGTAAAGACAATGGGGAAGGAGTTGAACACGTAGATAATGTTCAGCACCGTAGATACCGTGAGCGAGGGCTTCACGAGAGGAATGGTGATGTTAAAGAGCTTATCCCAGAAGCTCGCGCCGTCAATGTCCGCCGCCTCGTAGAGAGTTGTGTCTATAGATTGCAGACCGGAGAGCACACAGAACGTGACGAACGGGATGGTTACGAAAATGCCGACCCAGATTTCCCAGATGAATTCCACCTGGAAAGACGAGCGCCAGTTGATAGCCTCGCGGATGATGCCGAGATTCAGGAGAATGTTGTTGAGATTGCCGTATTCGTACTTAATAATATAGTTCCACACCGACGCCTGCACAACAAGCGAGGTCGCCCAAGGAAAAACGATAATCGAGCGGGCAATTTTCCGCCCGTGGAATTTTTCGTTGAGCACGAGAGCGATGATGAAGCCGAGCAGCGTGGAAATCCCGACGACCGCGACGACCCACCAGAAGGTGTTCTTCATAACCGTACCGAACGCGGGCAGCGAGACAGCGTCCTTGTAATTCTGCAGGCCGACAAATCCGCCGATTACGCCGGACTTGGATATCTCGCTGAACGACAGCTTGAAGACGATAATAATGGGATATACCATGAAAATCGCCAGAAGCACTATGCTCGGCAGCAGCCAGATATACGGTTCGATTCTTCTTCCCAGTCTTCTGTTCACAGCGAACCTTCTTTCTTTCGGCATCGGAGCGCTCCGCAGAATGGGGGAGCAATGCCGGTATTCTCTCTTTCGGAAGCGTCCCGCGCGTCGGGGCGTTTTCGAAAAAGCGCAAGGGGGAGGGCATGGGCCCGCCCCCTTGCTGTTGACGGTATATTGCTGATATGCCGAGCCGAAATTACTCGGTCAGCGAAGCCTGCAGAGCATCGAGCTCGGTGCGGACATCCGCGCCGGTGAGAGCCTTCTGCTCGACAGAGATGACGCCCTGCTTCACAGCGTCCCACTCGGACTTGGAAGTCGGGTAGAACTGGCAGGAGTCAAGAACGGAGAGCCACGCCTCGAAGGACGGGTCGGAGTCAACGAGCGCCTGAACGGCGGAGTTGACAGCGGGGAGGAAGCCTTCCATGCTGACCCAACCGACATAGTTCTCGGGATCATAGAAGAAGGTAAGGAACTTGCCGATGGCTTCATCGCGAGCTGCCTGATCTTCGCATGCCTCGTCCTTGAACGCCATCACGCGGTCCATAACGCCGACGGAGGAGCTGGTCTTGCCCTCGTTGGCGGGGATGGCTGCGGTTGCCATGTTGACGGTAGAATCCTTATCGGCTGCGTAGGTGGGCAGAGAGTTGGGAGCGATGACCATGGCGAGCTTGCCGGCAGCGAACATATCCTGCAGGTCATAGCGGGTCTGAGTCTCGGGGTTGGGGTTGGTGTAGCCGTCCTTAACGAGGCCGATGGCGTACTCAATGGCCTCGACGTTCTCGTCGGAGTTGAGCGCCCAGTTGCCGTCAGCGTCAACAAAGCCGCCGCCGTTGCCCCAAGTGTAGTAAGCGAATGCAGCCTGGCCTTCGTCGGTCGTCATATCAATACCCCAGGGGTACACTTCGCCATCGTAGAAGTCAAGGATGGTCTGGGAAACATCTTCGAGCTCCTGCCAGGTGGTGGGAACTTCAATGCCCATCTCTTCGAACATGTCAACGTTGTAGAAGAGGGCGCGGGCGGAAGCGAGGTCGGGAACGGCCCAGCAGACACCGTCGATGACGGACTGATCGATGAAGGACGGGAAGAAGTCATTGTAGAGCTCTTCCGGGCAGTACTGGGAGACAGGCTCCAGCAGGCCTTCGGATGCGTAGTTTGCGAACACGTCAATGTTCAGGATGTCGGGAGTCTGACCGGAGGCAATGCGGGTGTCGACGGTGGTGTAAACGTCGTTCCAGGACACGACCTCAAGGTTCAGTTTAATGCCGGGGTTCTCGGCTTCGAACTTATCGACAAAGTTCGTGCCGTCCATACCGGAGCCAAGGAACCATTCGCGGGTGTTCGGGCCGTACTCGCAGATGATAACGTCGAGAGTGATCTCATCGCCATCGGCGTACGCCCCTACGCACAGCGCGAAGAGCATGCATGCGGCGAGCAGAAAGGCAAGCAGTTTTTTCATGAAGTTTTCCTCCTTAAAATATTTACGTGGATATCAAATGGCGCATTGCGCCGTTTGTACAAAATAATTAAAAAGCGCGGCATCAAAATGGATAGTTTGCCGTTGCTATGTATATTATGCTACAAACCTCTGAACACGTATATATAAAAAAACGGGGAAATATATAAAATCTTTCGCATCGTTGCCGCAATATCGTAATAAAGAACCGCCGGAGCGGACGGAGGCGGTAAGTTCAAACAATCGTTTCGCTTTCCCGCTCGGCGCTTCGGCGGTATTCGGTCGGCGTGACGCCGACGGTTTTCTTAAATACGCTGGTAAAATAGTTGTAGTCGCTGAAGCCCACACGCCCCGCAATCCGCGAAACGGTCATGCTGCTGTTGAGCAGCAGAGTTTTTGCCTCGGCAATGCGGCGGGCGGTAATCATTTTCACAACGCTTCCATCGCCGGATATTTTCTTGGCAAGGGCGCACACCTTTGTGGAGCCCATGTTGAGATCTTTGCAGATTTTAGCGAGCGAGAGCTTTTCGGCATATTTCTCGTCGATGTACATTTTGAGACGCTGCTGATCGGAGGGCTCCGTTGTTATGATGATGCCCTCCGCGCATACATACAGCGCGATTATCTCAAGAATTTCCTTGTAGGCGTGTCTTTTTGCGGTGCTCACGCGTTGAAGACGGAAAAAAGCGTCGCGCAGCTCGGCGAGGTCGCCGTCGTACCAGGAGAGGGCGCAGGATGTGAATTCCCACTGCTCGGGATACGGCCGATCATCCGTAAACTGCCCGAATGCGAGAAAGGCAACCGGCTCTCCCTCAAGGAGAATCGGGAGAATTTCCTCATTAAGCCCGGCGTGACAGCGGTAGGAGTATCCGGATCGATGCTCGGCGCATGCCTTCACCGCGCGGCAGTCACACTCAACGCATCGGCGGTGCCCCTCCGGCGATGCGTTAATCAGGCGGCAAAAATCGGTATGCCCGTCGGACACCCGGATGTCACGTCCGGTTTTATCGTAGATATCGGTCTGAATGCCGGAAATCAAATAAAGATCTGAAAGCAGCCGGCGCAGCTTCTCGCTGTTGAATACAATGCTCATATAAAACGATTTCCGTATCGGTTATTTGCGGGTACGTTCTTTTTCCTCGGCGACAATCTGCAGAAGCTCGTCCCAATGCTTTTCCATTTCCTGCGTGAGCCGGAGCTGCGTGCGGGCGCGGTCCAGATTGTGCTCCGGACGATCTACGGAAAAATAGACGTCTCCGTCCAGATAGTCGGTGAGAAAGCGCATGCCGCACTCATAAGTCATGATTTTCGCGCCGGGCAGAAGGCTTTCTGTTTCTGCGTCCGTCAGATTCGGGCAGGCCGTGAGGAATCCGCGCGTGTAGATGCGGAAAAGGTCCAAATTGACGGTCATCTTCGAAAGGTCGGTTTCGTCCTCGGCGGCGGTGGCGGCGCCGAAACGGATAGAGTCGCCGAAATCGTAGGCGGTCAGTCCCGGCATGACAGTGTCGAGATCGACAACGCACAGCGGCTTGTGTGTGCGCGCGTCAAACATGATGTTGTTGAGCTTTGTGTCGTTATGCGTCACGCGGAGAGGAAGCTCGCCGGAAAGGCGGCGGCGGTGAAGATCGCCGGATTCCTCCGCGCGGGAGAGATATTCCTCAATTTCATAGGCGGCGTTTGCCGCGCGGCCGGATGCATTGCGCTCAATGGAGATCCGAAACTTCCGGCAGCGGTCGGGCGTGTTGTGAAAGTCCGGGATGGTTTCAACGAGCGTTTCCGCCGGGAAATCGGCAAGCTGCTGCTGAAAGTTTCCGAATGCGACAGCGCTCCGATAAAAATCCTCCGGCGTTTCCGGCGCCTGCAGACAATAGCTGTCCTTCACGAAGTCATAGACGCGCCAGCATTGGCCGTCGCCGTCCGTATAATAGCTCTCGCCGTCCTCGGTCGGGATGATATGCAGAGCTCCGCGCGGGTCGGAAATCTTTCGGGCAATGTGCTCCGTGACGAGGCGGATATTCCGCATAAGCCCGGGAACATCCCGGAAAACCGTGGAATTGATGAGCTGGAGAATATATTTAGCGCCGCTCGCCGTAACGACGAGATAAGTTCCGTTTATGTGGCCGCAGCCGTAGCTCTCGCACGATGCAACCGCGCCGTCGAGCCGAAAATGTGAAGCCGCCGATTCCGCAATGGTCATGGAATGTTCCTCCGATGCCGAAAAATACTAACGGATATAATATCACAATAATATAAGTAAAGTCAATCTCGGACGAGACGGGGAGTGGATCGGGCGCATCATAATCCATAGAGAACAATTCCGCCCCGTATAACGCGGAGCGGAATTGTTTGTATTGTTGTCACATTGCAAAGCCGAGTATCGTGTACAGCACCAACGAAGCGGCGGCGTATATTGCCGCATAGGGAATCTGCGTCTTTACATGGTCTATAATGTCGCAGCCGGTTGTGGCGCAGGACATTATGGTGGTGTCGGATATGGGGGAGCAGTGGTCGCCGAAGATGGAACCGCCGAAAACAGCGCCGGCCACAAGCTCAATGCTGACTTCCATGTTTATGGCCATCGGCAGGCAGATGACAGACATTATCGCCATCGTGCCCATGGATGTGCCGGTCGCGAAGGAGAGCAGCATGCACAGCAGAAATGTCAGCATCGGCAGCAGGGCCGGGCTGAGCACATCCGTGAATATGGCCGTGAGGTAGTTGCCGGTGTCGAGATCCTTGACAAGGGTGCCCATAGTGAAGCCGAGGAGCAACACCGCCGCCATCGGCAGCATCGTCCCCATGCCCTTGAACATCTCGTTGAGAACTTCCTCAACGGTGAAAATCTTCTGCGCAACGCACAGAATGCCGATTGCCAGCACTGCGAGAATGCATCCCCAGAGCAGGCTCTGCATGCCTGCGCCCTGGGTGGGGTTGCCGTTGCCGGTAACCGTGAGCACAGCGAGAATAGTCACGATCAGCACGCCCATCGGCAGCAGCATATTGATGACCTTGGCCTTCGCGGCGCTGACTTTTCCTGAGTTTTCGTTTAGCGCTCCGCCATGTCCGGGCTCGTCAAGCTCGCCGGTTTTTGCGGCGCGCTCTTCCGCCTTGCGCATCGGGCCGATGTTTATGTCGAACAGGCAGACCGCGAGCGTCCCGAACACGGCGAGGATACAGTAGAAATTGAGCGGGATGGATCTGAGCAGCACCGAGATTGACTCGCTCTCGGCAACACCGCCGGAGATGAGATAGCCGGTCAATGACGCGAGCCAGCCGCTGAGCGGGAAGAGCACGCACCACGGTGTGGAAGTCGCGTGGACGATGAGGGCGGATTTCTCGTGCGGCACCTTGAGCGCCTCGTTGAACGGGCGGGAGATGGAGCCGGTCACCATGCAGCTGAGCGAGCCGGAAGTAAAGATTACGATGCCGAGCAGCCATGTGAAGAGGTTTGCCCCGCGCTTTGACTTGATAAGCGCGCGTTTGTTGAGCATAACCTCGGTAAAGCCGTCGATGCCGCCGGATTTCTCTATAAGATGGATAAGCGCGCCGATAAGCAGGAACGACACGATGACAATGGTGTTGCTGTTACTCTCAAATGTGCGGATAAAGCTGTAAAAAGTCTCGTTGAGCCCCAACAGCAGCGCGCCGTCGCAGAGCACCATCGAGCCGACAAAAATGCCGATCATAAGGGAGATGAAAACGTTTTTCGTCACCAGCGCCAGAACTATCGTGAGCAGCGGCGGGACGACCGACCAGAAACCGAATTCCATTATTGTTCCTCCTGTAATTTTTTAAGGCAAAACCGCATAATGAGGGTTTGCCCTGTTTTTATATCAGCGGCGTTTAAGCCCTAACGCTTCTGCCGAGTTTTGCGTTTACTATCCGGCAGTCCTTCGCGGCAATCTCGCCGTCTAGCAATACATAATCAATTCCGACCGGCGGCAGTACCGGCTCGGCAAAGCTTGCGCGGTCGCTTATCTTTTGCAAATCGAAGACCACAATGTCCGCGTCCGCGCCGACGTTCAGTCTGCCCTTGCCTGCAAGATGCAATCTATTGGCCGGCATTGCCGTCATCATGTTTATCGCCTCGTACAGCCCGAGCTTGCCTGTTCTCACAAACTGCGCGATGAGCCTCGGAAACGCGCCCGCCGCGCGCGGATGCCCCTGCCCGTGGGACATAATCCCATCGCTTGCAAGCATCACGTTCGGATGCCGCAGAGCCATGTCGACATCGCTTTCGCGCATGACATAGCAGACCGTCAGACATTCCGGTGTTTCGCGGCGCGCCTTGTCGAAAATCTCTTTTGTGCATCGCCGCCCTTTGTATTCGCCTTCGCACAGCTCTACCGCGTCATAGCCGCAGCCGTACCGTTCCATCCAGCCGTCATCATAGGTAGCGGAGCCGATGGAGGTTGAAAACGCGTAGTAGGGGTAGCAGTCACAGCTCACATCGAGACCGTTGAGCCTGTATTCGTCCGCAATGCGCAGAAACTCTTCCGTCTGTCCGAAGCCCGCCATGCTGCCTATATGCGAGAGTTGCGCAGGTATATCAAGCTCGCGCGCGATATCAAGAAGCTCGCGCTCGGAGTCAAACACCTCGGCGGCGTCCGAGCGGATATGCGCCGCAATCAGCCTCTTTTTATCGCGGCAGGGGGAGGCGGTCTCCGAAAGCTCCTGCCTGTCAAGCCCGGGCGTATAACGTATTCCGTATGACACGCCGAAGCAGCCGCGCCGCAGACAGTCTTCTATCTCTTCGCGCATCTGCCCACGTTGTTCCTCTGTCGTCCTGCCGTAGCGGTTCAACGCGCCCGCGTGTTCGCGAAACCATGCGTGCCCCGCCAGCATCGCAACATTAACCGCCGCGCCGTCCCTGTCGACCAGATCAAGATAGTCTGCCGGATTGCAGGCGCTCAGACCGCAGTTGCCGCCGACGGCCGTAGTCACGCCCATGCGAAGCATGCAGGCAAATATGCTCTTGTCAATGTCGGAATATATTTTCCCGTCAGCCTCTACGGGATCTTCGTGCATATGTATATCTACAAAACCCGGGCAAACAATTTTTCCCTCGGTGTTTATGAGCATGTCCGCCTCGGGCATCTCGCGCGTCACGGCGATGATTTTGCCGTTCTCCGTCAGCACATTCAGCTTGCCGTCAATCCTGTTTGCCGGATCGATCAGCCGTCCTCCGTATATAAGCGTTTTCAAAAAACTGCCTCCAGCTTATCTTCATAGCATTTCAAGTACGTCAAATAACGAGTCATACTGAAAACCGATTAAAACATTTAATGACAATTAAATGTTTTAATAGCCGCCGTAGCGGCGCGGTACTGTCGTTATTATATATAAATTTTATGCAATGTAAATTGCACAACGTGCCGTAAACATTGCAAAAAATGCTATGCAGAGCGGCGCGGCGCCGATTATGATAAAACTGTTGCGTTTTTCGTACGCAAATGTTAACATACGATTAATACACGGT
>CAVHIP010000024.1:0-23788 GCA_963636125.1 Oscillospiraceae bacterium | reverse complement strand
ATTCTCGCAAAATTACGCTCTTGAAAAAAGTCGGCGTAAAAGATATACTGTAAAATAGTGAAGTTATATGACAAAGCGGTGCGCAGGAGGTGCATTCATGGCAAGAAGCAGCGGAATACTTATGGCGCTCAGCTCTCTTCCCTCAAATTGGGGAATAGGGACAATGGGCAAAAGCGCTTATAGGTTTGTGGATTTCCTTCAGAAGTCCGGTCAGAAATATTGGCAGATTCTTCCGATTGTTCCCACAAGCTGCGGCAACAGCCCTTATTCGTCCTTTTCCACCTATGCGGGCAATCCTAATTATATAGACCTTGATATGCTTGCCGACAGCGGCCTGTTAAAGAAGGATGAGATAGAAGCCGTAGATTGGGGCAGTGACGGCGCAAAAACGGATTATGACAAAGTGAACGCCGGTCGGGAGAAACTCCTTCGCAAAGCGTATATGCGAGGCCGCGAAAGGCTTGCCGGCGAAACGGCGGCGTTTCGCAGAGACAGCTTCTGGATAGAGGATTATGCCCTATACATGGCCGCGAAAGCTCACTTCGGCATGAAGCCGTGGATAGAATGGGATGACAAAGCGCTCAGAATGAGAGAGCATGAAGCCCTTTGCAAATACCGTGAGCTTTTGAAAGATGAGATAGAATATTACTGCTTTGTGCAGATGCTTTTCTATAAGCAATGGAACGCTCTG
The DNA here is from genome assembly GCA_963636125.1 of Oscillospiraceae bacterium. Taxonomy (GTDB): domain Bacteria; phylum Bacillota; class Clostridia; order Oscillospirales; family Oscillospiraceae; genus Limivicinus. The sequence goes on along the minus strand of CAVHIP010000024.1, from coordinate 23,097 downwards.
CGCAGCTACGCGCACAGAAACGGCGTGCAGTTTATAGGCGATATTCCGATTTATGTTGCGCTCGATTCGGCGGATGTGTGGAGCGAGCCGCAGTTTTTCATGCTGGACGGTGATAATTTGCCGACGCTCGTCGCCGGATGCCCGCCCGACGCCTTTTCCGAAGAGGGCCAGCTCTGGGGCAACCCGCTGTACGATTGGGGACGCATGAGGGCGGACGGCTACGGCTGGTGGATACGCCGCATTGACGGCGCCGGAAAGCTCTACGATGTGCTGAGAATTGATCATTTTCGCGGCTTTGAGAGCTTCTGGGCGGTTCCGGCGGATGCCGTAAGCGCAAAGAGCGGGTATTGGATGCGCGGTCCCGGAATGGGGCTTGTCAGCGTATTGCGCGGCTGGTTTCCGCATATGCGTTACATTGCGGAGGATCTCGGCATGCTGACGGACGGTGTGCGGCAACTTGTGCGCGATTCCGGATTTCCCGGAATGTGCGTTCTGCAGTTTGCCTTTGACGCGAACGGAAATTCGGATTATCTTCCCCATAACTGCAAGCCCGGCAACGTCTGCTATGTCGGCACGCATGATAATGATACCGTAAAAGGCTGGGTGGAACACGGCAAAAAAGAGGACATCGAGTACGCCCGAAAATATATGCACATCACACCCGATGAGGGCTGGAGCTGGGGCATGATACGCGCCGGCATGGCGACGGCTTGCGAGTTGTTTATTGTACCCATGCAGGATGTTCTTGAACTCGGCGGGGAGAGCCGCATGAATGTCCCCGGCGTTGCCGAGGGAAACTGGCAGTGGCGGATGCTTCCCGATGCGCTGACAGAAAAAACCGCCGCAAAGCTCAGGGAATACACTCTCAGATACAGAAGATTTTAACAGCAAAACGCTCATGCTTGTCAAAACGCATAAACCGCGCCGCATGTGTGAGCTTGTAAGTGAAAAAGGAGATTACCCGTTGGAAACAATCAGTCAGATACTCGCCCGCGAGCTCAATCGCGAGCAAAGCCATATCGATAATGTCATTGCCCTGCTTGACGAGGGCAACACAATCCCGTTTATCGCCCGTTACCGCAAAGAACTGCACGGGGCGATGGATGATACGACTCTGCGCGCTCTGCAGGAGAGACTTGAATATCTTCGTTCCCTTGCCGAAAGAAGGGAAACAATCAAAAAATCAATAACCGAGCAGGACAAGATGACCGAGGAGCTTGATAAAGCGATTGACGAATGCGAAACGCTTGCCGCCCTTGAGGACATATACCGCCCGTTCAAACCCAAACGCCGCACCCGCGCAACCGTGGCGAAGGAAAAAGGCCTTGAGCCTCTTGCGCTTCAACTTTTTGCCCAAACCGCAGATCTGCCTGCACCGGAAGAGCTCGCAGAAGAATACATAAACGACGAAAAAGGCGTCGAGAGTGTCGGAGAAGCGCTTGCCGGAGCTTCGGATATTATCGCGGAGATGATTTCCGACGATGCCGGGATACGCAAGATGCTGCGCGAGTTTATCGGCAGAAACGCTTCGCTTGTTTCAAAGGCTGCCGTTGAAGAGGATTCGGTTTATCGCCTGTATTATGATTTTTCTCAGCGCGTGGATAAGCTTCAGGGACATCAGATACTTGCCGTCAACCGCGGTGAAAAAGAAGGCTTTCTCAAAGTCAGCGTGGAGCTCGACCGCGAGCTTGCCCTGCAGAGAGTACGCAGACAGGTTATTGTACCGGGCAGCAAAGCGATGGCATTTGTCCGCGCCGCCGCAGAGGATGCGTATGACAGACTTATCTGGCCGTCAATGGAGCGCGAGACGAGAAGCGCTCTCACCGACATGGCGTGCGACGGCGCGATAAAAATGTTCGGCCTCAATCTCAAGCCTTTGCTCATGCAGCCGCCTGTCAAAGGAAAGGTGACGATGGGCCTTGATCCGGGATATGCTCACGGATGCAAAGTCGCCGTTATCGACGGCACGGGAAAAGTGCTCGACACCGCCGTCGTCTATCCGACGTTTTCCGAAGCGCGCAAAAAAGACGCAATACGTACACTCTCCGCGCTTATCCGTAAATACAATGTTGAGCATCTTGCGATAGGCAACGGCACGGCCTCGAGGGAAACTGAACAGATGGCGGTTGAAATGCTGCGCGAGCTTGGCGGAAATCAGGCGTACGCCATTGTTAACGAAGCGGGCGCGTCCGTTTATTCCGCATCAAAGCTTGCCGCGGAGGAGTTTCCGGATTACGATGTCAACCTCCGTTCCGCGGTTTCCATAGCGAGGCGGCTTCAGGATCCTCTTGCTGAACTTGTTAAGATAGATCCGATGGCAATCGGCGTGGGGCAGTATCAGCACGATATGCCTCAGGCCAAGCTTGAGGAAACGCTCAACGGCGTGGTGGAGGACTGCGTCAACGCCGTGGGCGTGGATATAAATACCGCTTCTCCCTCGCTTTTGCAGAGAGTATCCGGCCTTACAAAAACAACTGCAAAGAACATTGTCCTCTACCGCGAAGAAAACGGGATTTTTACATCGCGCAAGCAGATAAGCAAGGTGCCGAAGCTCGGCCCGAAGGCGTTCCAGCAGTGCGCGGGCTTCCTGCGCGTGCCGGAGAGCAAACAGGTTCTTGACAATACCGCCGTGCACCCAGAGAGCTATGACGCCGCCGAAAAGCTTCTTCAGCTGTGTGGGTATGAGCTTAAAGACGTCGCCGAGGGCAACATCTCTCTGCTGCCGGCAAAGGTAAAGCTTATCGGCGAGGAAAAAGCGGCGGAGCACTGCGGCGTCGGCGTACCGACACTCAACGATATAGTCTCCGAGCTTATGAAGCCCGGGCGCGACCCGCGCGATGAGCTTCCGCCGGTGTTGCTCAGAAAGGACGTGCTGGAGATAAAAGACCTCAAGCCCGGCATGGAGCTTATGGGCACGGTACGCAATGTCATCGATTTCGGCGTGTTTGTTGATATCGGCGTTCATCAGGACGGGCTTGTGCACATATCTCAGGTCAGCAATAAGTTTATCCGCCATCCCAGCGAGGTCGTCGCGGTAGGCGATGTTGTGAAGGTGGTTGTGCTTGATGTGGACGAAAAGAAGCATAGAATATCCCTGTCAATGAAACAGGCGGAAAAATAAAAAACGGAGGCAAAACAGTGGAAAAGCTCAACGTATGTCTTATTAACGATTCTTTCCCACCGGAAATCGACGGTGTCGCAAACGCGGTGACAAATTATGCGAGTATAATTTCCTCATCCATCGGAAATGCTGCCGTGGTTACGCCGTCCCACCCTCAGGCAGACGACAGCGCCTTTAATTTCCCCGTTGTGCGCTACCCCAGTGTCGATATGACAAAGCAGGTGGGATATTACGCGGGAAACCCGTTCTCGGCGGATGTCATGCGCACTCTTACGGAGAAAAATTTTGATATCATCCACACTCACTGTCCTATTACGTCTACCATGCTCGCAAGGATGCTTCGCGACAGAATAAACGTGCCCGTGGTGTTTACCTACCATACAAAGTTTGATATTGACATTGCCAACGCCATAAAAGTCAAGGTTTTGCAGGAGGAGGCCGCGAGACTGCTTGTGGAGAATATCTCCGCCTGCGATGAAATATGGACGGTCAGCAACGGAGCGGGCGAAAACCTTAAAAAACTCGGTTATTGCGGGGAATACCGCGTTATGCCGAACGGTGTCGATTTCCCGAAAGGCAGAGTATCGGACGATCTGATTGCAAAGGCGACGGAAGGCTTTGATCTGCCTGTCGGTGTGCCGGTGTTCCTGTTCGTGGGGCGCATGATGTGGTATAAAGGTCTTAAAATAATCCTCGACGCTCTGAAGGAACTGGACGATACCGGCATAGACTTCCGCATGGTGTTTGTTGGGGGAGGCGGAGACAAGGTCGAGATAACGGAGTATACCGAACAGCTTAATCTCACCGGAAAAGTGCTGTTTTCGGAGCCTATTCGCGACAGGAACCTTATCCGCGCGTGGTATTGCCGCGCCGATATCTTCCTCTTCCCCTCAACCTTTGACACGAACGGCCTTGTGGTCCGTGAAGCGGCGGCATGCGCCCTCGGAAGCGTTCTTATAGCGGGAAGCTGCGCCGCGGAGGATGTAGTTGACGGTGTCAGCGGCTTTTTGATAGAGGAAAACGCTCCGTCGATGGCGGCCAAGCTTAAAGAGCTATGCGCCAATCCTTCCAAAATGGCTCGAATCGGTCAAGGCGCGCAGGATAATATATATATTTCATGGGAGGATTCTGTCAAAAACGCATACGCGCGTTATTTTGACGTGATAGACAATTATAAGCGCGGCTTGTATCCGCCTCATGAAAAACTGACGGACGATGTTTTTTCACTGATGTCGGAAAGACTGTACAGCTACAGCTGCGCGAAGAAAAAACGGCAGGATTCGATTGCCGACATGAAACAGCGCATAGATAAGCTCTTTACGGCAGGCGGGGAATTTTTTGATGATATTCCAGATGATTACAAGGCTTTGTTTGACGATTTGAAGAGCGATAAATTGAGCCTCTTAGGCAACAGCGAAACTGTAAAGAAAAAGCTCCGCGAGCGCCTTGAAGATATCGGAGAGTATATCGACAGATTTATGTAAACTTAACTATGTAAACTTAACTATGCAAACCAAATTATGTAATACTCAATATACCGGAGCAGTGGTGCTCAATAAAAAATAAGGATCGACCATGACAGACAGCAACGAAATAAAAAAAGAACGCGCCGCGCTTGCGGGATTGTCGGCGGCGTGCATGGATATACGCGAGCGCTCGACCGAGACATCGATGGATGAGCTTGCCGCGCTTGTGGAAACCGCCGGCGGAGAGGCAGTGTGTATGCTTATTCAGCAAAGGGCAACGCCGGATCCTCGGAGTTTTATAGGCGACGGCAAGGTGCAGGAACTGAAAAATCTTATCGAATTAAACGAATGCAGTATGGCGGTATTCGATAATGAGCTCTCTCCGTCGCAAATGCGCGTGCTTTCGGAAGATCTCGGCGTCAAGGTTATTGACCGTTCGGGACTTATTCTGGACATTTTTGCTCAGCGCGCCCGTACAAGAGAAGGTCAGCTTCAGGTCGAGCTTGCGCAATATAAATATCTGCTCCCGCGCCTTACCGGTATGTGGACTCATCTTGTCCGGCAGACCGCGTCCGGCGGCTCGTCGCCTATCGGTACACGCGGCCCCGGCGAAACTCAGCTTGAAACGGACCGCCGCCATATCCGCCGAAAAATACAGAAGCTGGAAGAGGAGCTCAGCGCTGTTCGCAAGGTGCGCTCCACGCAGAGAAGAAAAAGAGAAAAAAACTCCATGCCCGTTGTGGCACTCGTCGGTTACACAAACGCAGGTAAATCCACATTGCTCAACTGTATGACGGGTGAGAATATCCCTGCGAACGATCGCCTTTTTGATACGCTTGACACAACCACCCGGAGACTCCGTCTCAACGAGACAACCGAGGTCCTGCTTTCAGACACGGTTGGCTTTATAAGAAAACTGCCGACGCATCTTATCGAGGCCTTTAAGGCAACGCTTGAGGAGCTGAGCTTTGCGGATGTCCTTTTGCATGTAATAGATATTTCAAATTCCGAATGGGAGGAACAGGCGAGGGTTGTCAACGAGCTTATATGTCGGCTTGGCGCGGAATCCACGCCGTGCATCAGGGTTTTCAATAAGTGCGATGCGTATTTCGGCATTCTGCCGCACGGCGATGACATTGTCTGCCTTTCCGCGAAAAGCGGGGAGGGGACAGATGAGCTGATAAAAAAGCTCCTTGAAATGCTCGACAGAGGCAGCCATCATGTAAAGCTGAAAATACCGTATACAGACGCGGGAGTTGTGGATATGCTCCGCCGCGAGTCGGCGGTTGTCACCATGGAATATAACGATGACGATATCAGCGCGGAAGTTGTCGTGACACCGGAGATTTTCGGCAGAGTAAAAAAATATATACCCGGCTATGTCGAACCGAGAGAGGATTGGGAAAATGACTGAATATTTCATCCCAACCGGCAGAGGCGAGAGCGAGTATACGGAAAAACGCTCCCGGTTTTTAGGACATGTCAGATGTGTTGAGACCGAGGACGAAGCCAAAAATTTCATCGCCGAAACGAAGAAAAAGTTTTATGACGCGCGGCATAACTGCTGGTGCTATATAATCTGCGGCGGAGCGGAACGATACGGAGATGACGGGGAGCCGCAGGGTACCGCCGGAATTCCGATGCTTGAAGTGTTGCGCCGTGAGGGAGTCACTAATGTCGTATGCGTTGTGACGAGATATTTCGGCGGCGTGCTTTTGGGCGCCGGCGGTCTTTTGCGCGCCTATACAAAAAGCGCGAAGGACGCGCTCGATGCGGCGGGAATTTCGGTTGTGCGCCGATGGATAGAATGTGAGCTTCCGTGCAACTATTCTCAGGCTGAGCGGCTGAAAAACGAGATATCGTCCGCGGGCGGCGTGGTGTCGGGTATGGACTACGCGGCGGCGGTCACGATAAAGGTTCTCGTGCCGGAAGAGAAAATCGATGCATTTAAAACCAAAATAATCGATGTTACATCCGGAAGCGCAGAAGTAAAGATAACAGGCGAGTGCTTCAAAGCCGTGCCGATAAAATAAAAACAGCCACGGAAATCGTGATAAAAAATTTGCAAAATAAAAAATGGAAAAAAATTTTTTGCGTCGTATAAGAGTAATGGAAGAGGTTTCATTGCTCTTATATTGTTTTTTCATGAGGGAGGTGCCGAGATGTCCTGTCCCAGAGAAGAAAGAGAAAAGCTTGAGCATCATATAATCGGGGAATACGGCATGCTGGCGGAAAACAGCGCCGGCCGCCTTCGCCAAGAGAGCGAGTGCTCCATAAGGACGTGCTTTCAGAGAGATATTGACAGAATAACTCATTCGAAATCGTTCCGCCGTCTCAAGCATAAAACGCAGGTTTTTCTCCAGCCGGAGGGGGATCATTACCGTACGCGCCTTACCCATACTCTTGAGGTTAGCCGTCTGGCAAGAACTGTCGCAAGGGCGCTGATGCTCAACGAAGATCTTGTCGAGGCCGCCGCGCTCGGGCATGACCTTGGCCACACTCCGTTCGGACATGCCGGCGAGAGAGCGCTTGATCGTATTTTTTCCGGCGGCTTCAAGCACTATGAGCAGAGCCTCCGGGTTGTGGATTTGCTTGAGAGCGATGGAAAAGGGCTGAATCTCTGCTATGAAACAAGAATGGGGATTCTCCACCATACCCACGGCGCGCCGGATGATACGCCCGAAGCTGTCGCCGTGCGTCTTTGCGATCGTATCGCCTATATAAATCATGACCTTGATGACTCTATCCGTGCCGGAATACTCTCAAATGAGCAGGTTCCCGAGCTTATACGCCGCAATTGCGGAGAGAGAAACAGCGAGAGAATTAATTCTTTCATAACCGATCTTATCAAAAACAGCAAAGAGGGCGCGCTTAAAATGTCGCCTGAAATGCAGGAAACGTTTGACTTTTTCCATGGCTTCATGTATTCCGATATTTATACCAATCCCGTCGCAAAGGGCGAGGAGAGCAAGGTCGACGGAATACTCAGCGCCCTGTTCGAATATTACTGCGCCCACCCCGAGGAGCTTCCCGAGGATTTAGGCGGCATAGTTGAAAAAGAGGGCGTGGAGCGCGCCGTTATCGATTATATTTCCGGCATGACAGACGGATATGCCATGGAAAAATACGGAGAAAAGTTTATTCCGTTTGCATGGACCGTCAAATAACACTTTTGCGATTTTATAAAAAGGGGAGGGACTCGAGTGGCTTTTTCAGAGAGCTTTTTGACAGAGCTTGTTGAAAGAAACGATATTGTCGATGTTGTTTCCGAGTATGTGCATCTCGGCAAAAGAAGCGGCTCCAACATATTCGGTCTCTGCCCATTCCATAATGAAAAAACCCCATCCTTTTCGGTGTCGCCCGACAGACAGATATATCACTGTTTCGGCTGCGGCAAAGGCGGCGGAGTTATCAACTTCATCATGGAAATTGAAAATCTAACATTCCCAGAAGCTGTTGAAAAGCTTGCGCGCAGAGCGGGAATGCCCATGCCGGAGCAGCAGTATGATGCGGAAAGCAAAAAAAAGGCGCGCATTATCGCTCTCAACAAGGACGCCGCAAACTTTTTCTACAGTCAGCTCTCAACCCCTGCCGGGAAGCCGGCGTGCGAATATATGGCAAAAAGGCAGATAAGCCCGGCGATTGCAAAAAAATTCGGCCTCGGCTGCGCGCCGGACACGTGGAACAGTCTTGTGGACGCAATGCGGCAAAAAGGATACTCCGATTCGGATCTGCTTGAGGCCGGCCTGGCAAAAAGAAGCGAAAAAAATAAAGGCATATATGATACATTCAGAAACCGATTGATGTTTCCTGTCATCGATGTGACCGGCAAGGTTATAGCCTTTTCCGGGCGTATTCTCGGCGACGGTGAACCGAAATATCTTAACAGTCGCGAAACTGCCGTGTTCAGTAAAAGCAGAAATCTATTTGCAATGAATCTGGCAAAAAATTCCAAAAGCGGATATATAATCCTGACAGAAGGGAATGTAGACGTAGTGTCTCTTCATCAGGCGGGATTCGATTCCGCGGTTGCATCACTCGGCACTTCTCTTACGAGAGAACAGGCATCGCTTATTTCAAGATACACTTCCCAAGTGATTATTGCATACGACAATGATAATGCCGGAATAAAAGCATCGAAACGCGCGATAGAAATTTTTGAAAAGCTTGATGTCAAGGTCAAAATTCTGAGTATGTCCGGCGCAAAGGATCCGGATGAATTTATCAAGCAAAAGGGCGCCGGCGCATTCCGCAATCTTATAGAAGCGTCGGAAGATCAGGCTGATTACAGACTCAACGCCGTCAAAGCGAAGTATGATCTGTCCCTTCCGGATCAGAGAACGGCATTTCTCAAGGAAGCGACAAAACTTGTTGCAAGTTTTCCCGGAGCTGTCGAAAGGGAAGTTTACGCAAAGCGTGTTGCAGAACTTGCGTCTGTTGATGGAAATGTTATTGCCGGTGAAGTAAAGCGAGTCAGAAAGAGCCTGACTTCAAAGACGGCGAGAGATGAACAGAAGTCATTTTTAAGGCCGGAACAAATGATGCAGCCGGCGGATAAACAGCTTCGCTATGACAATCCGACATCAGCCATTGCGGAGGAAGGCGTTATAAGACTTCTTTATTTGGAGCCGGAGCTTATCTCCGCGCATCTCCCCGGTGAGGATGACTTCTCATCCGATGTCCTGAGGCATATTTACTCCGTAATATGTACTATGCTGAAAGAACAGCGGACGATCAACCCCGCTACGCTTGCGGGCGAGCTTTCCACCGAGGAAATGAGCCTTTTTATTGCGATAACGCAGAAGCCGGAAAATTTGTCCGACAGCCGTCAGACTATGGCGGATTATGTCAAAAGAATAAAAACAGAAAAAGAACAGAAAAGTGGAAAACCCGATTTCAACGCCATAATACGCGAAAAACAAAATACAGCCTATGACATGGCAAAAAAATGAAGAGGTAAGAGATATGAAAGACGAAACCATACTTTCCGAAGAGGAACTTGAAAAAATGGCTGATACCATTCTTGACGAAAATTCTGCGGACGAGACCAAAACCAAAAACGGCAAGTCATCCAAGAAAAAAACCGCGGATAAAGTCGAGAATCAGAAAACACCCGAGGAGAAGCTTGCCGAGCTTATCGAAAAGGGCAAGAAAAAGGGAAGCCTTTCAACCAAAGATCTTGCTCTTCTTAACGAGCTTAATGTTGACAGCGACACGGAGACAAAGTTTTATGAGTCTCTTGACTCAAACGGAATAGACTACGAGACTCCGGACGTGCTTCCGCCGATCGATGAGATCTCTCCCGAGGTTGAGGAGATAGAGAGCATTGACGAGGTAACCGAAGAAGAGCTTGCCAACACCGATGCCCTTATAGACAGCTTCTCCACGGATGACCCTGTGCGTATGTATCTGAAAGAAATAGGAAAGGTTGCGCTTCTCACTCAGGAGGAGGAAACCGTTCTCGCAAAGCAAATGGCGGAGGGCAATGAGACCGCAAAACGCCGTATGACCGAGGCAAATCTGCGCCTTGTCGTATCCATAGCGAAGCGTTATGTAGGCCGCGGCATGCTCTTCCTCGATCTCATTCAGGAAGGTAATTTGGGCCTTATCAAGGCGGTCGAGAAATTTGACTATACAAAGGGATATAAGTTCTCAACCTATGCCACATGGTGGATAAGACAGGCCATTACCCGCGCCATAGCCGATCAGGCCCGAACAATACGCATTCCCGTTCATATGGTGGAAACCATAAACAAGACCATCCGCGTTTCGCGTCAGCTTTTGCAGGAGCTTGGGCATGACCCAACTGCCGAGGAAATCGCAAAGGAAATGGATATGCCCGTTGACAAGGTGCGCGATATCCTCAAGATTGCGCAGGAGCCTGTTTCCCTTGAGACGCCTATAGGCGAGGAGGAAGATTCACATCTGGGCGATTTCATCCCCGATGAGGACGCGAGCGAGCCTGCCGAGGCCGCGTCGTATTCCCTTTTGCGCGAACAGCTTGAAGAAGTGCTTGAAACTCTCGCCCCGAGAGAGAAGAAGGTTTTGGAACTGCGTTTCGGAATAGTTGACGGACGTTCCCGCACACTTGAAGAAGTCGGGAAAGAATTCAACGTTACGCGTGAGCGTATCCGCCAAATTGAGGCCAAGGCTCTGCGCAAGCTGCGCCATCCCAGCCGCAGCAGAAAACTCAGAGATTTCCTCAACTGATTTTTATAATATTCGGCAACATTCAGCATTGACCTATAAACATACGGAGGATTGCCGTGAATTTTACAAAAAATGACACAAAAATCATAAAAGGCGCGGCAATCTGCCTTATGCTCTATCACCATCTTTTTGCCTACCCGCATAAAATCCTTGAGGGTGTAAGTTTTATTTCGCTGTGCTCCTTCGGAGAAACGACTCTTTCTACGTATATCGGTCAGTTCGGCAGAATCTGCATGCCCATGTTCCTTTTCCTGAGCGGATACGGCACTTATCTATCTTCGCTGAAAACCGATGATATAACAAGTCTTGTCGCAAATCGCGTGAAAGGGCTTTATAAAGCGGTCTGGCAGGTATATATTCTGACAGCGCCCATCTCAATTTATCTTTTCAGGAATATGCAGACCGGTCTCTTAAAAGAGATTATTTATAATGCGCTCGGCCTCAGCTGTACATTCAATGAGGAATGGTGGTTTATTGTTCCGTTTGTTGTCCTGCTGGTACTTTTCCCGCTGACGAAACGGTTTATCGATCGGGCGAAAGGCGATATTTTTACGGATTTTTTCATTCTGCTGATATACAGCGCCTTCTGCAATTATATCGCGCCTGCGATTATCGAGCTGCCTGCGCTTGAACCCCTTGCTTCGTCTGTCTTTTGGCACAAAACAAAAGAAGTGCTTGAAATTTTCCCCGCGTTTCTGCTGGGATGCATCTTCGCCAAATACGGTCTTCTGGACAGAATAAAGCAAAACTGCGCGGGAAAACCGTTATGGTGTGTGGCCTCGCTTATATGTATGGCGGCTCTTTTCTACATTCATCTATATAATTATCTCTTTTATGACTTCATCAACAGCGCGATTTTTATTTCCTGCATAACCGTTTTACTGCCTCTGCGTATCTTCAAGCCGATTTTCAATGTGCTCGGCAAGATAGGCGAGGAATCCACTTTTATTTGGCTCACGCACACATTTTTCTCGGCGTATTGGTGTCAGAAGCTTATATTTGCGCCAAAATATTCGATTTTGATATTCCTGCTGCTCCTTGTCGTATCATATTGCGCGGCGAAGCTTATAAGGCTGTTTTGGAAGCTTGTCGGACGCACTATAAAAAAGTTCGAAAAGCCGCTTCCGCAGTGAGCGAAATAGGGAAGCAATTAACGAAAAAAATACTTGCAAAAATACAATTCAGGTGCTATATTAATTAAGGTTAGTATCATGTTTGTGTCAGAGTGGGCTGCGGTCCACTCTTTTTTGCGAAACTTTTTCGGCATGTATGATGTCGAACGATAAGGGTTTCGCCGATTTTAAAGCGGCTATATGAGCTATATGATAGTATGAATGGAGAAAAGATATGAGCAAGATCACGGACAAGGTGACGGAGCTTGCGCGGGATGTAGTTAGCGAGGCCGGCTGCAGCTTGTGGGATGTCGAATACGTGCGCGAAGCGGGCACTTGGTATTTGAGAGTGTATATCGACAAAGAGGGCGGCGTTTCGATAAATGACTGCGAGACGATAAGCCGCGCGCTTGATCCGATATTGGACGAGGCCGATCCCATACCCGACAGCTATGTTTTTGAGGTCGGCTCTGCCGGCGCGGAAAGAGAGCTTAAACGCGCATCCGATTTCGCGCAATTTATGGGCAGCGAGGTCGAGGTTCGATTGTATCAGCCGTTTGAAGGCAGCAAGGTTTTTGTCGGCAAGCTTTCCGGGTACGATAACGGCAGGGTTGAAATCATTTTCGCGGACAGAAAGCTGAGTTTTGACAAAGCGCAGACGGCGCAGGTCAAACTGCATGTTTCAATATAAAAAATTCACTTATTTTAGCTGAACGGAGATATTACAATGAACGCAGATTTTTTCGAAGCAATTGAAGACATTGAAAAAGAAAAGGGCATACCCAGAAATTACATGTACGATAAAATCAAGCAGGCAATGCTGGCCGCTTTTCGCCGCGATAATCCCGATTGCGATGATAATGTCGAGATAATTCTGGAAGAAGAAAATAAGCGTATTGAGATGAACGTTCTCAAGACGGTTGTCGATGAGGTCGAGAATCCTTCGCATGAGATAAACATAGAGGCGGCTAAAAAATTGAGCCGTCGCGCCAAAATAGGCGACACTCTCCCTGTACCCGTTGAAACCAAGAAATTCGGACGCATAGCCGCTCAGGCAGCAAAGCAGGTCATCATTCAGGGCATCCGTGAAGCGGAGCGCGGCATAATATATGAAGAGTTTACCTCTAAGGAACATGAACTGCTCACGGGCGTTGTTTCTCATATAGATCCGAGAAACGGAAATATCTCCATAGATATTTCATCGAACAGCGAGGTCACAAAGGCGATGCTCTCTGCCAACGAACGCATAAAGACCGAGAGCATCAGAGAGGGTGACCGTATAAAAGTCTATGTTGTCGAAGTCAGGAATTCGACACGCGGCCCTCAGGTCCTCATCAGCCGCACTCATCCCGGCCTTGTCAAACGTCTTTTCGAGCTTGAAGTTCCCGAGATTTATGACGGTACGGTCGAAATAAAATCGATCGCCCGCGAAGCGGGAAGCCGCACCAAGATGGCAGTGTGGTCGGCAGACGAGAATGTTGACCCGATCGGCGCCTGCGTAGGTCCCAAGGGCGGGCGTGTTGCAAGCATAGTCGAAGAGCTCAACGGCGAAAAGATAGATATAATCAAGTACAGCGAAAATCCGGAAGAATATATCGCAGCGGCGCTGTCACCGTCCGAAGTTATCAGCGTCACCATGCTGGAGGACGGAAAGAGCTGCCGTGTGATTGTTCCCGATGCTCAGCTTTCTCTTGCAATCGGCAAAGAAGGGCAGAACGCGCGCCTTGCCGCGAAGCTTACCGGCTTCAAGATAGACATCAAGCCCGAGAGCGAAGCATAAACGGACAAGGGCAAGGAATATTTGAATTGAATTATTAAGGAGGCGGCAGTTTTGCAGAAAAAAATACCTATGCGGCAGTGTCTCGGCTGCCGTGAGATGAAGCCCAAAAAGGAACTTATCAGGGCCGTTCGGTCGGCCGACGGCGATATAAGCCTTGATTTTAAGGGGAAGGCTTCAGGCAGAGGCGCCTATGTGTGCCCCAATCCCGAATGTCTCAAAAAGGCCATAAAATCAAAAGCGTTTGAAAGGGCGTTTGCATCTCCCGTTCCTCCGGAAATATACGAACAGCTTACCCAACAGATGGAGGCGGAGCATGAGTGAAAAAAGCCTTAATCTGCTTGGCATGATGCGCAAGGCCGGCGCTATAGAGATAGGCGAGACGAATGCCGGCGCAGCCTGCAAGGGCGGGAAAGCCAAGCTGCTGATCCTTGCCTCCGACGCTTCGGACAACGCGCGTAAGCGAGCGGCGCAATTCGTGAACGGACGCAAAACGATCATGATTGATGCGCCGTACACAAAAGAAGAAATTTCGGCAAAAGTCGGCGCAGGGGGCTGTTCCATGGCGGCGATTACCGATCTTGGCTTTGCAAGCGCATTTGTAAAAGGGCTTGCGGAGTCTGAGCCGGAGAAATATACCGAAGCCGCGGAAAAGCTCGGCGCGAGATACGATAAAGCTGTTCGACGCAAAAAAAGCACTTCAAAAGAGAAAAACAAACGTCAAGGGAAAAGGGAGGAATAATATATGGCGATGATTATAAAATACAGAATACATGAGGTAGCAAAGGATTTTAATGTCGCATCGAAGGAAATTTCACAGATCCTGACCGACTATGTAGCGCCTCCCAAAAATCATATGCAGGTTCTTGAAAATCCCGAGCTGGATATCATCTTTGAGTATATGACCCAGCATAACGAAGTCGCAAGTCTTGAGGATGTCTTCAAAGCCGCCCCGGCTCCGGAACCTTCGAAGAGCGAGAAAACGGCTCCCACTCCTCAAAGCAAGAAAGGCGACACGGCAAAGCCGGCTGCTAAGCCTTCTCAGAGCGCAAAGCCTTCTCAGTCCCAACCTCAGCCGCAGCAACAGACGGCATCGGCGGAAAAGCAGAACAAACCCCATGTTCCCAGAAAGGTTGCCGAGAAGCGTGTTGTCGATACCCGTGGAGGCGCGGCCGTCAACATAGAAAAATACAACGAAAAATTCGAAGATATGGCGGGCATCAAGGGCAACGACAGTATGCGCCGCACAAATAAGGAGAAAATCAACAGCAAGCCGAAACAACGCACCAACCAGCAGGCGGCGAGCGCAAAGCGGCGTCAGGAAGAGCGCGACAAGATGAATCGCCTCCAGCTTGAGATTGCCAAGAAACAGCAGCTCAAGGTTCAGATTCCGGATGAGATCAGCGTCGGCGATCTTGCCTCCAGAATGAAGAAAACCGCCTCCGAGGTTATCAAGCAGCTTTTCAAGATGGGAGTGTTTGCCTCCGTTTCCGAGATAATCGACTATGATACCGCCGCGCTTGTCGCGATGGAGCTCGGCTGCAAGGTAGAAAAAGAAGTCATTGTTACGGTTGAGGAAAAGCTCATCGACGATCATGAGGACAAGGCGGAAGACCTTGTTGACAGAGCGCCTGTTGTCGTCGTCATGGGTCACGTTGACCACGGCAAGACATCGCTTCTTGACTATATAAGAAATGCCCACGTCGCGTCAGGCGAAGCGGGCGGAATTACACAGCATATCGGCGCCTATACTACGTCAATCAACGGTCGTCCGATTACTTTCCTCGACACTCCGGGACATGAAGCATTCACATCCATGCGCGCCCGCGGCGCAATGGTAACCGATATAGCGATACTTGTCGTCGCGGCGGATGACGGCATCATGCCACAGACGGTTGAGAGCATCAACCACGCCAAAGCGGCAAATATCCCCGTTGTTGTTGCGATAAACAAGATGGATACCGTCGGCGCCAATCCCGAGCGCATTAAGCAGCAACTTACCGAGTATGACCTCGTTTCCGAAGAATGGGGCGGCGATACCATTATCTGCCCCATCTCCGCAAAAACCGGTATGGGCATAGATAATCTGCTTGAAAATCTCGTTGTTCTCGCCGAAGTGCAGGAGCTCAAGGCCAATCCAAACCGCGCCGCAAAGGGTACCGTTATCGAAGCAAGGCTTGATAAAGGCCGCGGTCCTATAATGACCGTTCTCGTACAGAACGGCACGTTGAAACTGGGCGATATTATCATTGCCGGCACATGTGTCGGTCGTGTGCGCACCATGATCAACGATAAAGGACAGCGCGTCAGCGAGGCGACTCCGTCCATGCCCGTTGAAATTTCCGGCTTGAGCGAGGTTCCGACAGCCGGCGATGTGTTCAACGCAGTCGCTGATGAACGTATGGCCAGAGAGCTTGCCGAGGAGCGCCGCATAAGTCAGAATAACGCCGCAAACGGCGGTACGAAGAAGGTCAGCCTTGAAGATCTGTTCAGCCAGATTCAAGCCGGCGAGATGAAGACACTTAATATTATAGTCAAGGCGGATGTTCAGGGCAGCGCCGAGGCGGTCAAAACTTCGCTTGAAAAAATTTCCAACGATGAAGTTCGTGTGAAGGTTATCCACAGCGGCGTCGGCGCCATCAACGAATCCGATGTTATGCTTGCCGCTACATCCGGCGCGATTATTGTAGGCTTCAATGTCCGCCCCGATAACGCCGCGAGAGACAGCGCCGTGCGCAGCAATGTCGATATGCGTATGTACCGCGTTATCTATGACTGCATAAACGAGATAGAAGCGGCAATGAAGGGTATGCTTGCGCCTAAATTCAAAGAAGCTGTTATCGGACATGCCGAGGTTCGTGAAACCTATAAAGTATCTAAGGTCGGCACGGTTTGCGGCTGCTACTGCACAGACGGTAAGATACAGCGCGGCTGCGAAGTGCGTGTGCTTAGAGACAATATTGTCATCCACGAAGGCAATCTCGCCTCCCTCAGACGTTTTAAGGATGACGTGAAAGAAGTCGCATCCGGTTACGAGTGCGGTATGCAGGTGGAGAAATTCAACGATATCAAGGTGGGCGATACTATCGAATGCTTTGTTATGGAGCAGATAAACCCCTGACAGTCGTATAAAAACGGGGAGCTTTACGGCGCCCCGTTTTTGCTAAGTTATATAAAACTTACGGTTCTTCAAAAATTGAAGAGTATAAAAGGAGAAAAATATGCCGTCCAATAAATTGGCAAGAACAAATGACGATATACAATACGCTCTTTCAAAGCTCCTGCGCGAGGTGAAAGATCCGAGAGTACAGCAGGGCATGATAAGCGTTACCAGAGTTGAGACAACCGGAGATCTGCGCTACTCAAAGATCTGGCTGTCCGTTATGGGAATGAGCGATGAGAAGGAATTTAAGAAAGGCCTTAAATCCGCTTCCGGCTGGCTTCGCCATGAGCTGGGCACCTCGCTCAATCTGCGCTATACCCCCGAACTCGTATTTGAAATGGATCACAGCATCGAGTACGGCGCGCATGTCAGCAGTGTCATAAACTCTCTCAATATTAAGCATGATGAGGATGAACAGCAATGAATTATACTGAATGCGCAAAGTATCTGCAGGAGAAAAACAGTTATCTCATCCTGACGCATCGCAACCCCGACGGGGATACCGCAGGCAGCGCCGCGGCATTATGCAGCGCCTTGCGGCGATCCGGCAAAATCGCGTATCTTTACCGAAATTCGGATTTTACGGACAAGCTCAACGCCTATGTGGGAAAGTTCGTTGCGCCCGAAGGCTATCTGCCGGAATGCGTTGTTGCGGTTGATATTGCCGAAAAGTCGCTTTTCCCGCGCGGCTTTGAAGAAACCGCGAATCTCTGCATTGACCATCACCCGTCAAACACCATGTATGCCGTCGAGACGCTGCTTGAAGCGAACAGAGCGGCCTGCGGCGAGATAATTTTGAAGCTTCTTAAAAGCATGAAGATAAAGCCGACAGCCGAGGAAGCGACGCTTTTATATATGGCCGTTTCCACGGATACCGGCTGCTTCAAATACAGCAATACATCCGCCGAAACTTTTGCCGCCGCAGCCGAGCTTCTGAAAGCGGGAGCGGATAATAAAGGCGTAAATCTCGCTTTTTTCAACAAAATCTCCGCTGCAAAAATGAAGCTTGAAGGGCTGATTTATTCCGGCATGCGCTTTTTCAGAGACGGCGAGGTTGCCGTTGCCGTCGTTACGCAGGACATGATTGCGCAGTGCGGAGCAGACGAAGATGATATGGACGATATCGCAAGCCTTGCGGCGAGAGCGGAAAAGGCTAAAATCTCTGTCACTGTGAGAGAAAAAGAAAAAAATATAAGCCGCGTCTCGGTGCGTACGGCAGACGGTATCAACGCAAGCAAAATCTGCGAGGTTTTCGGCGGGGGAGGCCATGCCGCCGCCGCAGGCTGTACGATAGATGCAGATCCCGAGCGCGCCGTGCGTATGCTTATGGAAGTTATTGAAGAGGTTTGTAAATGAACGGTATTCTCCTTGTGGACAAGCCGCAGGGGTGGACAAGCAATGATGTGGTTATAAAGCTCAAAGGCATTATGCACCAGCGCCGCATAGGCCATTCCGGCACGCTTGACCCAATGGCTACGGGCTTGCTTACGGTTTTCCTCGGCAGGTCTACGCGCGCCGTCGAATTTTCCGAGGCGCAGACAAAGCGATATATCGCATCTCTCAGATTGGGCGTTGTTACCGATACGCAGGACATTACAGGCAACGTTATCTCAGAAAATGAGGTTTACATAACGCAAGAACGACTTGAAGAGTGTCTGAAATTATTTACCGGTGATATTGTCCAGATACCGCCGATGTATTCCGCAATCAAAGTTAACGGTCAGCGGCTTTATAAAATCGCCAGAAGCGGAGGAGAGGTTGAGCGAAAAGGCCGCAGTGTCCGTGTTGAAAATATTTCTCTTGCCGGTCGCGACGCGGATGATTATATCCTCGATATAACCTGCTCCAAGGGGACCTATATTCGCACGTTATGCGATGATATAGGCAGGTCGCTCGGCTGCGGCGGATGCATGAGCGCGCTCAGACGTGTGAGCGTGGGCAGTTTTTCGGTAGATAATGCGTATACTCTTGAGGAAATCGAGCAAAAAGCGGCATCCGGCGAGGCGGAAAGCCTTATTATTCCCGTTGACACGCTCTTTTCGGAGTACCTACGGCTTATTGCGGACGAAAGGCAGGAAAAGCGGATTCGCTGCGGTAATGACGCGATATGCTCCGCACCGGACGGAAAATACAGGGTGTATTCCGAAAACGGCGAGTTTTTGATGCTCGGTCGTGTTGAAAACGGTAGGCTTTATACAGTAAAAAGTTTTTTTGAGGTTTAAGTGATGGAGGAACGCAAAAGAGTAATCGCGCTCGGCTTTTTTGACGGGGTGCATCTCGGACATGGGGAGCTTCTCAAGCGCACGAAGGAGCGCGCCGCGGAAATCAACGCAATGCCCTCCGTGCTGAGCTTTGACGTGCATCCCGATACTCTCGTGTTCGGAAGCGACGTGAAGCTTATAAGCAGCGCGACCGACAGGGAAGAGATAATTCGCCGCTGCTACGGGATAGACAATATAGTCTTTCTTCATTTCAATCGCCATATGATGCGTATGCCGTGGAGAGATTTTGTCGATAACATAGTTGCCCAGCTGAATGTGAGCTGGATAGTTATGGGGCATGATTTCAGCTGCGGCTACCGGGGCGAAGGTAAGGCAGAGCTTATCCGCGATTACTGCGCGCCTCTCGGCATCGGCTGCGATATAATTCCGCCCCTTTGTATGGACGGGAGGGTGATTAGCTCTACTTGGATAAGGGAGCTTATAAGCAACGGAGATATGGAAAACGCGCGAAAGCTTCTCGGCCATCCGCATACGCTTTCCGACACCGTCCATTCCGGCTACCACTTGGGGCACAAGCTCGGCACGCCCACAATAAACATGTTTTTCCCCGACGGGGTTTTGATTCCGAAATTCGGCGTATACGCTTCAAAGGCATATATAGACGGGGAGAGCTATCTTGCGGTTACGAATATCGGCATACGGCCGACGGTTGAAAACGGCGGCAGAGTAAGCGTGGAAAGTCATCTGCTCAATTATTCCGGCAATCTTTACGGCAGACAGGCGCGTGTGGAGTTCTATAAATTCCTGCGTCCCGAAACAAAGTTTGAAAACTTTGAAAAGCTTTCCGAGCAGATCCGCCGCGATTCAAAAGCCGCTGAGGAGTATTTTGAAAGCAAAATTTGCGTCTGAAGTAATTGGCGTACCTTATCTGCAACATTTTAAGGAGGGATGCATATGAATACAGCTGCGGTTATTCTTGCCGCCGGAAAGCCGGCTGAAACGAAGGTACCGAGACCGCTCATCCATATCGGCGGGAAAAGTCTGCTTATGCATGAGATTGATATGTTCAACTCCGTTCCGGTCAGGGAGATTGCCGTTGTTGTGGGATACAGGGACAGTATTATAAAAAAGCACATAGAGAACTGCGCCGTTACAATCGCGGTAAACCGGCAATACAGAGAGTCCGAGATGCTCGATTCGGTACTGCTTGGCGCTGAGAAGCTGAAGACACGCGCGGACAAGGTCCTTGTCCTGCCGGCGGACACGCCGTTTGTCAGTGAAAAAACATGCGAGGCGCTGCTTGACGTTGAGGATGCTATTGCGGCAATACCGCGATATAATGGCGCCTCCGGTCACCCTATCATGCTGACGGCGCGAGCCATGAAAATGCTGAGCGACTATGACGGCACCGGCGGCATGCGCGGATTTTCCGCAGAGCATGCGGACGAAATAAAACATATCGATGTTGATGACTCGGCTGTCTGTATGCGCGCTCAGGGCACAAAATTTCCCGAAGAGCTGCGAGCCTACGAGGAGCAGCGCCGCACGGGCGGAAAGATGCACGCTTCCATGGAGCTCAGCCTTTTAACGGACGGTACTGTAATGAATGCCGAGCTAAGCAGTGTCTTGAATCTTGTGGAGACAACCGGCTCGCTCCAATTGGCAAGCGACTGTCTCGGAATATCATATTCAAAGAGCTGGAAAAGCATCAAAAATCTTGAAAAATCGCTCGGCGTACCTGTCATTGCGAGTACGGCCGGGGGTACAAGCGGCGGAAATTCCCGCTTGACCGATGCCGGAAAATATTTTCTTCGCCGTTACGATGAGATGCTCAATGACGCCCGGAAAGTGGGCAAGTGGCTGTACAATCAATATTTTCCGAATGAAATTGTGCAAAAGATACAAAAATTGAAGTGAAAATTTGACATGCTTTAAGCAACTAAAGTTCGTGCTATTTTAAAATACATAACGTTTTTCAAAAGATTTATATTTATTTTTGATAAATAGATGTTATATATTGAACACGGCGCATAGATTATGAATTGTAAGTTCAAATCTATGCGCTTTTCTGCTGCTTACAGATTACCTATTGTAAAAATCGGTCTCTCAATAATTGTGATTAATCTCACAATGCCGGATCGTTTATTTTTGAACGATGTTGGATACAAAAATAACGCATCGTCTTTTCGCTTTGAAAAAGACAGAAATTCGGCGTTTTCAGCAAAAATCGGCTCTTGACTTTTCTGAAAAGTTGATTTATTTTTTAACATGACAACTGGGGGAATATATTTTCACCGATTTGTTTCCAAGTAAAAAAGAGAGAGAAGATGTCACGATGGAAAACAAAAATAAAGTTCAGCTTTCCACGGCAATTAAACTTGGCGGCGCTTTTATCGGCACCTGTATAGGCTCCGGTTTTGCAACCGGCTCAGAATGCCTGTCCTTCTTTATCACTTATGGCATTAAGGGCGCTGTCGGAGCCATGATAATTTCTTTTGTTATCTATTTTCTTTTTACAAGGGAACTGTTCAATAAAGGGCAGGAGCTTCCGCCGGAGCAATGCACATCCCTCTTTACTTATTATTTCGGCAAAACCGTCGGCTCGATTCTTGACTGGTTCTGCGCCATTCTTGTCGGTGGCTGCTATCTTATCATGCTTTCCGGCGCCGGCACTACGCTTCACCAGTATTTCGGCATTCCCGTTGTCGCGGGTTCTGCTGTAATGGCCACTGCGGCTGTTATAACTGTCTGGTTCGGCCTTCGTAAGCTCACATCGGTCATCGGCCTTATTTCTCCTTTCATGGCGGCGCTGACCATTATCGTCGGCTGCGTGACTCTCCTTAAGGCCGACTTCTCCGCAACGGAAGCGACGCTTGAAACTCTGCATCTTTCAAAAGCGGCGCCGACATGGTGGATCGCCGGTATCCTTTACCCTTGCTTCTGCATGCTGACGCTTACTCCCGCTCTGCCGTCCATGGGCGCTACCGCTCCCAATAAGAAAACCACTACTGCCGCCACTATCTTCGGAGTTACGTTTTTCCACGCGGCGCTTGCCGTGATTGTAATGGCAATATTCGGAAATCTCAGCGTTGTCGGCACCTCGCAGGTTCCGAATCTGGAGCTTGCCGGTCAGCTCGGTCCCGGTGCGCGCCTTCTCTTTATGGTTGTCATAGTTCTTGCGATATATACGACGGCCTGTCCGATGGCATGGGGCTTCTGCGGCAAAATTGCCAAGGACGAAAAATCCTTAAAATATCGTCTCTGCATTCTGCTCTTGACGGTTGTCGGCATGATATGTTCATACCTCTTCCCGCTGAGCACGCTTATCAATTTCATGTATAGTATTTCTGGTTACGTCGGTGCCGCAGTTTCCGTCGGCATGATAATCAGCAATATTCTAAAAAAACGCAAAAAGCAGCCAAAACAATAATTTAATCGTTTAATGCAAAGGAGGTAAATCAATGAGGTTTGTAAAAAGCATCTATGCAGTTGATTCCCATACCATGGGCGAACCTACCAGAGTTGTTGTTGGCGGTATTCCAAATGTTCCGGGCAATACAATGATGGAGAAAAAGCACTATCTTGAAAAGCACTACGATCACATCCGCACTGCTCTTATGCTTGAACCGCGCGGTCATCGTGATATGTTTGGCTCTATCATCCTTCCTCCATGTAATCCCGAGGCAGATTTGGGCATCGTCTTTATGGAAGGGGACGGGTTTGTAAATATGTGCGGCCACGGCTCTATCGGCGCATGCAGTGTTGCAGTAGAGACCGGTCTTGTTGAAGCAAAAGAACCATATACAGATATTACTCTTGAATGTCCTGTCGGGCTTATAAAAGCAAGAGTGACAGTTGATCATTGCAAAGCCAAGTCTGTTACTATTACGAATGTTCCGTCTTTCCTTCTCTACGGAGATGTAGAAGCGAATGTTCCCGGATTAGGCAATGTGAAATTCGATATAGCCTATGGCGGAAACTTTGCATTGCTTATCAACTCCAAATATTTTGGCGTTGATATTGAAC
>CAVHIP010000023.1:0-23867 GCA_963636125.1 Oscillospiraceae bacterium | reverse complement strand
TCGGCATATATAACTTCGCATAATATCAATTTAACGAAGTTGACAAGCCAAATAATTTAATGTATAATGAATTATGTAAATCAAGTAGGTATTTTTTCGGAGGTTGATTTCTCGGTGAATCTTAACGAAATTAATGACGTTCCGGATATTCTTATGGAATTTTTAGAATACCATTCCACAGTTCGCGGTCATTCGGATAAAACAATTTTTGCATATTATACCGATTTAAAAATCTTCTTTCGATTTCTGAAAATCCGGCGTCACATTGTCCCGGTAAATGCTGTTTTTAATGAAATAGATATTACAGATATTGATATTGATTTTATCAAAACTATTAAAATTGAGGAGCTTTACAGATATCAAAGTTTTTCACCGGAAATGAAAGGTTCTTCTTCCTCACTTGCTGCGGCCAGTCGCTGCAGAAGAACTTCATCTGTTAAATCCTTTTTTAACTATATAGTTAATAAAAGACATTTACTTGAAAAAAATATATCACAGGAATTGGATATGCCCAAACGTCAGGCTTCTCTTCCACGTTACCTCGAGGAAAATGAGTGTGAGCGGCTTCTTGCCGCCTGCGAAGGAAAATTTGAGTATCGAGATTATGCAATTCTGATGCTTTTTCTTTCATGCGGCTTGCGTGTCTCGGAGTTATGCGCATTGAATCTTACGGATATTTATGAAGATCATGTCAGAGTTCTCGGCAAAGGCAATAAAGAACGAGTTGTTTTCTTCGCTGAAGGCTGTCGCGAGGCTCTTGACGATTATCTTTGTGTCAGAGACAATGGAAAAATAAATCCGGATGCGGTTAACGCGCTGTTTATAAGCAGTGTAAATAAGAGGATAACGCCGCGCGGAGTTGAACAGGTGGTAGAAAAAAAACTGCTCGCAGCAGGACTTGATGCAAGCAGATATTCTCCGCATAAATTGAGACATACAGCTGCGACTCTGATGTTGAAGAACGGCGTAGATACAAGGGCTTTACAGGAAGTTTTGGGACACAGCAATCTTAATACAACTCAAATTTATACACATCTTGACAATGCTTCGCTGCACGAAGCAGCTATGGCCAATCCTATCGGACGAAAGAAAAAGTCCGATATATAAATTCGTACCGCTCACATCATTTTTCTGTGAGCGGTATTGCGCTTCCGATATCAAAAATAGGCTCATTTGTGAGGAAAACAGGCTGCACGTTATTAGCCGAAAGATAATCAAATATTCGAGATTTATCCGGATGACAGTCAAGCGTGCCGGTAAAGCAAATTTTATCGTCAGACAGTTTAAATGACGCTCCGCCAATAAATCCGTAATCATATCCCGTAAGAGAAATATATCCGGGCCTAATCAGCAAACAATTTATTCCGTTTTCATGGGCTGCGGAGGCAATTCCCCTATCAGAAGTTATTATTGAACGGTCGTTTACAATGCAGACAGAGCACCTGCAATACCCCTGCTTGACAGGGATTGGTTTCAATTTTTTATTTGTTAAATTATCAACAATACTCTTTTCAGAGACTTTAGGTGAATAAAAAAAGCTTTCTTTTAGTATGCAAAGATTAAAATACGAATCAGTGGGATATTTTTCTGTCATTCTGACATTGGGAAAAAATGTTTTGATTCCCGCATCTTCAAGCAATTTTGTAAACTGTGAGGACATAAGGTTAGGCGCAAGAAAAATCTCGTTGCAACCTGTATGAAGTATCGACAAGTCAACGTGAGATGACAGTTTTTTGCTGACATGTGGGTTTGCGGGACAGTATATCGGCTCTGTTTCAAGCTCGATTAAAACCTTATCCAACAGAGCTTTATATTGCTCTCCGATTAATATGCGCCTTGCATTGTGAGGAAGATTTGCGTGTTCGACAAAATTACTCATTTTTTTCCCAATACCGTCTTTATTGCGGCTCTGACACTGCTCACTGGTATAACATTCAGTCCTTCAAACTGTTTTATTTTGCTGTTGGTATGAGCCGGAACAATACACCTCTTAAAACCAAGCCTCGCTATTTCAGAGAGTCGTTGGTTAAGCATATTGACACTTCTGACTTCACCCGTGAGCCCGACTTCACCTATTGCAGCTAAATCCATGCCGACCGGTTTGTCGCAGAAACTTGAAGCTATTGCGATAACCGTGGCAAGATCCGCAGCAGGCTCATCAAGCTCAAGACCTCCTATAACATTAATGTATGAGTCACACTTGGATACGGGAAGCCCCCCTCGTTTCTCAAGTACGGCAAGCAGCATTGCGGAGCGGTTGTAGTCAATACCGTTGCTCCGTCTGGCGGCATTATACCCCGATGGGCAGAGCAAGGCCTGAACCTCTGCAAGAATGGGTCTGCTCCCTTCCATGACACATGCAACGCATGTTCCGGGGCTGTTGTCCGGTCTACCTGCAAGCAGCATCTCAGACGGGTTTTCGACACATCGCAGTCCGCTTTCGTTCATTTCAAAAACGCCGATTTCATTTGTCGAACCAAAACGGTTCTTTTCCGCCCTTAAAATGCGAAAACTTGTATTTCTCTCACCCTCAAAATACAGAACGCAGTCAACCATATGTTCAAGCACTTTAGGACCTGCAATACTCCCCTCTTTGTTTATATGGCCGACGACAAAAACAGTCAAACCCAGTTCTTTTGTAATGCGCATAATTCGCATTGTACATTCTCTGACTTGACTTATACTGCCGGGAGCAGAGTCGGAATCACCGCCGGATACTGTCTGAATAGAGTCTATTATTACAATTTCAGGTTTAAGTTCATTAATTTCGGATATTATTATATCAAGATCCGTCTCTGCGAGAACATATACTTCCCCACAATTTACGCCAAGTCTGTCCGCTCTCAGTTTCAGCTGCCGCTCGCTTTCTTCTCCTGTGACGTAAAGTACAGTGTTATCATTGTTCATCATTCCGCACATTTGAAGAAGAAGCGTTGATTTGCCTATTCCGGGCGCGCCTCCAACCAATACAAGCGAACCTACGACCGCGCCGCCGCCTAAAACCCTGTCAAGCTCGGAAATTCCTGTAGAAAAACGAATCTCCGATGTAGATTCTAACTGAGAAAGTTTTTTTGGCTTGGATATTGCAGAATATGAACTACGATTTTTTATGCCGCTGCTGCGGTCAAAAGAAACTTCTTTCAGAGTATTCCATGCCCCGCAATTAGGACATTTTCCGGACCAGATACTGCTCTCATTCCCACATTCAGTGCAGCAATATATTGTCTTATTCTTTTTTGCCATATTTATTCTCCGGTATCAGATTTTTCTGTCAAAAAAACTTAATTATCGGTAAATGACATTTCGATTTAACAAAAATAACATCCGGGAAACGCGCTGAAAGCTTTTTGCAGAGCGCATCCATAACCGGATCTTCGGTACCAAAATGATCACCGTCTATAAGATTTATTCCAAGTTCTTGAGCGAGGAGAAATTGGTGATATTTTACATCTGAAGTAAGATATGTGTCGCAACCTTTTTCATAAGCGGTCGTTATTTCGTCGCCGCCGGAGCCGCCGAGAACGGCAATGCGCTTTACAGAGCGGCCTGCATCATAATATCTGAGACCATTTGTATGAAGCTTGTCTCTGCAAATACCAAGAAAATAACTTAGCTTTAATTCGTGCGCCAAATATCCTATTCTTCCGCAGTGATCTTCATCAAGAAAATCTTCCCTTTTTGCTCCTATAAGCTCCAGTAATACATCATTTACTCCGCCTTCGGCAATATCAAGATTCGTGTGCATGGAGATTACCGCAATCTTGTGCTCTATGATATCAATCAGTTTTTTGTCCGTAATTTTTTTTACAGGGGAAAAAATTACAGGATGATGCGAAATAATGATCTCATATCCGCCGCTTACTGCTTCTTTGATAACGTTTTCGGTAACATCAAGCGAAACAAGAGCTTTGCGGCAAACAGAATCGTCTTTTCCGATAAGAAAACCCGCATTGTCAAAATCAAGCTGCAGCTCAAGAGGAGCAAGCTCGCACAGGTAACTAAAAATGTCTTTAATAAGCGGCATTATTTTTCTCCATATATTTTGTTTTCATTTCGATTAATTGCGCGTATACTTCTTCCGTAAGCTTCTTACGCGTGAGTATATCAACGCCGGAAGAACAATCTAAGCCCGAAATGCTTTTTTGCGTACTTTTTATAAGCTTTGACAGTTTAGTATAAAACCAGGGTGAAGAATAAATCTGATCGTATTTTCCGGTAAAGAGCTCTGCATCATTAAGCTCTGTATGTCCGCCAAAGCGTGAGGTAATTATCTGATAAATGCGTCCACACTCTTCGCAAAGCTCTTCGGACTTTATTTCAAATCCATTGTTGACAAGCCAATATCTAAGAACTTCTGCTTTGCTCATTGGCTGTAGAATAAGCAAATAGGCCTCATCCATAACCCATTCGTCACGGTCAAGAATGCCGCAGATAGTGTCTCCCCCCATACCGGCAATCAAAATTGTGTCAATATCCCGATTGGGACATTTTTCAAGCCCGTTGCAGTGAATGAAGGTGATTTTGTCTTCCACACCGGCAGCTTTGGCGTTGAGCATGCCGGTTTTAAGAGGAGCAGCATTAATATCAGATGCGATGATATTTCCCGGATAACCGTTGGAAGCAAGAAACGCCGGTATATATCCATGGTCAGTCCCAACATCGATTATTCCCTTACCTTGTGGGATTTTTTTGATCAAAGACATAAGACGATTGTCCATTGAATACTCCAAAAATAAAATACAGCATTCCTCGGCAATATACCGCGGAATGCCGCTTAAAAATTTTAATTATATAATCAAACGGTTTTTAGATAGGCCTTGAGCGCTGTTATAAACTCATCGGTATCAACGCCGTGAGCACAACATGCCTGCTCAAGGTTTTCACCGCTTGCAAGCGCGCAGCCCATGCAATGCATTCCGATTGCTTGGAAAGCCGGCATAGCTTCAGGGCAATTCTCAACTATTTCAGAAATAAGAGTTTCTTTTGTAATTTCCATATTAAACCTCTTTAAAAACTAATTTCAGTGATAAAATAATGGGACGCAAAAGCGCCCCATTATTTTCAGGCAAATTACGCCTGCTCCTTCATCTTAGCAAAGCACTCGCTGCAGTAAACAGGGCGATCGGATTTGGGCTCAAAAGGAACCTTTGCTTCTCCGCCGCAGGCTGCGCAAACCGCTGTAAAGAACTCACGGGGACCACGAGCTGCATTCTTGCGTGCGTCACGGCATGCCTTGCAGCGCTGAGGCTCATTCTGGAAACCGCGCTCTGCGTAAAACTCCTGCTCGCCTGCAGTAAATACGAACTCTTTACCACATTCTTTGCAAACTAATGTCTTGTCTTCGTACATTTTAAATCCTCTCTTTTGATAGAAGTGCCGATTTTCGGCTGTATATGCGATCAGCTTTTGCGCTGTAAACGCCAATTTTTCCCGTATCTTATACGGAGATTCTAAAACGGAAAATGTATCAGCTTCCATGCTCTCTGTCCAACCACATCTTAAATAAGAGAAAAGGAAAATGCCATTTATCTATCAAAAGAAGGAGTACGAGAGTTGCCTGCACTACTCAGGCGGGAAAGTTTATCTAACAGAAACAATGCTCTTAATCTCTTTTTACCACATTATACAGCAAGTAACCGTTTTGTCAATAAATTTTTGTAAAAAAACTAAAAATTTTGATTCCGAATTTCCTGACTCAAAGAAATCATCGGAGTTTATTTTTTGATGAACTTCGTAGCGCGTTTGTAATCATTTTATACTTTTGATAGTCATTCTTCGGCTTCAGCATTTTTCGGCAATGACTGCCTGCTTTGATGGTACTTTCGTTTTGCTTCATACATTTTTTCATCCATGCGGCCCATGAACGATTCCATATCGTCATCAGCGACAAACTTAGTAAATCCCATGGATGCGCTTAATGTAAACGGTTCGCTTCCGGATTGATTAAAACGCGAAATATTTTCTTTTATCTCTTGCATTGTAGACAAAACGCCATTCTCAGTTGCGCCATACAGCAAAATAATAAACTCGTCGCCTGCGAAACGTATAGCGATGCCGTCGGAGGGGACAGATTCGAACAGAATATCCCCAATCGCGCAAATAGCCCGGTCACCTGCATTATGCCCGTAATTGTCGTTAACGCTCTTAAAATCATCCATGTCCATCATAATTCCGTACAAGGACTTTTCTTTTAAGGGATTTCTTCTGGTAAGAATTCCGTTCAAAAATCTTCTGTTGTAAAGACCGGATAGCTCGTCTGTATATAGATTTCCGGCATATACCTGCATCTGTACGAATGTCATTGCGATCGCGACGGATATCCACGAGGTTGTAACGCCGTAGAAAAGCAATTGCACTATAACGCCTGCCAGACACGGCCCGATAAAATACAATACCGGGAAGAAGTTAAGATTAAAACCTCGTTTTTTAGAACTGTATACCAAATATACGCTGTAGGCAAAATATATTACAAGGGTAACATATCCAAGCAGTGCGCCATCGCATCTTTGATACAAATTATCCTGCGAAACGGTAAATAAGATACCCGGAACAAAGAGATTGCATATAACGGCTGCCACTTCAATAAGCCAAGGGATGATTATTATCTTTGCCTTGTGCATAGTTCGTTTATAATTGCGGTAAATATGAAGCCCTACGTATAGACACCACAAAAAGCCGATACTCACCGTCCCGACAAAACATAAGCTGGTGGTAACCACGTTAATTACTCTGCCGCCGATTATATTGCGACCATCTACGAGAAAAGAAACAGTCTCAAAAACTGCGCCAAGCAGATTCACAATTGCCATAGCATCATACAGCCTGTCCTCTGCGTGAATCGTTTCCCTGCTTCTGCGTCTGCATCGTAGAAGAAAGAACATCATCAGCACAGCCGATCCGTTTGCCACGGCAATTTCTTCAAAAACTATCACAATGCTTCTCCTTTATTTTTTAGCAGACCTTTTTATTAATCGGTTAAAAAGCAGTTTCGTTCCCTGCCGGTAAAACAGCTTTATGGCGGCGACAGTTGATTACCGATATTAATATTAGCACGTTTTGATTAAATCGTAAAGCAATATATTTAAAATTACTTCAACTGATTTTTAACAGTAAAAATTCTTTCCATAGGCTTTTTTCAGTGGCATTAACTATAATTCTGTGTTAAGATATAAATATATGAAAAGTCATTTACATTGCTGAAAAAACCGAGAGAAAGGCAGTTGCAGGTATATGAAATCAATCCATGTCAGCGCCTCGTATGTTGGATGTAAAAACAATTTCATCATAACCGGCATAGAAGAAGGCAGCTGTAGCTATAGTGAGCTTCAGCGCTCTTTCACGGCGGTTATTATGAACATATTGCAAAGGTCTAACCCTTCTTACCCGTCAAAATATATTGAGGATCGATTAGGGCATGTGCCTGATTGCCGTTCATTTTGCTTTTTACGTAATGACGGATACATTCCTCAATGGCACAATACTATTAAAGGCGCTGATAACGGATTCAATCCGGCTGAAAAATTCTATTATGAGTTGTGGCCGTTTTATCTGAAAGAATATGATTGGATCAGACAGCTCGTTATTCCGGAAGCCGCGGTAGACAAAATACTGAATGATTATTCCGGTAAATGGAACGAACAGTGTGTTGATTTCTATCTTCCTTTGTCCGGCGAGTATAAGGGGCTTGTGATAGAAGTAGACGGCATTCAGCATAAAAACTTTGCTCAATTAGAGAAAGACAAGAAAAGGGATGTGGCACTTTGTGACAAAAAAATTGAAGTCTTAAGAATAAATGTCTCGGATATTATTAGCCGAAATGCAGCTTTAGATTCTTTTATCCAAGATGTGAAAAAAGTAATAGATTATACGGCAAAAGAAATTTCCTGCTATCTGAATGCAGAACGTGCCCCTGATTATGTAGCCGTATTGCAATATGAAGATGTCATAAGGGCTGAATTTTTGATCCTGCACTTGATTGATAACAGAATTATATCCCTTGATGATGACAAATGGTGCTTCAAAGTTGATAAATCTCACCAAGAAGCATTCATATTGGCGACAGAAGATCTGTTTAAGTGGTATGAAAATCTTTATGGGGTAATGGGAAAAGCTTTTACTGCCCCTGCTGTATTATTTGATAATACAGGTTTGCCGATTTGCATGCTTCCTTTTGCAAGACCGGACGAGACAATACATGATGGAATTACCGTTATGACGGATGCATGGGATGGATATGATTATTTCAAAGTCAAGTGCGCAGAGCTTATTAATTACGAGATAGATTGGCCAATGCGGGAGGATAATCCGCGTGTATATCACCTTAAAGAGCTTCTCTCCGATATTATCTGCGAGAAGTCTGAAGATGGTGTAACGCGTTTTGATGACTTCAGAACAGGTCAGCTTCCGATAATTGTAAATGCGCTTAATCTGAGAAGAACAATCGGAATACTGCCTACCGGCGGAGGCAAGTCATTGTGCTATCAGCTGTCCTGCATGCTGCAGCCGGCGGTGAGCTTTGTAGTATGCCCAATCATGGCATTGCAAAAAGACCAGAAAGATAACCTCGACAGACTTGGAATAACAAGAACAGAATTTATTTCCGGTCTCAAGGAAAGTGCGGAAGAAAACAGCCGTATATCAGAAGATTTCGGGAGAGGCAAATACTTAATCGTCTGGATATCTCCGGAACGTTTTCAGACAGAAGCATTCAGAAACAGCCTTATGATTGCCAGCAAGGCGGAAAATTTTGCTTATGCCGTAATTGACGAGGTGCATTGTCTGTCCGAATGGGGCCATGATTTCAGAACATCCTATCTCACGCTCGTTCCCACTATAGAAAAATATTGCCAGCAGGTGACGCTTGTGGGATTGACAGCAACAGCATCGTCAGCGGTTTTGAAGGATTTAAAATGTGAATTCAACATTGACAGTGCAGATGTCAGGGCCACGCAATCCTTAAAACGCGAAAATTTGAAAATGTCAGTAATCAAGTTGGCAACTAATCAAGATAAGCTCTCTGCTCTTCATGAAAAGCTTAACAGTGAATACGGAAATGGAGACTATAACCGTCAAGGTATTGTTTTCACAGTTGTCAGAGACAAAACCGATGATTTTGATGCAAGTCCTAAAAGCTTGAAGTTACTGGAAAACTTTAGAGAATGGTATCCACAAATACCAAGCGCAAAGTTCAACGGCAGTCTAAAAACCCAAGAAAAGCTGGAAGTGCAGGACCAATTCATGACCGGCAAAATAAAAATACTTTCTGCGACAAAAGCTTTTGGCATGGGGCTGAATAAAAAGGATGTACGTTATACAATACACTATGGATTGCCATGGTCTGTAGAAGCATTCTATCAGGAAGCAGGCCGCGCAGGCAGGGATAATAAAGATTCTAACTGCTACATTATTTATAACCCTATTCCAGAGGATATAGCCAAAGCCATAGGTGCCGATTGCCTATTTGCGCAGAGTACTACAGTCAAGAAAATCTCTCAAATACAGGAACACCCTAGAGTAAAATACACAGATTTAGGTTCAATCTTTTATTTGTGGCAACGAAATAATAAAGGTTTAGATGAGGACATAAGCAATTTAAGGCATATACTCGGCAATTTTAACAGCTACAAAGCATATGAAGATACAGACGGACGCACCTATTTTCAATTAAGTACGCCTAATAATGCAGAGCAAGGAAGAATTATTTTCAGTGATGCGGAACTTGCACTATATAGGCTGAAAATACTCGGTGTAATAGAAGATTGGACAGTTGAATTTCATCCTAACGAGGATAATATTCTAAAGATATATCCCACAAAATATCCTTTTACTGAAATCAAAAACGATTATGTGAAAGACAACTTGATTAAATATATTCGCAGAATTGTACCGGACTTTCCACGAGCCGATAATCAAGAAGATGCAGAATACCTGGCTATTATGAATGACACGTCTAAGCGTTATGTTATCCGATATGCGGAAGTGCTGATAAGATGGACATATGCGAATATAATTTACAGCAGAAGGCAGGCAATATACCACATAAAACAATTTTGTGAAGATTTCACAACTCCAGAAGAATTCAGAACGCACATAGATAATTTTCTCGCAATTAACGAGTCCAGCATTCGCATTGAGTATATAGTGAGCGGAGACGCAGACTGGTCCGAGTGGTTTGAACTTCTGCATAAGCCGGTAACTGAGCCTGAAAGTAATAAGGAATATCTATCGGCTGAAGAATTTACTCAGCTGAGAGATAATGCCGCGAGATACCTTGAAAGCTATAACAGATGCACCGGTTTGAATCTCGTATATGTTTTGGCAGACGCTTTATCCGGGAATTTCAATACGATTGTGGATCAAGAGATATTTAGCATCGCTTTAGATGACATATACAGCAACCCCAAAACATCGGAAAGTGGGGAAATAATACTGCAGAACATACTCGACGTTCTTTCGGCGCATAAAAACTCTATAGATGACGAAGTAATGAGCAGTTTTGCAAAGGTTATTATAGAAAAATTCCCGGATATGGCATGGAAAATCAACGAACTTTACGGAGATAGTTTTTCTACACTCCGGCTGATAAGTGATATGACAAAAGAAATAATAGGAGGTGCAAAATGCCTAACGAAGTATTAAGAGATCTTCAGACTGCGGTAGGAAATTTCAAAGAAGTGGTCAATAACCTGGCTGAAATAAACAACATAAGTGAAAATGTGAAAGACTCTTCGGATAATATTCAGCAAAAAAGCAAAGAACTGACCGATTGGGCAGGCGAGCTTGCAATATCAGCAGATAAAGTGGAAACTCTATGCGCACAGCTCATTGAAAATAATAAGCAAAATACCCAGCTTGTATCAAGCAAGCTGAGTAATGCGCAGAAAGCTATTTTAGGCAGTAATGAATCGGCCGTTGAATTGATAACAATGTGCAACGACACTGTGATTAACAGGGTTTCGGATAGCAACGAGCAGACAGTTAAAAGTATTTCTGAGGGCAATAATGTTGCGATTACCAAAATTTTAGACAGTAACGAACAAACAGC
Source organism: Oscillospiraceae bacterium (assembly GCA_963636125.1). Taxonomy (GTDB): domain Bacteria; phylum Bacillota; class Clostridia; order Oscillospirales; family Oscillospiraceae; genus Limivicinus. The sequence goes on along the minus strand of CAVHIP010000023.1, from coordinate 12,823 downwards.
TAAAAACATTTCTGACTGTAACGAATCCGTAGCTACCAAAATTTTGGATAGTAACGAACAGACAGCAAAAAACATTTCCGACTGCGTAGAGAATATTCGGGCTCAGGTAACAGAGTATTCATTGTCAGTACAAAAATCTTTAGATGAGATACGCCTGCAGAACACAAACAACGCGCGTGAATTGCGTGATAATATCTCTTATGCAAAAGCGGATTTAGCAGTAAAAGCAGACAGCATCCAAACAAGCGTAAACAACTTGCTGACCAAGAGCAAAAGCGACCATACGTTTATTATGATTGGCGCAATTTCTGCGGTAATTGCTGCTATTGCATCAATAATAGGTCTGTTTCTCTAAGCGCCATCCCCTATTTATTGCTTTAGCTGTTCCCCGAAACTTATAATTCAAGCTGTTGCTGTCCCTTATAGTCAATTCCGAGATGCTCATAAGCGCGCGCGGTAACACACCTGCCTCTGGGGGTACGTGTGATAAAACCCTTTTGAAGCAGATATGGCTCATATACATCTTCAAGAGTAACGGCGTCCTCGTTTATTGTAGCAGCGAGAGTTTCAACGCCTACCGGTCCGCCGTTATAAAACTCAATGATGCTTCTGAGCATGCGTCTGTCAAGCGCATCAAGTCCGAGTTTATCAACCTCGAGATTGGAAAGCGCCATATCCGCAACTTGATTTGTGATAACTCCGTCTGCTTTTACCTGGGCAAAATCTCGTACCCTGCGTAGAAGTCTGTTCGCAATTCTCGGCGTTCCGCGCGAACGGGAAGCAATTTCATATGCGCCGGCATCTTCGATATCAACATTAAGAATTTTTGCGGAGCGAAGCACTATTTTTTTCAGCTCTTCCGCTGTGTACAGCTCAAGACGAAGCGCGACGCCGAATCTGTCTCTCAAGGGAGCGGTAAGCTGACCGGATCTGGTTGTGGCCCCGATAAGAGTGAAATGAGGCAAGTCAAGATGAATTGAATTGGCAGACGGTCCCTTGCCGATTATAATATCAATGGCATAGTCTTCCATGGCCGGATACAGAATTTCTTCGTACGCTCTGTTGAGACGGTGAATTTCATCTACAAACAGAATGTCTCCCTCATTGAGATTTGTAAGCATAGCGACAAGATCGCCCGGTTTTTCAATCGCCGGTCCGGATGTTATGCGCATATTGACGCCCATCTCATTTGCGATTACCGCGGCAAGAGTGGTCTTGCCCAGTCCCGGAGGACCGTGGAGAAGAACATGGTCAAGCGGCTCGTTTCTCATTTTTGCGGCATTAATAAACACGCTGAGATTTTCCTTTGCTTTTTCCTGGCCAATGTATTCACTTATTGTTTTCGGGCGAAGTGAGCCCTCGTTATTATCTTCTGAAAGATGTACTGCCGAGGTTATGACTTCATCGTTCGACTCTTCGGAAAAGCTTATACTCATCTTTGGTATTTCCTTATATACATATATTATTTAACCATGTTTTTTAGGACATATTTAATTATTTGCTCGGATGACATATTGGCAACATCCATTGTTTTAATAACGGGATTAATTTCGGCCGCCGAATATCCGAGGACGGAAAGAGCCGCAATCGCATCGTTAACACTGCTTCCGTTTAATTGCGGACTTATAACCGGAGCGCTGAAATCAAGATTTGCTCCGTTTAATTCTTTGCTCATTTTGTCTTTTAATTCGAGAATAACACGCTGCGCAATCTTTTTCCCTATACCTTGGGCGGCAGTCAAGGATTTCTCGTCATTATTGAGTATTGCCAGCGCAAGGCCTTCCGGTGTGTTGCAGGATAGTATGGAAATGGCCGCCTTAGGGCCTATTCCGGAAACTGCCGTAAGCATTTCAAAGCACCGCTTTTCGGATTTTGTGCCGAAACCATATAAGTCAAAAGCGTTTTCCGAAACGGATTCGGAAATATACAGCTTAGCCTTAGAACCTTTTTTCAACATGCTTACGGTATTTGCGGATATGTTAACCGAAAAGCCGACACCTCCGCATTCGACAACTGCTAAGTTTGGTTCCAATTCGGCAACAACGCCCTCTATATGGTAGAACATTTTTCGTTTTCTCCTTTGTAAAGCAATGACGATGAGCTTCTTGCATGGCACAGTGCAAGAGCAACGGCATCTGCGGCATCATCCGGCTTAGGGGCGGCTTTTAATGAACAAAGCCTTTTTACCATTTCCATAACCTGATGTTTCTCTGCGCGGCCATAACCTACGACAGCTTGCTTAACCTGCAAGGGCGTATATTCATATATTTTTAACCCATGTTTTTGGCAGGCCAATAAAATAACTCCCCGGCCGTGCGCAACGGATATTCCAGTTGTGATATTGGTATTAAAAAAAAGCTCCTCAACAGATGCGCAGTCAGGCGAAAACATTTCAATAAGACTGCTCAGGTCGTCAAATATTCTCTCAAGTCTTGAGGAGAGATTTGTGCACGCAGGAGTTGTTATAACGCCGCATTTCACAAGATTAAATTTGCCGGAATTAAAGTCAAGAATCGCAAATCCGATTGTAGCAATGCCGGGATCTATACCTAAAATTCGCATCAGATCACTTCCCGATTAATTTTATCATAATTTCGCACGCATAGCAACCAAAAACCCGGTGCATTAAGCATCGGGCTTTTAAGAATTTTTCAAGACTATGTTATGCTCTCGGATGAGCTTTGTTGTATACGTCTTTGAGCTGCTTTTTTATAAGATGCGAGTAAACTTGAGTTGAAGAAATATCAGAATGGCCGAGCATTTCCTGAATTGCATGTATATCCGCTCCGTTTTCGAGCAAATGCGCGGCAAACGAATGGCGAAGTGTATGAGGCGTGATATCTTTTTCGATGCCGGCTTTTTTCTGATAGAATTTGATAATTTTCCAGAAACCTTGTCTTGACATACGTTCGCCGCTCACATTAACAAACAGTGACGGCTCTTCTTGGGAAGCTATCATCTGCGGGCGAACAAGAGTAATATATTCGCTTAACGCCTTGACTGCCTCGGGATACATCGGGATGTACCTTTCCTTGCCTTTGCTTGCGCAGCGTATAGCCCCGGCAGCCAAATTGACATCGTCTATATTCAAATCTATCAGTTCCGTTACTCTTATGCCGGTTGCATATAAAAGCTCGAGCATCGCTTTATCACGGTAGCCCTTTGCGTCTATACAGTTCGGCTGGCTAAGCAGATTTTCGACCTCTTCATTTGTCAAAATCTGCGGGGGCTTGTGAGTGTTTCTATCCGGAACAAGCTTCAACGAAGGATTTATTTCCACGTATCTCTTTATGCATAAATGCTGGTACAGGCACTTTATTGAAGCAATAGATCTGGATACGGTAGCGATTGACTTTCCTTCCGATCTGAGCAAGTCTATATAGCTTCCGAGATTTTCCTCTGTAGCATCGAGAATAGGCGTGTCATAATTTTGCTCCAAAAAATCTCCAAGCTGTTTGATGTCACGCATATATGAACTTAAAGTATTGGGAGAGGCTTTTTTATCTTCTCTCAGGTACCTTTCGAAGATTTCGTAAATCTCGGTGTTCTGCATGGTGCTGCCCTCGTTTTCCGTTGTTGTGAGCTAATTACAAAAAATTAAGTAACTTGATTATGTTTTTCAAGCAATCTCATAAGCTCCGTTTTTCAGCCATTCTGAAATGACGTTTGTTTCTGACATAAAATTACTTAACATAATTCGTTCTGGTTACAATATATTACATTATGGCAAAAAAATCAAGTCTTTTTTTACTTTTTTGCTGAATTTTTTTGTTTATGTAAACTCATGTTTTTTAATTTGTCAATATATTGTGTTATAAATTCATATTTTTCGTAACAAAAATGCCATATCGTGTAATATAGATTTTGAAATTATGTCGACTTATTCTTAAAAATATCAAAAATATTTTGCAGCGGCAGGGAGAGTATGCTGCATCAAACTCTCCCTGCCTATAGGTATCTTTATTTTTATTCTGAACAAGTTATATTAATTGAAAACTGCATTGCATTATGGTAATATACATTCAAGCTTTAATACAGGAGAAATAAATGAGAACAGCTTCAAAATACGGATATACCGGTAAAAACAAGAAAAGAAGATACTCCCGCAAAGATGATCGAAGATATATAATTGCCGGAATAATATCAATAGTACTGCTGGTATGTATTTCCGCCCTTCTCATCTCTGACGTAACTACCGTTGAGAATAATATACCCGAAGAAAAAGATCCCCATGAGGGGCAGGTATATTTATATGATGGCTTTGACTGGATATGGATGACTCCGCTGGAAGGTGTCGGTGTAAACGACCTCGCTGAAAATGACTTTTCGGTTTCGGATGGGAATATAGTTTATATCGGAGATAAATATGAAGCGCTGAGAGGCATTGATGTTTCCGAGCATCAAAAAGAAATCAATTGGAACAAAGTCGCAAACAGCGGCATCGATTATGCATATATACGTGTTGGCAGACGCGGATACACAGAGGGTGCGTTATTTGACGACGCCTACTTTGAGAAAAACATTCTCGAGGCGCAGGCATCGGGATTAAAAGTCGGAGTATATATTTTCTCCCAAGCCGTTTCTGTTGAAGAGGCCATTGAGGAGGCAAATTATCTGATAGAAAAGGTTGAAGAATATAATATTGCCTTGCCGGTAGTGTACGACTGGGAGAAAATAAGTGAGGATGGTTCCAGAACGTTGGATGTATCTACGGATATAAAGACAGATTGTGCTGTTGCTTTCTGCGAAACGGTGAAAAATGCAGGGTATATCCCCTGCATTTATATAAACCGTAATATGGGATATTACGGTTATGATTTGTCAAAACTTGACGATTATGAAATTTGGTTTTCTCTTCCGGAAAGCGGTTTCCCAAACTTCTATTACCATGTTGACATGTGGCAATACAGCTTCACGGAAACCGTTCCCGGCATCGATGTTGAAACGGATATGAATCTTTGGTTTATACCGAAAGCGGAAGTTTCTCAGTAATACCCTAAATATCCGGAGTATCCTGAAATAATCTGGCAGAAAGGAAGATTTGTCTGTAAGGTTTGTATTTGCTGTTCGGTTAAAAGCGTTCCGGTAACATTCAGCTGCTTGAGGTTGGTAAGTGCCAGCAACGGCAGCTCGGAGCTTATCATATTATAAGAAATATCCAAGTATTCGAGATTTGATAAGCTCGCCAGAGGAGTGATATCCGACAATGCGTTATACGACAAATCAAGGCTTTTAATATAAGATCTATTTGATGCGTTTTGGAAAACATAGATATTCGAAATGTTATTTTTTGACAGATTTATGGTTTCCGGGTTGCTGAATTGACTCAACGCGCTGATGTCATAAATGTTTAATCCGCTCAAATCGATATTAGCGCTGTCCCCATCAAGAGCATAATTGTCAACATAAACTGTAAATGAAAGCTCGGAATAGGTAATTCGGCAGTTGTACAGAGTATTTTCCAGTGCCTGAACAGCTTCTCTGGTAAGATCGGTATTGTTTTCTATATTAAGTGATGACAAATTTGTTAATTCCATAAGGCTCAAAAGTCCCTCATTTGTAAGGTTGGTGTTAGACAATCCTAATGTTTGCAGACTTTTGAGCTTTTTCAAACCCGAAAAATCATAGATGCTGTTATCAGACAAATGAAGCTCAGTCAAACCGGTCATTTTTCCGAGCGCGACCGTACTGCTGATGTAATTTCCTGAGACATTTAGAAATCGAATGGACGACATACCCATAAGTGGTCTTAAGTCGGAAACGCTGTTGTTGGATATATTTAGCCATTGAAGTAAAGGCAAGTCCATCAAAGGACTCAGGTCGGTGATATTGTTCCCGCTCAAGTCAAGACGCTGCAGATTCTTGCAATTCGACAATGCCGAAATATTCTGTAGCCCCATTCCGCTCAGGTTAAGTTCAGTTACTTCCGTATTGAAAGTAACGCCGCCAAAGCTTATATCCTGGTTTTCTTCTTCAACTGCTTCGCTGTGTATAGCACAGTTTGGCAATGCGCTTGCCAGCTCTTTTTGCTGAGACTCGGTAAGAGAAATTCCCTTTATACTCAAGGTGGAAAGATTTTTCAGTTGGGTAAGGCAGCTTAAGTCCGAAACGGGATTATTGTCAAGATATAATGTTCTTAAGCCGTAAAGAGATGCAAGCGGAGAAATGTCGGAAATACTATTGTTAGAAAGATTGAGTGTGGTTAAACCGCCAAGCGCAGATATTCCGCTTATATCGCTTATATTATTCCCGGCGAGCGAGAGATTATCAAGCGAATAAAGCTGTTGAAGTTGGGATATAATGTCATTTCCGAGTCCCATATTATCAAGCGCGATTCCGGTGGTGTCGCTTTTATATTGCTTATCGCCGATTGTAACCATATTTGATTGCCTTATAACCGACCGACGGGATTCAAGCTCATCTATCCAATCTATTACCTGCTGATTATCGGTATCAAGCTTCCTGAGCATTTCAAGCGCCTTATCATAATTTCCCTGAGACTCATAACACTGGGTCATCATAGCAATACATTCGTTTGTAGAGTCAATCACATAGGCTTTCCTGAGATATGTAAGCGCATTGTCAAAATCACTTGAATTATAACATGAGCGAGCTTGATTCATATATTCATTATATGCTCTTGTGTCCGAAATATTACGTAAAATAATTGCCATCATAATAATAACAACAGCAAAAGCCGCAGTGAGCACAATGAAAATAATTTTTTTGCGTTTCTCTTGACCGGATACGGCATTTTTGGCAATGCGCTGTATTTTCTCTTCATTGCTTTCTTTTCTCACCGCATCGGCATTTTCATACTGCCGTTTATTGCTGTGTCTTGGACTTGAAATGTTTTGATCGATTCTGTTGATTTCTTTCATAAAATTGCTCCGGTGTCATCCTTGCTGTTATTTGATGCGACGCTTACTGAAGAGTAACCCGGCAAAATTTGAGCATCGCTTCCGACAATTGGAGTTTCAGAAGCTACGCCGGCACCATCGGTCGTCTTTTCATTGCTTGTATTCACGGCAATATCGTTCGCTGTATTTTCTGTCGGCAGTGCTATAGCTTCCTCCTGCGCAGGAAGGCTCTCATTTTTATCTGTAACGGTTTCCGGAGTATCGGCATTGCTGTCTTTATTAACTATTATTTTTGGGGTTCTCATCTTCGGCAAATTCATTTCTTCAATGCTCATCTTGTTTTTCATTGCCAATGCAGTAGACAGAGCTGCCAAAATTATGAACAGCAGAGAAATTTCATGCATAAGCTCCTGAAAACTGATCGAATTGTTTGGATCAAGCAGCATCAGCGTAAGATAATCTTTGACATAAAGATGATAAAAAAAGTCTACAGTCAATGTAAGAATCAAAAGCCATTTTTTCCTCATCCAGCCAAAAGAAACCGCAGAATAGATAAAGACGGTAATAACGCTCAAAGCAATTGAGATAATTGTATAAGTCAAACTGTTATATTCAGATGACTTTATGACAAAAAAAGCCAAGATAAAAACAACCGGGAAGCACGTAAGCCAAAGAAGTTTTTTCCCAAACAGCAGCAGGAAAAATACGAATAAAATTGAGCATACCACAGGTAATACAACTTGAGCAACAATGAAAAATTCGTCATACCACCTGCCAATGCTTCCGATAAGGCAGAACACACAGGAAAGGGCAAGAAAGATTATTGTTCCATGGCAAAAAATACCGTCTTTTTCAACGTAATATTTGGTCCTGTTTTTCAAGCTTATTTCTCCCTTCATAATTCGTCTGTTGTTTCGTATTCTTGTTTAAATCAGCTATTGGGACCTGCAGACACAATTTTTGTTGTCTGCAACGTTTGTTATATAAGCTCTTTACTTTCTGCTTAATTATCAATTCAGTCTTTATTAATAATTCGGGCTTCAAGGTAGTATCTCTTATCAACTGCCTGCCCGATAGAAAATGTTTTCCTTGGTAATACGCCGTTTTCATTTACATAATCAAAAAGTTCGGTTTTATCCATACCGTTGAAAATAAAACCTACCGTATGTTTCTGCATTGCCAAGGTTCTGACCGCTTCTTCACCGTGAATATAGTCTACAAATGCGTCGGTATGAGATATATATTCATCAATAAATTTTTGCAAAACATCTGCCTCAAGACCGTCCACATAAATTGTACAGCTGTATTCTGCAGAAACAACTTCAACTTTTCTTCCCTGCTTTTCGGGAAAGCGTTGCTGCAATTTTTCTATAAAATCAACGGTATCTACATTGAAAACAACTCTGAAAATCGGTTCAAACTCAACTCCATCGCTGTGAATATTAACAAGTTCCGCAAGCGCATAATGCGCCTCGGGTGTACTTATCAATTCGGTGCTCTCCTTTGCAGCGGCAAGTGAGTGATTCCCGTCGCCGACGGCAAAAAGCATTTTACCGTTTTCAATATGGCTTTCTGCCATAATTTCAAGTTTAGACAGAATATCTCTCTTTGTTTCATCAGATAAAAGCCAGCCTTTTATTCTTCCACCGCCAAGCATAAGCTCAAAGTCATAAAGAAGTCTCTGGGAAGAAACATCGATGGATTCGAGCAGCATAGCTCCTTGGTCATCCATCAAAATAATTATATGCGGTAATTCAAGCGAGGCGCCTTTTCTGATATCAACCCGCGCCGGAATGCGAGCAACGACAGTCCCTTCCGTCGGTCTGATAGCAGAGCGGGAATCAGGGGTATAATCATAATCATCAAGAGAAAATTTACCGAGAAGACCTCTTCGTATCTTTCCGCCTGAAACTTCTCGTTCAACCAAAATAAGAGCATCCTTATATTCCGTAAACAGACCGGAGTCAAGATATTGCTTCATTGTTCTGTCAATTTCCTCAATTCGTTTTTTCGGACTGTCATTCAGAAATATCTCGGGTAATGTAATATTTAGACAGGACACAGAGTCGCCAACCTCTTTTTTTACATTATCCCAGTATTCGCTTTGAGAAGTAAACTGATCACATGCGATTGTGGCCCATTTTCTTAAATCAGTATTTGGAATTAAAATATCTGCAGTTGAAAAAGGAAGCTTGGATTGCATAGAAGTACCTCATGAGTGAATTATATATCTGTCTCCAGTAAAAATAATTGACGCCTATTAAACTTTGCATTAAAATGATTATATCAAGAACAAGGAGAATAAAAATGAAAGTGATCGAATCAGACTTTGAAAACGGAACAATCACCGCCCGGCTTGTTTTAAGCAAAAGCGATATTGCCGAATTTTCTACGCCGCAAAAGGCTGTAGAATATTATATTATGTTTCATGCAAAATCCCTCGGTATAAAATCCTTGCTGTTCACACGTGTTACGGAAATGGACGATCACGAAGACGGATCGATTGAAATGTGTTTTGAAGCTGCTTCGTCTCCTGAAGTTGTGCTCGGAAAATACAAGGGAGTGCCGGTAGAGATTGGCCATTGCGAGGATTTTGAAGAAGCGGCTGTAACAGTTGCTTCGCGCAACGTAAAGGTTGAACTGCCGCTGTTGATTGTAAACCGTAAACTCGAAACTTTAAAGTTAGAAAAAGAAGCGGAACTTCTGCAAAGTGTTTCAATAAACGCATTAGCCGATGTATATGCGATTTTAGCGGAACTTAACGATAAACAGGATGAAGAAACGCGTTGGGCTGACGCCATGGAAATCTCCGAGAGCTATCTCAATATGGGCATTCAAGATGCCGATTATTTTGCGGAATGCATAGGAGATGTTTGCATCGAAGTGGAAAATGAGGAAATAATAAAGGCAATTGAGCGTAGAGCGGAGCAAAGAAATGCGCTTCAGCCCGAAGAAATCGGAAAGCAAGTATTCGAAGCCTTTCTGCAGTCACAAGGAAGTTCAAATGAGCAATGGCTTAATGAGAATCGCAGTGAAGCGGAAAGACAGTGCCGGGTAGATTTTCTTTTAACCGCAGTTGTTGACGCCGAAAACATAACCGCAAGCGATGCCGAGCTTGACAAAGCCGTATATGACCTTGCTGTTCAGTATCAAATGAGCGATAAGGACGTCCTTGCTATCGTAGGTGAAGAAGCATTAAGACATCAAATAAAAATGACAAAAGCGCGGCGCTTGATAGCTGAAAGCGCAAAGAGTATTTGATTTTCCTGAAAGAGCACATTTTTGTGCTCTTTTTTCCATTTACGCATCATGAAAGAAAAATCGATTTTTCCTTGTTGGGAAGTATTTAATTGCATTATGAGCAATATTTTTTCATGGTAAGGATGTTCTTTCCGTTTGAATATGAATAAGCAACTTCGTCCATGATTTTTTTAATCATGAAAATACCCAATCCGCCGATTTTCCGATCTTCGGCGTTCAAAGTAATATCAGGGTCATCTTTTTCAAGCGGATTAAACGGCAGACCATAATCGGACAGTATTAACTGCACACAGTCAGAGTTGTATTCTATACGCAATTCCACTTTGCCTTCCGATTGAGGATATGCATAGCTTGCCACATTCACGAACGCCTCCTCCAGCGCAATGCCAATCTGGTTCGTGCACTTTAACGGACAATCGGATTTTTCGAGACAGTTTTCGGTAAATTCAAGTATATCATTCAAATATTCCAATTTTGCTTTGAAGGAGGAATAAAAGCTTTTATTTGACATATTATCTCATCCCATGCAAAAAGCCTGAAAATCTTTAATTAAATAATACGCATCCGCTTGATTTTTGTTACATAACGAAGGCTTATTTAATCATTTCAACAAAATCTTCTTCATTGATAATCTTTATTCCGAGTGCTTCCGCCTTTGCAAGCTTGCTTCCGGCATCCTCCCCTGCAAGTACGCAGCTTGTCTTTTTGCTGACCGACGCAGACACTTTTCCGCCGAAGCTTTCAATTATGGCCCCTGCATCATCTCGCTTATATTTATTCAGTGTCCCTGTCAGTACGAAGGTCATTCCGGCAAACCTGTCGTCTTTTTTCTCTTCATGACTTGTGAAATCAACTCCGGCATCCCGAAGCCTCTCAATCAAATGAAGCGATTGGGAGTTAGAGAACCACTCGGTGATAAACTTTGCGGTTATTTCACCGATATCGGGAATCAGAGTAAGCTCATTAATGTCGGCGCATATAAGACTATCAAGATTTCCGAAATGTGAAGCCAAAACTTTTGCTGCCTTTTGTCCGACTTGCCTAATTCCGAAAGCGCATATTAATCTTGATAAACCGGCTGATTTACTTTTTTCAATTGCATCCACAAGATTACTCGCAGACTTTTGCCCCATTCGGTCCAACATTGCAATCGACTGCGGCTCAAGGTAATATATATCGGCCGCTGATTTAACCAGTTTATTATTTATAAGGCTTTCACATACGGAAATGCCCAGACCTTCAATGTCCATGGCCTCACGGGATGCAAAATGCGCAATGTTTCTCAATATTTGAGCGGGGCATTCCGGCCCGGTACACCTGTATGCAGATCCGTCAATATCACGAACGACAGGTGAACCGCATTCCGGGCATTTATCCGGCATTACAAAAGGAACCGTACCTTCAGGTCTCTTATCGGCCACAACCGCAACCACTTCGGGAATAATTTCACCGGCTTTTTGGAGAATTACCGTATCCCCTACTCGGACATCCAGCCTTGATATGTTATCCTGATTGTGAAGAGTTGAGGCGGAAACAGTTGTTCCGGCAAGCCTCACCGGCTCTACAATAACTTTTGGCGTAAGAACTCCGGTTCTTCCGACCTGCACGATAATATCCTTAACTCTGCTCTCCTTCTGCTCCGGCGGATATTTGAAAGCAACTGCCCATCTCGGCGCCTTAGCCGTGCTGCCGAGTATTCTACGCTGCGCAAGATTGTTGATTTTGATGACGGCGCCGTCCATCTCGTAAGGGAGAGTGTCTCTGTTTTCGCCGAGCCAGCTGATCTGCTCCACACACTCCCCTATCGTATCAAAACGTTTATACGGAATGACAGGAAATCCCATTTCGCGCATTGCGTCAAGAGTTTCCGTGTGAGTCCGATATTTCATGTCTGAGGAGAATTGCATGTTGAACAATACGATATCAAGTTTCCTTGAAGCAGTGACTTTCGGATCAAGCTGCCGTATAGAACCGGCAGCGGCATTTCTCGGATTTGCCAGCAGATTTTCTCCCCGGATTTCTCTTTCTGAGTTTAATTCGTCAAAAGTTGCCTTTGACATATAAACCTCACCACGGACAATCAGCCTCTCCGGCGCATTATCTATTCTAAGTGGGAGCGACCTTACAGTTCTGAGGTTATCGGTTACATTTTCCCCGGTAATGCCGTCCCCTCTGGTTGCGCCGCGAACAAATACTCCGTTTTCATACTCAAGAGACATGGAAAGTCCATCTACTTTGGGTTCAACGCTGAAATCGTGTGAATCAGATATCAGGGAATCCATTCGGCTGCCGAAATCAAAAAGCTCATTATAGGAAAAGACATCTGTAAGGCTCTCAAGCGGAACCTGATGAACAACGGATTCAAATTGCGAAAGCGCTTTTCCCCCGACTCGTTGAGTCGGAGAATCGGGAGTAATCAGCTCGGGATACTCATTTTCAAGCGTCTTAAGCTCTTGCATCAGCATATCGTACTCGTAATCCGATATTTCGGTCCTGTCATATACATAATACAGTTTGCTGTGATAATTCAACTCATTTCTGAGCTTTTCAATTTTCTTTTTTACATCCATCATATTTTTAACTCGCTTTATCGGTATAAGCAATTTGGGATTATCCGAATATACGGAAAGCTTCAGAATTTTATATCTTAAAAGTAAATGTTTTTATTTTTCCAGCATAGCGCTGACTGCCATCATAATCCC
>CAVHIP010000022.1:0-23904 GCA_963636125.1 Oscillospiraceae bacterium | reverse complement strand
TAACTGCCTTTGTGTAAGTGGATCCCACATCGCAGCCGCCGAAATACTTCATTTTATATCCTCCAAACCGGAAAAATTTTTGAGATTGAAAACGGATATGCCCCGAAGCTATATCCTATAATTAATTTGCGCTGTTAAATAATTCTTCAATTGTTATTCCCACAGCTTTACTGTGGGAATAACATGTTGAAAAGCATCAATATTTAGGAAACTTATCCATGTCGTATGGAGTTTTTAGCATATCATTGCGCTCCATATTGTCATAATGTTTCTTAAGGAACGGCTCAACAACGTTAAAAAGAAGTTTGCCGTCGAGGTCAAAGAAGAAAACAACAAACAAAACAACATTAGTAAGAGCAAAAATGCCTAAGAGCTTCAAAAAGAATTTTTTGATTTTGCAGCCGCACTTACAATTACATTTTTTCATTATTCTTCCCTCCTAATTACCATGTCATGGAGTCATCAAAGTCAAGCAGTGACGGATCCAAAGGCTCCTCATGCATAACGGTTGTCATATAGTCATTTATCATGCGGCGAATCTCCATACGAGAGACAGTACGGCTGTCGGGCAGAGCATGCGGAACCCAGAAAGCGTTAACATTTCTCTTGCGGAACTCGTCCTCAAACAAACCGTGAACACCCTGCATACCCTTGCACTGTAGCTGGTCGTACATAGCGACCATGTCACAGTTGAATTTTTCCATATTTTCCCACAGCTCAAAGATGTGATGCATGCCGCCGACCGCCATGCGGCGCATAGGCGCCCACATGTGATATGTAGCCATATCCTCAAGCGCATTTTCGTAGCTGTCGGTGCGTATCGTCATATCGAACATGAGAGAGTCCATATTAATGATGACATTAAGACCCCAGCAGTTATAAGCCCATGTGCACCAGTTGGAGAAGTAGAGAGGAGCGCAGGACCATGCAATAACTCTGTGACGTGTCTGCGGGAATGTGTTAATCTTCTTGGAAATGCATTTTTCAAGAATTTTACGCACTTTTTTATCGCAGAAATGCCAAATTTCATTGTCACCGTACTGGGACTGATATATGCGATACAAAGCCTGAGCGACGCCGTTAATCGGATAGTTATTGGTGTGAGCCGCGACATCCCATTTTTCCCACTCGAACTTCTGAAGTTCATTCTGGCGTTCAAGATATTTTTTCAGAGACTCCCAGTCAAACGGAACGCCTGTCTGCTCTTCTATAAACTTCCAGCACTCTTCAATTTCTCTCATGCAGTGCTTTTTAACCAGCGGATCGTCAAACTGCATCGGCATAGGCAGAGCAAAGAGAGGTTTATCAAGAAACCAGTCTTGGAGGATTGAAGTTGAGACGGATGCGTCGCATGCCTCATTGGATGTGATAACCAAGGGAGCGTAGTCCGGCATATCATCAAGAACAAACAAGCCGGCTTCAGCCTGACACATAGGGCAAGGATCTCCGGGGAGACCGATGGACTGCACAGCGTCTATATAATTGAGAACGGTATGAGAATTAACGTGGCAGGTGACAAAATAAGGTATCATCTCCAGAGGGACATTCTCAAAGCCGGCATCGCGCCAAGGATAGAAGACGCCGCCCCAAACCGTTTCGTTATGAGCAATAGTGTGTTTGTAAACATCGTTTTCTTTGCCGCCGTGAAGTCTTGTATCCGCGGCAAACATACGCTGGAACTGCTTGATTGTGGAATTAACCATGCCGCGGTAGTGCCATGCGGATGCCTTCAGCGCTTCTCCGCGAAGACCTGCCATGCCGCGGTCAAACCAGTGCAGAACGGGCAAATATGTCTGACCAACCCAGCGATATCTCCAAACACCTTTTGCAAAGTTCACAAGGCCGCCGTATCTGACAACGTCATAAACCATATGAACGTAATTATAAAGCCAAATCATGTAGAAGTAGTACATGGTGTCTTTTACACCGCGCCACTCTCTGTGATAATAAAGGCCGGTCTTATCCATCTGAATCTCGCCCAGACGGCGACCGCCTTCTTCGGCGGAATGGGGCTTGCCATACCAGAAATCTTTGGCAAGCTTCTTTATATCGTTAATGTTCTTCTTTGCCATAATTACTTGCCCTCCTGAATCTGCTTAATTTCAACGCTCTCCACGAAGGCCTGGAAACGTGTCCTGAGCTGGCCGGAAGCGGAGTTAACGTACTCCTTCTCAATGGAGCAAACGGGAATGCCGAAATCACGCTTCATAATGACCGTGTCAATAACGCGCTCATAGCTCCAGTACTCACAGAACTTGTTGGAAGCAACAATAATACCGTCTGCGTTATACTCTTTTACGAGGCCGGCAAGGCGCTGCTTTCTGGCGCGCATCTCATCCTGAGGCATAAAGCGCGGGCAATTGGACGTCTGGAGATAATGGCGTGCTATAGCGTCCAGAGGGGACTGCCCCTCAGCCACAGCAATCGGGACACGGGATTCAACTGCGCCGTAGCAATATCTGTCACATACGACTTCTGCGCCGCAGCCTTCTATGAGCTTGGTAAATTCCGGATCGTCATTTTCGGAACCGGCGAGAAGAACCTTGCAGCGGAACGGCCATTTTTCATCCGGCTGACGAGTCTTCAGCTCCTCGGCAGTCTCGCGCAGATACGGAAGAATAAGATATTTGGGGCAGACAAGAGATACAAGCTGGATAACGTGGAATTCATACCCCGTAACAGTGGGGTTTTTAAGTTTGCGGTAGTCCCCTATTTCATTTATAAGACGGCAGACTTCATTATGTTCCTCAATGGCTTTCATAAGCGCCTCGTCGCTTGTATCAACGCCGAGCTTTTCATGGAGCTTGCCAAGGACATGGTACTGAAGCTGTTCACGATAATGTTCATACCCGTTTTCGTTGTTTTTAAAGGGTACGTCGATAAATTCGCAGAAGAAATTATCGTTCTGGATGATCTTCATGTCATCAACAGTTGAAAGTCCCTTTTGCTGAAGATGCTCCTGAAAACGGCAGGTGGCAGTGCAGGTTTCGGTCGCCATCTGGGCATCAAGGAAGTTGAACCCACCCTCAAGGGCGCGTTCAAGAAGGCTCCTTGCATAGTGACATGTACGCGCCGAAAGATAATAGGTCGCGATATCAGGTGATACGCATCCGGGAGCTCTCAGTCTGACCGAGAAACAGCCGGGAAGGTCGAGAAGCACTTCAGGCATAAAGTAGCAAGTGTAGCCGATTGCGAACTTTCCGTCTTCCTTTGCCTTTTGGACAAGCTCGTTGTTGGCCTGCTGAAGCAGATTCTCAAAGTAAATCAGGTGTTTGAGATCTTTCACAGATAACCCTCCAAATTTTCCTGTTTTGGGTATACTCTACCCATAATTCTGATTAATATATTAACAGAATGTCATTTCGTTGTCAATGCGGTTTTTGCTCCGTTTTGGAAGCTTAAAAATCAATAATTCGGCGAAAAAGTTTGAGATATCTGCACAAATTGTGTATAAGTTAATAAAAAAGACACAATTTATTTCAGAGAGCAGCAGAAATTAATATCGTAATCCGTAAATTTTATATGTTGTCGAACAATATGCCGCAATTTTTGACTTGAGATTTCAGTTATGTTAAAATAACTAAAACAGCATTACGCAATTGCGTCATTAAGCAAAATTCGGAGATATTATTATGAGCAGAGTGATTGAAATAACCGATTTTTCCGCGCCGGAGTTGGATGTTTACGCAAGGTTGACGGAAAATCAGCTTGTGAACAGAGCCAATCCCGAGAATGCCATGTTCGTGGCGGAAAGCCCTGTTGTTATTGAGCGGGCTCTCGATTCAGGCTGTGTTCCGGTTTCTTTTCTTATGGAAAAAAAGCACATTGACGGAAAAGGAAAAGCAATAATCGCGCGCTGTCCGGATGTTCCGGTATACGCGGCAGAGCTTGAAATTTTGACAAAGCTCACGGGTTTTCATCTTACGCGCGGTATGCTCTGCGCCATGAAAAGACCAAGACTCCCCGGTGTGGATGAGATATGCGCTGATGCCGCAAGAGTGGCGGTACTTGAAAACGTTATGAATCCCACAAATATCGGGGCGATTTTCCGCTCTGCTGCGGCGCTCGGGATTGACGCGGTGCTTCTCACGCACGCCGGCAGTGATCCGCTGTACAGAAGAGCGATTCGTGTCAGCATGGGGACTGTTTTTCAGATCCCATGGGCATATCTGCCCGAAGACACAGACTGGCAAAATCTGCTGCACGATTTGGGCTTCAAAACTGCGGCAATGGCTCTCAGAGATGATTCATACAGTATCGCCGATGAAAGATTAAAAGAAATAAAAAAGCTCGCTATTGTTTTGGGAACAGAGGGAGACGGACTCGCCTCATCCACAATAGCCGATTGCGACTACACGGTGAAAATTCCGATGTCGCACGGTGTAGATTCACTGAATGTTGCGGCAGCTTCTGCAGTTGCATTTTATCAGCTCGGTACTCTGAGCAGATTATCCTAATCCGTCTTTTGCATTGCTTCGTCATACCGAAAAAAACACAGAGCATAATACATCTGCTCTGTGCCTTAAATTTCAATCAGTTTTCGGTATCCACAGTCCATGGGAGCTCTACATATTCAACGGTGTGTTCGGTGGCGGGGATGATTTTGTTAATTACATCATCGGTTTTTATTTTGAGCGAAGAAGTGTTTATGCACGGGTGGCATCCGAAATACTCCTCTGCCGATAAATCCTTATCTATAAGAATTCTGACTTCTTTTTTCTCATCGTTCATAAGGCCAAGTACGCTTACGGAGCCGGGAGTAAGATTCAGCAAATTCAGCATTTGCTCCTCGCTTGCAAAGCTCAGTCTCGCGGACCCGATTTGCTTTGAGAGGATTTTTGTCTTGAACGGCTTTTCACCGGGCATTGCAAGGAGATACACGGCGGTCTGCTGGCGGTTTGTAAGAAGCAGATTTTTGCATATTTTACAGCCGAGTATTTTCTCCACGTCTTCGCACGCCTCTATCGTATCGGCATGCTCATGGTCAACTCTGTAATATTTAATATTGAGCTTATCGAGGAAATCATAACAGGCTTCTTCTTTTTCAATTCTCTTATCGAGAGGTCTGCCCTCATGCAAGACGGTGTCTATATACATACTTTATGCGCATAATGCGATTTTCGCATTATTTCTCCTTTTTTCATGAGTATAGCATCTCAAACAACGTTTTGCAATTTTATTTTATTCTTTTACCGGGAGATATGCAATGAAATATAAACTTACGCTTTGCTACGACGGCGGCAGATATAAGGGATGGCAAAGGCAGAAAAATGTCGGCAATACAATACAGGGCAAAGTTGAAGATACTTTAAGCAGAATACTCGGTCGGGAAACGGAAGTTGCCGGATGCGGCAGAACGGACGCAGGAGTACACGCAAGAGTTCAAATCTGCTCATTCACGGCTGAAACCGATATGAGCTGCGATGAAATACTTGACCGGCTTAGAAAATATCTGCCTGAGGATATAGGGGCAATCTCAATTGAGCGAGCAGATCCGGGATTTCACGCAAGATTGAGCTGCCAAGAAAAAACCTATGTATATCGTATATGGAACAGCAGCGCGCCGAACGTTTTTGAGCGAAAATATGCTTACGCATATTCAAACAAACTTGACATTGACAAAATGCGTGACGGAGCAAAATTGCTTGTAGGAACGCATGATTTTTCTTCATTCAGTTCGGTTAAAAAGACGAAAAAATCAACAGTCAGGAGTATATATGATATAGAAATTGAAAAGCGCGGAGATCTTATCACAATCGCTGTCACGGGAAACGGGTTCTTATATAACATGGTTCGCATAATCGTCGGTACGCTTATTGAAATCGGAAACGGCAGCAGAGAAGCTGACAGTATTGCAAAAGTTTTTGAATCAAATAAGCGTGAAAACGCCGGATTCACCGCACCCGCAAACGGACTTTTCCTGTGGAATATAAAATACTAGAGTGCGCTGCGCAATATGGCTTTAACTAATCTCCGGTGCTGTTTATATCAAAAATCAAACAGTTGACAGTGGACTGTTTATGAGTTAAAATAGCAAAGCTTGATTGGGGCTATAAAGATTGAGAGTACGTAACAAACGCTCGGCGCTCCTGTTTTGTCAAGCCTCGTTAAGTCAGATATAGGTACAAATGTCTCAGTAGCTCAGCTGGATAGAGCACACGCCTCCTAAGCGTGGGGTCGGAGGTTCAAATCCTCTCTGGGATGCCACGAGCACAGAGGATGTAGCAATTTTTATTTTGCTGCATCCTCTTCATTTTTCCTTTTCGTACAACTACTATTTGCAATTTTGTTCTGTCGCAATTAATTATTTGCCGATACGGTGGTTGCAATTCAATATTTAAGAACTTTTTCATAGCGAGGCATACTTTCTGCAAATCTGACATGGGCCCGATAAATGCCTCTATTTCCTATACCTCTACTTTTTCCTGCTGTTACGCTTTGGGAGGTGCTGCAATGCCCACTTGGGGAATTCCGGTACAGAAAAGAAAAGGAAATGGAACTGGCTCAGTTCAAGCAAAAACTCGTCGTAAGTATAAGGACGATAATCTAACGACATACCGGCTTCCATCATTTTATCTATAGTTTCCTCTTGCCGCTTTGCAAAATCGTTCAAAAACTTTTTTGTATCCTTGTTACTCACTGCCAGCCGTTGCAAACATTCTTCTGCATTCTCTTCTTTTCCCAGCTTATAGTAAAGAATTGACAACGGAAGCAGCATCTGTGTTTCGTCATATCCATCAAACCGATTATGCAGAGCAACTGCATGCTCCTCGTCTTCCATATAGGCGTAAAGATGTATCAGATAGTAACGAATGCCAAGATTATCATCCTCGCAAAGTCTCAACATCTCTTCTGCTTCATCGATAGCACGACGCAACATGCCAAGCTGAATTAAAGCGTCCAAATAGCATGCGTGAGTACGCATAAAAGGTCTTGTCTCAAATATTCCCCAAAAATCACCTATATCCTTATAGTAGCCTTCCTGCTCCAAATGCGTTGCCTCTTTTTGAATCAATTCTTCCAGAGTTTTTAAGCACTCGTGCGGTTTGACATCATAGTCGCACATGATTAATTCACGCTCAGCATCAACATTATCCGGTTCCAGTCCGAGTGCTTTCCTCAGGTATTCTTTTTTCTTCTTTGTTGAAGCGGCCTCATCCGCAAGGTCCATGTAGTAATCTGCATCTATAGGTTCCCCGTTTTCCAGCGGTGATGCCCATCCCGTTGCTGTAAGCCCCGTATTGTACTCTTTCATGAATTGCTGCATAAGTCGCTGCTGGCTTTCCTCATCCGCAATTTCATCCTCATGCTGATCGAGATACTTCATAAGTTCCTTGATAGCTTTCTCGCTGGGATTCATAATGTTACCTCGTAAATTTATATCTGTTTTCAGTCAACCAAAATCATTCGTAAATTGCGGATTTTCTGTTCTTTCACATCTCAATGATTTATTTCATTTGCCAATCATCAACGCGCTGCTGCTCGGTGATAATATTTCTCCTATGTTGTCCACTGCTCCTTGCTTTTTGTTTATTATATCATTATTTCATCATTTGGGTCAATACCGACACTTCCGGAGACGAAACATCAATAATTTTAAGGTTGTAAACATGAAAATTCACTGCCTTTTTGCAAATTTACAAGATTTGAAAGTATACAGACAATTAAGCGCTTGTTGCAATACTTGAGAAGGGATTATGGCAAACGACTCTGCTCCGATAACAGAAACAGAGTCGTTTATTCGATAAGTTTGTGAAATAAAGGTAAGCGGAAGATCAACTCTTCAGCTGCGCGCGAATGCGCTTGCTTATCAGAGAAGCAAGCAAGCCACCGACAAGAGCGGTTATTCCCTGTGGCCAGGAGAACATCAAAGTAAGCGTGCTTACCTGCGCCGCTTTAAGGGAGAGGAAAGATAAGGCAACGGAAACACCTATCCATAAGAACGCGCATTTTCCCACCGCCGCAATGATTATTCTCAAAATAAGTGACAACTTTTTCAGGCAGCAATATATTAAGCACAATAGCGCATTGCCGCAGGCAATAATCGGAACTATCACAATAATTGAAGGACCGACGCCTATAAGTGAGGCAATAATTGCAGAGCATACGCCGATTGTCATACCGCAATACACGCCATATATTTCCGAAAAGACAAACAGAACACAGTTAACAAGGCTTCCTGTGATAATCTGCGATGTGGATACGCCGATAAGAGGAATCTGAGACGCGGGAATAACCTTACTAAGTAACTGAGCAATAATAACCATGGCGATTCCGACTGCCGAGGTTGCAATAAATTTAGTCAGACTTTTCTTTTTCACTTTGCTTCACTCTCCACATAAGGGCTTTCATCGGCGCCGGCATGCTCCGCCGCTTTTTTATATGCCTCAACATTTTTCAACGACTGTGCAACCGGAGTAATCGTGCCGCCGCCGGCGATGCATCCTCCGGGACATGCCATGCCTTCAAGCAAATAACCGTTTCTCTTTCCGGCTTTTGCCATAAGAAGCATTTTCTTGCAATTTTTAAGTCCGTCCGCGCATTCGACATTGACTTCCATATCTGGTCTGATCTTGGAAATATAATCTTTTACTGCCTGCGCAACACCGCCCGAAACGGCAAAACCTCTGCCGGCTCCGGTGCCTGCGCAGATTTCATCGTCCTTATCGGTTTCCATCTTTGAAAAGTCAATATTTTTCGCGGAAAACATTCCGTTGAGCTCTTCAAACGTAAGAACAAAGTCTACCTCGGATTTTACGCTCTTCCGGCTTGCTTCGAGCTTTTTCGCCACGCACGGTCCGATAAAGGCAATTTTTGCATCCGGATGCTCCTTTTTTACAAGTCGCGCAGTAATAACCATGGGAGTCAGTGTCATGGATATATAATCAGCATGATCGCCCAAAAAACGCTTTGCCATCACGCTCCACGAAGGGCAGCACGAAGTTCCCATATACGGCTGCTCTGCAGGAACTTTCTCGATAAAGTCATTTCCCTCTTCAACCGTGCACAAATCAGCGCCGATCGATACCTCTATCGTGTCAACGAAGCCGAGTTCCTTCATTGCTTTCTTAAACTTCGGCGGGGTGCATCCGCCATACTGGCCTATATAAGCGGGAGCGACAATTGCAATTACCTTATCATTTGCCATAATGGATTTAATAAGCTGATATATCTGACTCTTGTCTGCAATTGCGCCGAACGGGCAGCTTGTCATGCATTGTCCGCATGATACACACAGATCATAGTTTATTTTAGCGCGTCCGAATTCGTCAGAGCTTATTGCATCCATCCCGCAGGCTTTTGCGCACGGGCGCTCAAGCTTGCCGATAGCGCCATATGGACACACTTCAATGCATTTTCCGCATTTTATGCATACGCTCTCGTCTATAACGCTCTTGCCGTTTTTATCCGCCGAAATTGCTTTCTTAGGACAAACAGAGCGGCAAGGATGATCAACACAGCCCTGGCAATTTGACGTAACAACGACCTTTTTTTCCGGACATGCATTGCATGCATACGGGATTACGTTCACAAGAGGAGGAGTATAATATTTTTCATGGATTTCCGCCTCTTCTACGCCTTCGCTGAGTGGCTCATACCTGTCGGATTGACGCAAAGGCAAACCGCAGGCAAGACGAAGCCTCTCACCAATGATCTGACGTTCCCTAAGGACGCTGTCTCTGTACTGAGCGACATTTCCCGGCAGAAGTTCATACGGCAGATTGTCCAAATCCTTTAATCCGCGATTGTCATACGCTATTCTTGCAATCTCTTCAAAAACTATTTTCCTTATATCTTCGACAGTCCCATGTGTGTTGCGCATATTATTCTCCTGTTAATTTGAATAAAATCTTGATACAACACCGCACAGCTAAAGCAGCGGCATTTTACGAAAAGTGCTCTTGTTCAATTTCAACGTTACACTTTGAGTATTTCATCGGATAGCGGCGGCATAATTGAATGATTAAATTTCTTTTTGCTATGTATTAATCTGCAGATTGTATATTAACACATGCCTTTCTCTCTTTCAAGCAATATTACCTTGATTTTCAAAGTCACATCGAACAATATTTTATTCTGCATGTTAATTATTTTGCAATATTGCCGCATAAAATAATAAAACGAAGTCGATTATTCTTATTCGGGCAATCATATTATCTCCAAAATTGTGAATTTCGGTCTAAACACAAGAATATCCGCAGTCACTTTGTACTGCGGATATTCCTGCTTGTTTTGCTTATTCGGCTTTATTCCTTGTAGTGATGCGCCTGTTCGAGAACCATTTCCTTGACCTTGATAAGGCGAACCTTGGTGGAGTTCTCGTTCTCCTCGAGTTTCATGGTTATATACCGGATATTCTCCTCAAGCTCCGGAATCATAACATACTCAAGGGCATTGACGCGGCGGCGGGTTTTTTCGATCTCCTCCGCAAGAAGCTGCATGGTTTTTTCAACCTGCGCAAGCTCGAGCATATCCTCAAACACTTTTGAAAGCTGACTGAGCGCATCGTCAAGCTCGCCCGATGTCTGAGCGAAACCATACGGATATATCTCGCTCGGGTCATTATTGGCGGTCTTAAAGCTATATATAGGGACGTTTACACTCATGATATTCTTAAAAGACATCTCAAGTTCAACGCTTTGTCTGGGATAAATAAGCGCCTGCTCCAGCATTTCGGGAGACATTATAGAGCTTGCAACCTGCTGCGCCGCGAAAGCCGCAGTAAGTCCCTCTTCAACGCGGGTGCGCAGCTTTTTGTTGAGCTTTACCACATCCATGAACTGCCTCATAAGCTCGTCTCGCTTGTCCTTAAGGAGTTTGTGCCCGCGGCGCGCGGTCTTAAGTCTCCCCTTGAGCTGATTGAGCACCATTCTGGTCGGAGTAACGGTTGTACTTGCCAAAAAGCATCACCTCCATAATATTTTCTTCGATTAATTTCCTGAGATTTTACTTTTTGGGAAGATACTTTTCGATATACTCCGGCTTTATACGCTTGAGTTCACGCTTGGGCAAAATGCTTAACAGTTCCCATCCGATATTGAGGGTTTCTTCTATACTGCGGTTGGTGTTATTTCCCTGAGAAACATAAACCTTTTCAAACTCATCTGCAAACTTTGCGTAGAGCTTATCATCATCGCTCAACGCAGCTTCGCCGAGAATAGTCATAAGCTCCTTTGCGTCCTTGCCGCGGGAATATGCGGCAAAGAGCTGGTTCATTGTTCCGGAATGGTCTTCACGTGTTTTGCCTTCGCCAATGCCCTTATCTTTCAGACGGCTGAGAGACGGAAGAACATTTATCGGAGGAACAATGCCTTTGCGGTGAAGTTCACGGCTTAGAATAATCTGCCCCTCGGTAATGTAACCGGTAAGGTCAGGAATCGGGTGAGTTTTATCATCTTCAGGCATTGTAAGAATGGGTATCATGGTTATGGAGCCTTTTTTGCCCTGACGACGGCCTGCGCGCTCATACATGGTTGCAAGGTCGGTGTAGAGATATCCGGGATATCCGCGGCGGCCGGGTACTTCTTTCTTGGCGGCGGAAACCTCGCGCAGAGCCTCAGCATAGTTGGTAATATCCGTAAGGATAACAAGAACCTGCATATCCTTCTCAAACGCAAGATACTCGGCCGCAGTAAGAGCCATACGCGGAGTTGCGATACGTTCAACCGCAGGGTCATTTGCAAGATTGGAGAATATAACGGTACGATCAATAGCGCCGGTACGGCGGAAATCGCTGATAAAATACTCGGACTCTTCAAAGGTAATACCGATTGCGGCAAACACAACCGCAAATGTCTCATTATCGCCGAGAACACGCGCCTGTCGCGCAATCTGCGCCGCAAGAGCCGCATGAGGCAAACCTGAGCCGGAGAATATTGGCAGCTTCTGGCCTCTTACGAGAGTGTTAAGACCGTCAATTGTGGAAACGCCGGTCTGAATAAACTCCGCAGGATAGGCGCGGGCGGCCGGGTTCATCGGCAGGCCGTTGATATCCATATGCGCATCGGCAAGAATTTCCGGACCTCCGTCAATGGGGACACCCATACCGTTGAAGACACGGCCGAGCATATCTTCGGAAACGGCAAGCTGCTGAGGATGTCCGAGAAAACGGACTTTGGAATTTGCAAGATTTATGCCCTGCGCCGATTCAAAGAGCTGAACAACTGCCTTGCTGCCTTCGACTTCAAGAACCTTGCAGCGGCGGACGCTACCGTCGGGAAGCTCGATTTCGCCGAGCTCGTCATATGTAACGCCTTCGACGTTCTCGACAATCATCAGAGGACTTGCTATCTGCTTTATTGTCTTATACTCTTTAATCATGCGTCCTCACCTCCGGCAATTACTTCATCTATCTGTGTCTTCATCTCGGCAAGAATTGCATCATAATCCGAGGCAAAGGTGCTCGCATCCGCCATTTTTGCGCGGCCGATTTTTTCACGCGCGGGAATATTGAAAAGCGCATTCATTCCGGCGCCTTTCTTGAGTGCGGCACGACACAGATCATCATATTTGAGGATCATATCCAGAAGCCTGAACTGCTTGGCGTACGCAGAATAAGCATCCTCGTCAACAAATGCGTTTTGCTGGAGGAAGTCTTCACGAATCATGCGCGCGGTTTCCATTGTGAGACGGTCATCCGCGGAAAGAGCATCCTGACCGACAAGACGGACAATCTCCTGAAGCTCGCTCTCCTCCTGAAGAATATGCATTGCTTTCTCGCGATTTGCCATGTAGGCCTCGCCGAATTGCTGAGTATACCATGGACGGAGCGTGTCCAAATAAAGCGAATATGACGTCAGCCAGTTTATTGCCGGAAAATGACGTGCATATGCAAGGGATGAATCCAAAGCCCAGAACACCTTTACTATACGCATGGTTGCCTGAGAAACAGGCTCGGAAATATCGCCACCCGGAGGTGAAACAGCGCCGATAGCGGTGACGGAGCCCTGACGGTCATCATGGCCGAGGCAGCCGACAACACCGGCTCTTTCATAGAATTGCGAAAGACGAGATGCCAGATATGCGGGATAGCCCTCTTCGCCGGGCATTTCTTCAAGACGTCCGGACATCTCACGAAGAGCTTCTGCCCAACGTGATGTAGAGTCAGCCAGAACGGCGACATCATAACCCATATCGCGGAAATATTCCGCGATGGTAATGCCTGTATAAATGGATGCTTCGCGCGCCGCAACAGGCATATCGGACGTATTCGCGATAAGCACGGTGCGCTTCATAAGAGGCTCTCCGTTGCGCGGATCTTTAAGTTCGGGGAATTCCATGAGAACATCTGTCATCTCATTGCCGCGCTCGCCGCAGCCGATGTAGATAACGATATCAACGTCAGACCACTTTGCAAGCTGGTGCTGAACAACGGTCTTGCCGGAGCCGAACGGGCCCGGAACAGCCGCCGTACCGCCTTTGGCTATCGGGAAAAGCGTATCGATGATGCGCTGACCGGAGTTCATGGGACGGCTGGGGACAAACTTTCTCTCATACGGTCTGGCGATACGCACAGGCCATCTCTGCATCATCTGAATATCATGGATATTGCCCTTTGCATCCTTAATCTTCGCGATAACATCCGTCACAACATGCTCGCTTTTCTCAACGATCTCAGTGACTTCGCCGCTTATTGCGGGGGGCACCATAATCTTATGCAAAATTGCGCTTGTCTCCTGTACCGTGCCGAGAATATCGCCGCCTGAAAGCTTGTCGCCTACTTTGGCAACGGGAACAAATTCCCACTTCTTTTCGCGGTTGAGTGCGGGAACATCGGTTCCTCTGGTGATAGAGTCACCGGTAAGAGCGCGCATCTCGGGCAGAGGACGCTGAATGCCGTCATAAATATTATCCAACATACCCGGTCCAAGCTCAACGGACATGGGGAAACCTGTCGTAACAACCTCAGCGCCGGGCCCGAGGCCGGAAGTCTCCTCGTAGACCTGAATAGATGCGGTGTCGCCGGTCATGTTAAGGATTTCGCCTATCAGCCGCTGAGAACCGACACGCACAACGTCAGAAACGTTGGCATCGGCAAGTCCCTCTGCGACCACAAGCGGTCCTGAAACTTTTGTAATGGTTCCGCTCATATTTTAACCTACCTTTTAATTACTTCAACTCAAAATAAATTTTGAATCGGGAGCTCATGCTTATTGCGGCATGAGCGGCGATGTTCTTGCCGGAACATTTTTTCGGGCTCAGTCACCCAAAATATTTGTGCCGACCGCCCGTTCAACAGCCGCTTTCAAAGCCGACTGTCCCAGACCTAATGAGCCTTCCCTTCCCGGGATAAGGATTATCGCTGGGGTCGGGCTGTCCTTAAACTTGTTGATCTCATGCGTCAGCTGTTCGGCAAGATTCTCTTCAATATAGATTATTGCATAATCCTGGCTTTCTCTCGTAAGAGTGCGGAGAGTTTTATTCGCCTCCGCCGCATCGGTCACGGGAAATGTGTCCAGGCCGAGAGCCTTGAAGCCCATGACGGTCTCTCTGCCGCCGATAACTGCAATTTTAAGCATACAAATCACGCAGCCTTTCCCGTATAACCTGCGGCGCTATCCCCGCAAGTCTGCCGGTGAGTATCATTCTGACAGCGGTAATCTCATTCTCAACAGCCGCAAGATACTCCGCCACAGCTTCCGGACCGTAGCTTATACGCTTTGCAGCGGCAAGGTACCTACTGACGGCATTGTCACACTCAAGCTCAAACTCGGTCATGCTGCCGCCGGTAAGAGCGTCGCCGCCGAGGATCGCGGCATTTTCAAGCTTTGTATGGGTAAAAAGATTTATAATTCCCTCTTTGTCGGAAATCTTTTTCAGCTTGTCAACGCCGATTGTTCCGCCGTCTATCAGCACAGATTCCATAAATTCCGCGCCTTTGCCCATTCTCAGTACGCGCACTGCGCTCTTGAGATTTGCGCAGTCAATAAGAATATCGGCATAGCCTTTGAAAAACTCGCTCCCGACTGCTTCCGCGGCGCTGCGTATTTCCGAAAAGTACGCTTTATCAAGAATGAGATCCGCAAGCTGGGGATTGTTGGTACGGGCAAGCACATTCTTCGCCTCGACAACAGCGGTTTTCAGCATGCCGGGCATATCATGGTACTGCTCTTCATTATAAAGGCTCATGAGCTTTTCTCCGCCGATTCTGCCGGAATTGCTCAGAAGATGCGATGCATCCGTTCCCATCGCTTCGGATTTGATTATCGCCTTGGCATTGTGATAGTCATACTTCATGCGGAAAAAATCTACAAGCTCTTTCTGCGGAGACATATTATCCATCTCCGCAAATATTGCATTGCGTTTTTCGTTGAGATACGTCTCTATTTGCTTGGCGCTCATCTGTGACATATCGGTATATCCGCAGTCCGTAAGAACTTTTGCTGCGTCTTCGAACGTCTGCGCATCAAGCATACGTATGCTTTTTTCTGTGTTCAGAAGCTTTGGCTCTCTTGCCCTCAGCATAGCCGACAGGCAAAGATATGCTTCTCTTTCAGTAGCCAAATTTTTCCCTCCCTAAATTATTCGATTGAAAAAAATATTTTCAATCGAGAGCTCACGCCGGTCATGCGTCTGAAAACGCCTGACGCACATGAGAGGCGAACATAGAGCGCCTTGGGGAGTTTTTTTCGCGGCCGAGCCGTGAAAAAAACGATGATTATGAATTATTCGAAGAGCGTCTTGGCTATATCTGCAGACATCTCATTGCGGCAAAGCTCTACCAAAAGCTCAACAGTGCATTTTGCCTCTACATTCCCTCTGTGCAAAACAAGTCCTCCGGCAAAGTCGCCTATCTCATCGGACACAGTGAGCTTACCGTCACCCAGAAGCTTATTTGCGGCTTCGGCAACCTGCGCTCCGACACTCTCCCGATCACGAGCATTGAAAATAATCTCTTCATCCTTCGTGGCGGAGGCATCTGCGGCCAGCTTTGCAAGAAACGCCGTATACTGTTCGGTCGGAAGGTTGACGAGCATTTCGCATGCCTTATCAAAGCTTTCGGAAACCATCTGCTGCTTGAGCTCGAGAATGCCCTTTTTAGCTTCCATACGGGCAATACGGTCCATGCCGTCAACTCTCGCCTGACACTCGGCAACACCGGTACGGATTTTCTCTGTATAGACATCCTTGGCCTGTTTCTCAAAATCGGAACGGATAAGCGCGCACTGCTGCTCTGCCTGAGCGAGTATCGCGTCGGAGCGGTCTTTTGCGTCGGCTCGAATATGCGCGATTATTTTTTCAGTGCCTTTCATAGTATCTCCTATTTATATCAGAAGTTAAGCGCGTTGAGCATAAGGAAAGATGCCAGCAGGCAGAGGATCGCGTAGAACTCAACAACAATACACATAATCATGCCCTTAGACCAGTCATCGGGCTTCTTTGCGAGAATATTGATAGAAGCGACGGCAACCTTACCCTGAGCGATAGCAGAGGAATAGCCGCCGATAGCTATGGGCAGGCATGCAAATATCACCTGAAAGCCCTGCGCAACACTGAGAGCCTCGGCAGCGCCGCTTATCTTGAGATATGCAAGGAAGAAAATAACGAAGCCGTACAGACCCTGAGTACCGGGGATGACCTGAAGGATCATGACCTTACCGGACTTGGAAGGATCTTCGGAAACGAGACCGGCGCCGGCTTCACCGGTGATGCCGGTGCCCTTTGCGGAGCCGATACATGCGAGCATACCGGCAAGAGCCGCGCCCAAAAGCGCAATCGCGTTGCCGCTTATTGATTCAAGAAGTGCCATTTTTAATTTCCTCCAAAAATGTTTTTATTCTTTAGCTCTTACGTATTCAGAGCTTATTTTAAGTGGATCAAACGCCCTGCCGCCATCGGTATAGAACTTGCCGAAAAATTCAAGGCACTGCAGACGGAGGTCATGCACGTAGCAGCCGAGAAGATTAAGGCCGAAGTTCATCGCGTGACCAAGCAGGAAAATAATTATAAACGCTATAACTGTCGCAACGTTAACGCCGTTTGACTGCGCCGGCATAACGGCAACGGTATTGAAGACTTTTCCGACAACACCGCCGGCGAGCATTAAAGCCATAATTCTCGAATAACTGAGAATATCGCCGAACCATCCGGTAGCCGTATTGTAGATGCAGCCGAAAGCCGCCGTCACCTTTCCGAAGCCTTTTGAATGCCTTCCGGCGCCGAAAAGGAGCATCGCCACACCGACTATCAGTATTACAAGGCCGATTTTGTACACGATCTCTGAGATACCAAGGAACTTTGAAGCCATAAGAATGCATCCCAAAAGCATTACCCAGAGCGAGCCTTCTTCAAATATTCCGTCGGCAAGATTGCCGGCCTTTTTCTTTTGAACAAAGCTAACGACCATGCCTGTGTTAAGGTGCAGCAATCCGAGAACCATCGCGCCGATAAGGACATCCGTACTGTCGGTTTCAGGGCTGAACAACGCCCACAGGCCTCCCCATGTGCTGTCCGGATTGAGGACGTGCACTATCTGATATGGAGCGTCGCTGAAAAGACCGCCCGTCAAAAATCCCATCACAAAAGTAGCGATGCCGCAATAAAGAAGAAGCTGGCAGAACGCCAAAGAATTGCCTCTCGGCTTCATCTTTTTCAGTGCAACCACGGCCGCGAGAATCATCATAACGCCATAGCCGATATCCGCCATCATAAGCCCGAAGAACAATATGAAAAAAGGCGCCATGAGCGGATTTGGGTCAACGGTACCATATGCCGGAAGCGAGTACATGTTGGTGACCATATTGAGCGCGTTTGTAAATTTGTTGTTTTTAAGCTTTACCGGCACGTTGGGATATTCGTCCTCGGCAGGATCGCTGCTTTCCCAAGCGCAGTCAAATTTTTCGAACACGGGTATGAGCTCGCTTTCCCGTTCAGCCGGCATCCATCCTTCCATAACAACGACCGCGTCCGTGCCGAACAGCTTTCCTTCTGCATTTGCGATAGCAAGCTTTGTGCTGATTCTGTCGGCGGCAAGCTTCAGATCGTTTCTGTGTACGCTTTCGGACTTGATAGACTTTTCGCAGGCAACCTTTTCTTCTGCCAACTCTATCAAACGCGCATTGGCATCGGAAATGCACTTTCTCGCTGTGCCACTTAATCCGGTCACCGCGCTTGGGACAAATCCGCGAGCGCGCAAAAGCTCGTTCACTTTTGCAAAGGCTTCTTTGATGCACGCGACGACAACAAACTTGCTGACCTTATCGGAGCTGACAAGGAAAACTTCCGATTCATCGCATTCATTCTGAAGCTCATCGTTGATTTCATCCAAGTTCTGCTTTGCCGGGACACTGCCGAGCATAACAGCGGTTCTTTCGGTGCCGTCAAGATCAAGCGGCATATCGAGCTCCTGCCACGGAAGCAACGATTCGATAAGGGCGCGCTGGCGACTCTCTTCGGCTGAGGCGCGCTTTATACGGTCATCGTTTTCCAGAATAGCGGACGCAATTTTCAGAGCGGCAGCAACGCCGCTGTCATCAAGCAAAACCGCGCCATCCACCTCTGTGGGCGTGGAAAGCAGCTTGCTTTTGGCAGGTGCAAAGCTGTCAAGAAGTTTTATCGCCTGAGTGAGTGTGGCGTGGTCGGATTTGAGGCTCATAAAATCGGTATCCTCGCGCTTGAAGAGCTTTGCCGAATCGGATTCGTAAATCTCGTTCTCAATTTCCGAAAACTCAACGCAACCGTGACGGATAAGCTCTTTCATCAAAGCGTCCTTATTCGAGCGCACAGCCACAAGGCGAAGCTTTTTCATTTGTAAAATTGCCATATTAGCTGTTCATTATCCTTTCCACTACAAGACTAGCGGCTTGTTCGAGCTTTGCGCCCGCTTTTTCACGCAAGGCAGCCTTTGTGCTTTCAAGCTCCTTTGAAAGCGCTTCTGCTGCTTCCACTGCCTTCTCATCAGCCTGACGGCGCAGCTCCACAAGCTCGCTTTCAGCCTTTGCGGAAGCCGCTTCAATTGCGGCCTTCCCCGCGGTCTCGGCGTCCGCGATCATCTGCTGCGCCTTTGTCTCTGCCTGCGCAACGGTGTTTTTCGCCTCGGCCTCGGCATCCGTTATGCTTGTGATAGCCATAAATGACATCGACTCACCCCCTCAATACTTCGAATTATAATTCCTTTTTTGTGAGAATATAACGACATTTTTCAACTTTTTCCCAAAAATAGTGCCTCAAGTTTTTCGAATAACCGGCATTTAACAACATCCGGAAAATTAAAAAAATTGAGAAAACAACTATCCGCTTGTATTATATTCACTTAACGATTAACTGTCAACTCAAAAAAATGTTGGATTTTTGATAACCACCTTTTTGATAACCACAAAAAAATTATCCGCTACAGACTAAAAAATCATATCTTCGCTGTTGCAGTCTTTGCATTCAAATTGATTAGTAAGTCAATTTTACTCTGCAGAGGCCATCTTCAAAATAATAATTTTTTCTACGGCAGCCTTCTTAAAAGCGAATTGCCGTTCTCCTTCAACCACTTATGACATTCGAGATACTTTGGATAAGCCCGTACCATCTCGGCATAAAAAGCTCCTGAATGATCCATATGCTTTCGGTGGCACAGCTCATGCACAACAACGCTGTCGATTACTTCATCAGGCGCCAGCATCAAAAGACAGTTAAAATTCAAGTTTCCCTTTGACGAACAGCTGCCCCAGCGTGTGCGCTGATTTCGGATTGTGATTCTGCCGTAATTAACACCGACAATCGCCGCATAATGTTGGACTTTTTCCGGGATTACTTTAAGAGCCTTATCCGCAAGCGCCTGTATCTCCTCTGCCGAGAATTTCGGAAGTTTTTCAGACTTTTCTTCTCTCTCGGCAATAAGCTTTTTGTGCTTTTCTATCCACGCGCTTTTCTCGTTAAGAAAAGTCAAAATCTCTTTTTGACTCAGCCGACTCGGCACACGCATAATAATCTCGTTGGGCTTCAATTGTATTGAAATTGTCTTCCGTTTGCTTTTAATTACGTTGACGGGAACTCCATTAAATTCTATGCTCATAGGATGTTTGCTCCTTTGCTTTGGCGCCGAAGCGGTCAATTTTTTCTTATTGCTCTATCAGCCCTAATTTCTTGAGTCTTGCTCTTATAGCGCCAGCGGTTCGGCCGTGTTTTTCCGAAAGCTCTTTTATACTATACTGACCGCTTTCAAAGCCGACGGTCAGTTTCTTATCCTCATCATCTGTCCAAGGCAAATATGCAGCTGCATACTCTGCTCTCTCCTCTTGTTCTTCATTATCTTTAACTTTGTAATGTTCCACAAGCATCCTTTGAATCTTCTCGGAATATTTAAGTATGGTATATGGATTCCCCTTTTCGCTTAACCTATTCTCTGTTTTAATTCCCAGCGCCAAGCCCTTTTCCGTTGGAGATTTGGCAAATCGTCCTTCTTGTTCTTCATCTTGAATCAGACCTTCGGACACCAAAATTTCAGTCAGCCGAGTCGCCGGTAATTTCTTTACATTTTCCCTTTCACAAATACGGTCCATCTCATCACGAATTTCCGAGACCATCCTGTATTCATTATATTGATATTTTTCCGCTTCTTCCTGCAAGAGTGAAAATTCCTGTTTTACGGCTTTTTTCCGTCTCTTATTTTCGGTCTCTTTCTCACTACTCTTCGCTGTTATTCTGCTTGCGCCCAGCTCCGGATATTCTTCAATGTATTTATTGATTACATCAATAAATCGTTCTCCGTATTTGTTATATTTTCTCCTGCCGACACCGGACACATTGAGCATTTCCGGTTCAGACAGAGGGACGGTTGCTGCCATATCAATCAAGGTCTTATCGCTAAAGACAATGTATGGCGGCATACCTTCTTCACGCGCAATCTCAAGTCTGAGAGTCTTGAGCTTATCAAACAATTTATATCCTGCCGAAGTAAGATCTGCGTTCCCCTTTTCAGTCTTTTCACTCCTTGCCTGCCTTTCGGCAAACTTGTCTTCATCGGTAATTTTAATCATAATCTTTTTCTCTGAATTTTTCAGAGGCTCTATATTGCCGAGTTTAATCACCTGATAATCCCCGACTGTCAGATATCCTTCAGCAATCAGTTGACTCATCAGCCTATATAACAAATCCCTATTTGAGAAAGATAATACGCCGTATGATTTATAATCAGCTGCGCCGATTTCCTGAAGCCTCGCAGTTTTAGCTCCGAGAACAGTGTCTATAATAATCCTTTTTCCGTATCTCCCCCTCGTTTCATAAACACAATTTATGATTTTCTTTGCTTCGTCCGTCATATCGAGTGTTTCAAATTCGCGCAAACAGTTTCCGCAGCAACCGCAAGATTCGGTATGATTTTCGTCAAAATAATTTAAGATGTAGTTTCGCAAACATTCCGTTGTATGACAATATCTCTCCATTATCCGGAGTCTCTCCGCGTCACGTTCGCGAATTGCTTCCCTGTCTTCCGCATCAAGGTCGGGCATTTCTTTATGTTCAAGCAAAAATTTGTTTATTACAATATCCTGCGGCGAAAACAACAGAATACAATTTGAATTCAAACCGTCTCTTCCTGCTCTTCCAGCTTCCTGATAGTAATTTTCCATGCTCTGTGGCATATTGTAATGAATTACAAATCTCACATTTGACTTGTCGATGCCCATGCCGAATGCGTTTGTCGCTATTACAATGCGCGAATAATCAAAGACAAAGTCATCCTGCATTTGCTTACGCTCTTCAGCGCCCATACCCGCGTGATATTTTGCGGCCGAAATATCTTTGCCTTTTAATAACTCGTAAAGCTTATCGACATTTTTCCTCGTTGCGCAATATATGATTCCGCTGTCCCCGGCATGCTCAGATAGGTAGTCAACAATATACCGGTCCTTGTTTTTCGGCTTTTCGACCTGAAAAAATAAATTTCTTCTATCAAAGCCCGTTACCATTATGAACGGATTGACAAGCCCGAGCGAACAAACTATATCGTTTCTTACATTTTCCGTCGCGGTTGCGGTAAAAGCGCTGATAATCGGGCGATGATCCAACAGTTTCACAAACTCGGCGATTTTCATGTAACTCGGTCGAAAATCCTGTCCCCACTGAGAAATACAGTGCGCCTCATCGACCGTCACCATTGTAATATTTACACATTTGGCAAGATCTAAGAATCCGTCTGTCAATAAACGCTCAGGCGCCGCATATATAATTTTATATAATCCCCTTTTCGCCTTATATATTGTGTCTGAGAAAGCTCTGTCAGATAAGGAACTGTTGATAAACGCCGCGGCTACGCCGGCCTCGTTCAAGGCCTTTACCTGATCTTGCATCAAAGAAATCAGAGGCGAGATAACCAATGTAATTCCCGGCAGAAGCATTGCCGGAATCTGATAGCAAATTGATTTTCCGGCTCCCGTAGGCATCACGGCAAACGTATCTCTGAAAGAAAGAATACTGTCAATTATTTCTTTCTGACCCTGTCTGAAAGAATCATATCCGAACAAACTCTTTAAGGCTTCTTCCGGAGTCGAATAAGATTTTTTTGATTTAAGTTCTTCTGTCGGCTCGTCGACAACATCATAAGCAATTATTGATTTGTTTGTTTTCGTATTCATAGACTGCGCTCCAAATATTTATCGACCGCCGATTAGAGAGACTCGTTCCTTTGTCTCCGCGTCCTCTGTTAAGTTTTGTCTATTATTTCGTAATAGTATCAGGTTTGAAATTGTCCGTCGCTTTCGAAAATGCGGTTCAGCTCATCGTTGCCGGCGCAGCGGAAAACTTTATCCCGGATGGAGCTCTTGGACATATCAAGACGGAACGCCCGTTCTCTGCCGATAGAGTCTCTCTGCATCCGAATCAACTGAATTCTGCCGACTCCCGGATTTTGCCGCGCATATTCTGCAAAGCCTTTCGCTTTGCCGAGGTTATCCTGCCGTGTCGGGTCATGCGGCTCCAGAATATCCACGACATATTCAGAGCCGTCCTTACGGATAATCAGAAAATCCGGATATGTCGGTTTCGTCTCGCCGCCGATCTCATAAGGAATGCAAAGCGCCCATGAGCCCCTCGGCGGATTGCGCAGCCAGCAAACGAAGTCCTCCCGCTGTTCCTCTTCCGCGATAACCTTGCGTTCCCAGCCATTCAGATTGATCAGCGCCGTGCCGGAGTCATCTACAAACAGGTGATTGCTGTATAGTTTGCCTTCCATTTCGTGCGGAACGCGTATCGTCTCGGGAAGGCGGAAATTATGCTTACTGACGATATCACCATTGGAAACAATGTCATCGTATCTTTTCTTGAACTTCTCCTGCAACGAGGCTGTGGTAGGGCGGGTCGATATAGATGCAGTCCACCTTGCCGGCATAGAGGTATTCCAGAAATTGCAGGGTATGGTAGTTGTCCGCCTCGATGAGCGTATGCCAAAGGTCGCTGTCCGGCGCGTTGCAGACAGTGTCAATGGGCTTTAAGTACGGATAAATCGGCTCGCCGAATTCCGCAACGGTCACAAGATCGCCGACCGGAAATTCTGCCGTAGCGCTCTTATCTTTATTCAGACAGGAAGCAACCACGTCCTCGATTTTGAAGACAGTATAATATTCGCTGACATGTCCGGTCTTCAAGGCGGCCTTGCATCCCTTTTTCACGGGAATATCCCACAGCGGCGTGCATTCCGGAAGGTGATCTTCAAACACCAGACCGCACTTTTTCTGCTTTGCCAGCTTCTCCACCTCGGTGGCAATGCGTGAGCGCAGCGTGGTATCTTCTATTTGATTTACCAATTCGTTGATGGCCGACATAATCTCACTCCTTATAATTCTCCGGGCGATAAGGTTTATTGTGCGCGGAATACTACCCTTTTCGGCAAAGTCCTAACTGTCTGCTTTAATTTATAATAACTCATACTGAAAACTGATTAAAACATTTAATGGCAATTAAATGTTTTAATAGCCG
>CAVHIP010000021.1:0-24306 GCA_963636125.1 Oscillospiraceae bacterium | reverse complement strand
CATTCAAGGCGAGCTATTCCTCAATGATCAACCAGATTAAATCGGCAAGCCAGGATACGATTCTCATCTGCAGCTCAATAAGCTCCATCTCCGAAAATTACACAGGTTCGGACGGGCTGACATCCGATATGATACTCGGCGCGAACGAGTGGATAAAGGATATATGCCAGGAATACAGCTGCTACTACATCGACGCGGGGCATGCCTGCGATACCGGTTACGGCTATGTTCATGTCTCATATCTTTCCACAAACGGCAAAACGCTCAATTCGAACGGCGCGCTCGAATATGTGAATTACATAAGAACCCATGCGCTTGAGTTGAACTGATTGTCTACGTCAGCGCAGGCAATGCAAACTGTAAAAGCAATTTTAAGGAGTGTAGGCATCGCCGCGCACTCCTTTGTTGTAAACATAAAACCACGCGACTAGCACGTGGTTTTATGTTTACACACGGAAGCCGGAGGCGGCGTCAAATTGACATGTGGCAAAAAGAGCGTTTACGGAAGATGAGTATTCATCGAGCCGACGCGCTTTTTTTACGGCTTTTATCTGCCTGTCGCAATTAACGAACATAGAAGACATATAAAACCACAGCTCCTTCATGCGGCCCACGGTATAAACCTCGCACAGGCCGGAGGAGAGAGTTCTGTCCAGCAAGAGATCGTGAAAAAGCTTAAGCTCATCGCGCTCAAGCGGTTTGCCGCCGTGAAGCTGCCGGGCAAACGCGGGATTGGCGACAAGTCCTCTTCCCAGCATGAGAGATGATAGCGACGGATACATATCCGCAAGCTCGTTATATTTTTTAAAATCGGTTATGTTGCCGTTGTAACAGGCGCGATCTCCGAATATCTTGAGAGCGGGTGCGAAGCTTTCCGGACTTGTGGGGCTTTTGTACATTCCGCTCCGGCAACGAGTGTGGACAACAACGCGGCTGAACGGATACTTGCCGTAAATTTCCAGCAGACGGGCAAATTCCTCCGTATTTTCGGCACCGAGCCTTGTTTTTACAGAAACGGCAATAGGGCAACGCGAAAAAACCGTGTCCAGAAACGCGTCCAAAGTCGCGGGATCCGTGAGCATTCCGGCGCCCTTATGCTTGGCAAAAACCGTCCCCGACGGGCATCCGGCGTTGAGATTCACCTCGCCGTAACCCATTTCCTTAAGTTCTCTCGCCACCGCGAGAAAAGCTTCGGGATTGTTGGCAAGGACCTGCGGAATGAGCTTTATTCCGGCATTATTCTCGGGCAAAATATCCCTCATGCTCCCGACTTTGAATTTCCCGCTGCTGTCGGGCGCGATAAACGGCGCCCAATATTCGTCAACGCCGTTAAAGACGCTGTGGTGCACCCTGCGGTAAATATAGCCCGTAATCCCCTCCATCGGGGCGAAAAACAGTTCCATGAGAATTCCGGTATTACCTGTACTCCGCCATAAGCGCCTTGAATGCGTCCTTGGATGCGGCGATCATATCCTTTGAGACGCAGTAGGCAAGACGGACATATCCGGTGATGCCGAAATCATCCCCAGGGACAAGCAGCAGCTCATACTTTTTTGCTCTTTCGCTGAACGCCTTGGCGTCCGCCTCGGGCGATTTGACAAAAAGATAAAATGCCCCCTGCGGCATAATATATTCATAGCCGCACTCGTCCATTATCGAGCAGAGCAGGTCTCTGTTTTCTTTGTATTTGGAGATATCCGATGTCGCGTCGATGCACTTGAGGATGACGCGCTGGAAAAGCGAGGGCGCATTGACATAGCCGAGCATTCTCCCCGCGCCTGCGATTGCGTTGCGCATATCCGCGCGGCAGCTCAATCTATCGCTGATGAGGAGATAACCTATTCTCTCTCCCGGCACGGAAAGGGATTTGCTGAAGGAATAACAGAGAATTGTATCATCATAATATTCAAGCATAGAGTGAACGATGGTGTCATCATAAACGAGTTCTCTGTACGGCTCATCGGTAATCACAAATACAGTATTGCCGGTTTTCGCCTTATGCTCCCGGAGCGCATCGACAACGGCTTTGAGATTTTCCTCGCTCAGAATTGTTCCGGAGGGGTTGTTGGGGGAGTTTATGATGACAGCCTTGGTCTTTTCAGACAAAGCGGATTTAAGAGCGTCAATGTCTATCATAAAATCTTTTCTCGGCGGTATTGCAACAAGCACCCCGCCGCAGCCTTCCGTGAAAGCCCTGTATTCGGGGAAGAAGGGCGCGGAAGTGATAACCTCCTCTCCCGGAAGCAGGAGTGCCCGAAGCGAGATGGCAAGGCCTGCCGCGGCGCCGCAGATGATATATACATCGGCGGCTTCGGTATTCAGCCCGTAGTGGGCGTTGACATTTTCCGAGATGAGTTTGCGCAGAGGCGGATAGCCCGCTGCAGGCGTATAACCATGAAGGACAACGCTGTCCCCCTCAAGCAATTCCGAAATTGTCCGATTGACGCACTCGGGCGCCGGAATGCTGGGGTTGCCGATCGAATAGTCAAAGACTTTATCGTCCCCTATCTCGGCTTTGCGGCGCATCCCATACTCCATAAGCTCGCGGATGCAGCTTTTTGACCGTCCTAAAGCAATTGATTGCTGCGGCAGCATAAATTGTCCTCCTTAAATTCGCAAATTCGCATAATATAAAATGCCGTGATGTCATCCGAGAAAGGGGCGCTTCACGAGCCGATTTTCTCCGCTATATATCCTTCCACATCTTCATAAGCTATTCCGAGAGCCACGGACAGTTCGCCGTGGAGCATTTCGCGGGCGCGCTTCAAAGTGGCTTCCGCGCGGCTGCTCTTGTTCTTTTTTTCGCCGATGCGCTCTCTCAAGCCCTTGATAAGCGCAACAAGAGCCTCGTTGGTATGCTGCTTAAAAAGCTCCTTATAAAATGCCTCAACATGGTTGAAGCGACTGTCCATGCAGATTGCCGGAGCAATGCTCGGGATGGTGAGTATAAAACTGTCCGCCTCGTCCCGGCTTATTACGGGGCGCATAAATGCGGTCGAATCCACCGGGGCAAAATAAGTCCCGCTGCCGATAAGAGGGGTAAGGTGATAATAGAGCTTATCTGCAGATGCCCCCTGCATGCTCAAGGGCGCGATTTTCTCCACCGTACACACACCGTTTTCGCCGTATATTATCTTGTCTCCTACTTCAAACATATAATCTCCCCAATTTATTGCATATATATGTATAATACAACATTTCAGGCAATATTTGCAATAATTTTTTTCTGTTTTCTTTTTCTTTTCTGTTTTCTTAATCTTTTCTTTGATGGCCATTAATGGTATAATAATAAAAATTAATCTTACCGGACTATAGGAGATAAAAATGAAGCTATACCTGTATGGGCACGAGTATAAATA
Source organism: Oscillospiraceae bacterium (assembly GCA_963636125.1). Lineage (GTDB taxonomy): Bacteria > Bacillota > Clostridia > Oscillospirales > Oscillospiraceae > Limivicinus. The sequence continues at coordinate 20,947 of CAVHIP010000021.1, read as the reverse complement.
TGCCGTCGAGCAGATGCTGCTTACGCTTTTTCCGAGCGAGCGACCGGAATATCCCGACGGGAAGCCGAGCGGAGACAGATTTGAAATAAAGCTCAGCGAAGGCAACACGGTTGTGACCGCGACATGCAAAATAGTTATAGGCGAGGAGAGCTATCTTGGCAAATCGTCATGCGGAAAAGACGAACTCTCCTCCCCTATTTTAAGAGATCGCATCAGTCAGAGCCTCGTGAAAAATGCCGTTTATCGCGCGGCGCTCCGTTCCGGAATAGAACGGCCGGTCTGGGGCTCGCTTTCCGGCGTACGGCCGGGCAAGGTGTTCTCTCCCCTGCTTGAGGAAGGTATGAGCAACGAAAATGCAGTAAAAACCTTCATGAGAAAATACGACGTCTCGGAGGCAAGAGCGAGACTGTGCCTGCGGACAAGCCTTGAGACAATAAAAGCCGAAAAGAGTCTTGAAAAAAGAGATGTGTGCCTGTATGTCGGCATTCCGTTCTGCCCGACAAGATGTGCCTACTGCAGCTTTGTCAGCCAATCCGTTGAGAAAAGCATGAAGCTCATCCCGCCGTTTCTTGAGACTCTTTATAAAGAGATCGCCGCCGTTGCAGAGCAAGTGCGCAAGATCGGGCTTCGCGTTATTTCGATATATATGGGCGGCGGCACGCCTACTACTCTTTCCGCCGAACAGCTCGACAAATTATGCTCTCTTATTGACGAAAGCTTTGATCTCTCGGCACTTCGGGAATACACAGTTGAAGCCGGAAGACCGGACACAATCACGGAGGAAAAGCTCAAAGTTCTGCGCCGGCACAATGTAGACAGGATAAGCGTAAACCCGCAGACAATGTCCGACAAGGTGCTCGAAACCATAGGACGCAGACACAGCGCGCAGGATATTATCGACGCGATCATTCTTGCGCGGAAGGTAGGCGGCTTTGCAATCAACATGGATCTTATCGCAGGGCTTCCCGATGACAGCGTTGATGGGTTTGCGGATACGCTGTCCGAAGTGCTCGCGCTGTCGCCCGAAAACATTACGATTCACACGCTCGCGCTGAAAAAAGGGTCAAAAATAACGCTCGAAGGTTCCCCCATCCCAACTGCCGCCGAAGTCGGCAGTATGCTCGACAACAGCCGCGAACGGCTTGACAGCGCGGGATATTTCCCGTATTATCTCTATCGGCAGAAATTCATGTCAGGCGGGTTTGAAAACGTAGGTTGGTCGAAGGAAGGTTATGTAAACCTATATAATATATTTATCATGGAAGAGCTATGCAGCATTTTGGCTGTGGGCGGCGGAGGCTCGACAAAGCTTGTCTGCCCCGGTGACAGCCGCAATCTGCGGATAATGGCTCCGAAATATCCGCTTGAGTATATAAACAATATCGAAAAGACCTGCCAGGCAAAGGAAGAAATAAGCGCGTTTTATGAAACGGAGGTAAAATAAATGGCATATTCTCTGAGCGAAATCAACCTGAAAACCGTCGCTTCCCCGAAGGAGATGATTGAGGAAGCGGACAATGAATACCTGAAGAAGGTAAACACAGCCGCAAAAAAAATCGCGGAAAATCACGGCAAGAGCCCTATCGTGCTGCTCTCCGGTCCGTCCGGTTCGGGCAAAACGACGACATCCATGAAAATTGCGGAAGCTCTCAATAAGCTCGGAATCGGCACGCATTATGTGGGCATGGATGATTACTTCATCACCGTAGATCCCGCTACCGTGCCGCGTACACCCGAGGGAGAAATGGATTTGGAATCTCCGCTCTGCCTTGACATGGAACTTCTTAACAGGCATTTTGACCAGCTTGCCGCAGGAGAGAGGATATATGTACCCAAATATGAATTCTCCCGCAAGATGAGAATTCAGGAGCCTTCGAAATCCATCAAGCTCGGCAAGGATGAAGTAGTGATTTTTGAAGGCATACACGCGCTCAATGACATGGTCACCGACCGCCATCCGGATGCGTTCAAGCTGTACATATCCGCGCGCAGTGACGTGACCTTTAACGGCAAAGTGGTTTTCAAGCACACATGGTTCCGCCTCGTGCGAAGAACGGTGAGAGATTATCTTTTCCGCGGCAGTGACAGCGCGACAACGCTGAGCATGTGGGCTAATGTGCGGCGCGGAGAAAAGCTTTATATCTCGCCGTATAAGAACAAGGCGAATTATCAGTTTGACACCTCGTTTTCCTATGAGCTGCCGGTTATGAATCACATTGCAACAGAGCTTTTCAAAAACATCCCCGAAGGGATAGAACGTTTTGAAGAGCTTCAGAACGTACTTCCCGCGCTGCAGCTTTTCGGCGATATAGACGAGTCGCTTATTGCAAAGGATGCAATGATAAGAGAATTTATCGGCGGAGGAATCTATTCCTAAGCAAAAAAACAAAGGCAATGGGCTGCGGCGAAGCGTTTCACATCTTCGCCGCAGCCCTGTTTTTCGGATAATACGATCATTCCGCTTCCGACAATGTTTCCGATCTGATGCCGCATTTCGGATATGATTCCACATCCCAGCGGTAGTTCTTCCAAAATTGCTCATCCTCGCACAGGAAGCACGACCATCTTTGTTGCGTACTTCCCTTGTGAGCATCCACATGATAATAGTTTGAGCCGAGTTTTATTATGTTCCAGCAATGGTTTTTCATATTGCACTGTCCGTATACTATGCAGCACTCCAGAGAGAGTTTTTTGCACAGTGCAACATACGCCAGCGCAATGCCCTCGCTGTCGCTTTTCTTTTCTATCAGCGCGCAGTATATGTTGTTATTTTGCCCTTCTTCACATAGCGCACAGTTTTCCGTGAGATAATCAAAGGCGAAAACCGCCCTGTCAAGCTCGCTCATACTATCCGTGTCAAGCTCCGAAAACGGATCAAAGGAATCAAGCTTTTCTTTTTTCTTTTGCAGTTCCTTTTCCGAATCGCCGTACTCTATCCGGATATCATAAAGCCTCTGCATATTTTCCCCGCTGAACATATTGACACTCGCGCTCGGTTCACTCGGGGAAAGCATCGGATCGTTTTTGTAGACATTTGCAACCAATTTTTCTATATCCTCCGCCGCGAGGGAGCTTTTTTCGATGAGAATAACAATATTATTACGGTTCTCAGCAATTGACTGCCTGAGTATGCTTTCGATATCAGTTGAGTACGGAAGTCTGATTATTTTATCAATACCGACTCCGGATGGCATATAGCTGACATATATTTTGGCCTCATCATAGGTAATAATATGGTTCAACTCATATGAAATGCTTTCAACACAATACGCGCAAAAAGCGTCCTTAGTGCGTATCTCCCAGCAGGCGCTTGCCATATCGACGGAAATATCTCCCTCGTATGCGTTATCAAAGACAACGATCCCATTTTCCGTCCCGCGGTTGACCATATCTCTTATAATGCGCTTGAGAGAATAATAATCCCTGACGGTTATCTTACCTTCATCTGAGCTGCTTTCCTGCGATGCCGGCAGATAATCCTCAACGGAAATATATTCTTTATCATACAGTCCTCCGCAGCCTACAAGCAGAAGCGCGGCAAGCGCTGTCCAAAGCAATACAATGCCTTTTTTCATAAAGTTCTCCGTTTACTTTGAATCAACAATGTCATCAAGGCCGCGACAGAAAGTAATGAACACATAATTCCAGATGATTATTGCTCTTTTGCTTCATTTATATCACTCTTCAATCAGCGAAATCTGTTGAAATTCGCTGTCCTCGTCTTTTATAACCGCACCCGTCGCGGGAATTCCGCGAACTCTGTATCTGGCAGCATTTTTAATGCTGCTATCCTCGGCAAATACGGCGGCTGTCATTTTTCTTTTTGCCTTAAGGGACATTACTGCAACGCCCTGAGCGCTTCTGGCGCTCTTCGGCTGCATCAGCGATGTATTGAATATAAGCGCCCTGTTATCACTCGCAGTGCACAGTATATCTCTTTCGCCTTCAAGAACAAGTACAGAGCAGAGCGGACTTTTATCGGAGCAGGCGCCTATGAGTTTCTTTCTGTTCGTCTTCGTCTCATAAGCGGAAAGCTCCACCCTCGCAATTTTCCCGTTTTCAAAGGCAAAAAGCAAATGATTTTTATAATCCTTCGGGTCAAGCATCGTGATGATGCTCTCCCCCTCATCCATCTTAAGACGCGTGGGCAGATAAATACCCAAGGCAGACGCTTTGCAGTCCTCAAAGTCCGAAACTTTCGCCTTATACATTTGTTGATGGTCGGTAAGTATAAGAAGCTCGGAAGCGTTGGTGGATTCAAAGTTCAGTTTCAATCCGTCTCCGTCCTTATACTTCTGATCCCCGCTCATACGCAGTGACTGCGCTGTTATTTTCTTGAAGTATCCGTCACGGCTCAAAAACAGCGTCACAGGATAATCGTCTATCGTTTCTTCTTCGTTATACTCAGTTATCTCATCCGAATAAACAAGCGTGGTTTTTCTCGGTATTCGATATTTTTTATTTATCCCTTTAAGCTCATCCGAAATTATCGCTTTTATCTTTCTCCGATTATTAACCGTGGATTCAAGCTCTTCTATATCTTTTTCCAGCTGCTCAATTTCACCGGTGCGCTTGAGAATAAATTCGCGGTTGATATTGCGCAGCTTTATCTCCGCCACATACTCCGCCTGAATCTGATCTATGCCGAATCCCATCATCAGATTCGGCACAACATCCGCCTCAAGCTCGGTATTGCGGATAATGTCGATCGCTTTGTCGATATCAAGCAGTATCTTCTCAAGACCTTTTAACAGATGCAGCTTTTCCTGCTTCTTGCCGAGCTCAAAGTATACGCGTCGGCGGATACAGTCGCTTCGCCAAGCCGTCCACTCTTCAAGTATCTCCGCAACACCCATTACCTTGGGATTTCCGCCGACAAGAATATTGAAGTTGCACGGAAAAGCATCCTGAAGCGTGGTCATTTTGAAGAGCTTTGCCATAAGCTTTTCGGGATCAACGCCGCGTTTTAAGTCTATTGCAAGGCGCAAACCGCCGAGATCGGTCTCATCGCGCATATCGTTTATCTCGCGCACCTTACCGAGTTTGATAAGTTCGGCGACTTTATCGATTATCGCCTCGGCAGTTGTTGTGTACGGTATTTCGTAAATCTCGATAATATTCTCTTTCGGAAGATGCCGCCATTTTGCCCTGACCTTAAAGCTTCCTCGCCCGGTGCGATATATTTCCTCCATCTCACGTCTGTCATAGATAATCTCGCCGCCGGTTGGGAAATCCGGCGCGGGTAAGGTTGACATAATATCAGTTTCCGGGTCGCGCAGATAGTTTATCGCTGTCTCGCAGACTTCGTTAAGATTGAAGCCACAGATCATGCTCGCCATGCCGACGGCAATGCCGGAGTTTGCCGATACGAGGACATTCGGGAAGGCTGTTGGGAGAAGCACAGGCTCTTTCATGCTCCCGTCATAATTGTCAACAAAGTCAACGTTATCTTTGTCAATATCCTTAAAAATCTCCGCGCAGATATCCGAAAGCTTTGCCTCGGTATAACGCGAAGCCGCATATGACATATCGCGCGAATACACCTTTCCGAAGTTGCCCTTGGAGTCCACAAACGGAGTGAGCAGAGCCTCGTAGCCGGCGGACAGGCGCACCATAGTCTCATATATTGCGGCATCGCCGTGCGGGTTCAGCTTCATCGTCTGACCGACGATATTGGCGCTTTTTGTCCTCTTTCCGCTGAGAAGTCCCATTTTGAACATGGTGTATAAAAGCTTCCTGTGGGACGGTTTGAACCCGTCAATTTCCGGTATTGCGCGGGAGACAATAACGCTCATAGCATAGGGCATATAATTTGTCTCAAGCGTTTCGGTGATGGGTTGCTCTACAATCTCCGCCCTAAGTCCTACTACATTGGGATTGTCCGCTCTCTTTTTTTCGCTTTGATTTTTTTTTGCCACGATATTTCTCCGATATAACGATTATTTTTTCTTTCCTTTTTTCCCGGTTTCAAGATTGCGGCGGCATGCCGGGCAGATCTTGACTTTCAGAACACCGAGTAATATATGCTTCCCGCAATAAGGGCAGCGGCAATATTTGATAATAACATATAGTGTGATAATCAGCAGCGCAAAAGTAACAGCGAGAAGCAGAAGTTGCATGCTGCTGTCAGTGCCGGAAGCGATAAAGCTTGCCGCCGCAAATACGGCGGTCACTATCGCCAGCTTTTTTGCCAGTTCCCTGCTCTCAACAAACGAATTGCCGTAAGTTTTCATAATAAGCCTCTTTATCTCACGATATATCCGCCATATCCAGATATTTATATCCAAACTCGGCTATATGATTTTTTCTGCCATCGAGATTATCGCCCAAAAGCAGATCGAACATCTCACTCATACGCTGAGCGTCCTCCGGCATCACCTTGATGAGCCGTCTGCTTTCCGGGTTCATAGTGGTCATCCACATCATGTCGGGATCATTCTCGCCGAGTCCTTTGCTGCGGCTGATGCTCAGCTTTGCCCCATTGAGGCTGTCGGTTATCTCCGCTTTCTCTCTGTCGGAATAGGCAAAATAGGTCTTTCCCTTGCATTCTATCTCATATAGCGGAGACTCGGCAATATATACGTATCCCTCATTGATAAGAGTCGGCACAAGACGATAGAGCATGGTGAGAATAAGCGTCCTTATCTGGAAGCCGTCAACGTCGGCATCGGTGCAGATTATTATCTTGTTCCATCTGAGATTATCAATGTCAAAGGTTGTAAGATCTTTCACGTGCTTATCTTTAACTTCAACCCCGCATCCGAGGACCTTCATAAGATCGGTTATGACATCGCTCTTGAAAATACGCACATAGTCGGCCTTAAGACAATTGAGTATCTTTCCTCTGACAGGCATTATCCCCTGGAATTCCGCATCTCTGGAAAGCTTGCAAGCTCCAAGCGCGCTGTCCCCCTCGACAATATATATCTCGCGCTTTTCCGGATCGCGGCTTCGGCAATCTACGAATTTTTGTACGCGATTTGCTATGTCAATGCTTCCGGAAAGCTTCTTTTTCATCCCTTGGCGTGCCTTTTCAGCTGTTTCCCGACTGCGCTTGTTTATAAGGACCTGCTCGGCTATTTTGTCGGCCTCGGGCTTGTTCTCTATAAAATATACTTCAAGGCGGGATTTGAAGAATTCCGTCATCGCCTTTTGTATGAAAAGGTTGTTTATCGCTTTTTTTGTCTGATTTTCATAGCTTGTCTGTGTGGAAAAGCAATTTGTCACAAGGATAAGACAATCCTGAATGTCCTGAAACTTTATCGCCGATTCATTTTTTTGATACTTGCCTATCTGCTTGATATATGCATCTATCGCCGAAACGAACGCACTCCTCGCTGCCTTATCCGGCGCGCCTCCGTTTTCAAGCCATGATGAATTGTGATAATATTCGATAAGCTGAGTTTTATTTGAGAAGCAAAATGCCGCGGAGAGTTTGACTTTGTAATCGGGTTTATCATCTCTGTCGCGTCCCTTGCGCTCTGCGGAAATAAATTCAGGCGCGGTAATCGCCCCATCGCCGGCTATTTCCTTTACATAGTCGATTATGCCGTTAGGATAGCAATAGTCCTTTTGCGTAAAGCCTCCGTTTTCTTCGATTCTGAGTCTGAATGTTGTTCCGGCATTTACTACGGACTGTCTGTGCAGCACATCGTCAAAATATTCATACGGAATGGAAATGTCCGTAAAGACCTCCATGTCCGGTTTCCAACGGATCGTTGTTCCCGTCTTCTTCCGGTCGGTATCTTCAACAGTCAGCTCCTGCCCTTTTTTGCCGCAGACCTTGCCTTTTTTGAAGTGAAGCTGATATTTTTTCCCGTCCCTGCGCACTGTAACATCCATATACTCGGAGGCATACTGCGTAGCGCATGAACCGAGACCGTTAAGTCCCAAAGAATACTCGTAATCCCCGCCGTCGGCGTTTGTATATTTGCCGCCTGCGTACAGCTCGCAAAAGACGAGCTCCCAATTGAAACGTTTCTCCTTTGGATTCCAATCCACAGGACATCCGCGGCCGAAATCCTCCACCTCGATGGATTTATCCTCATAATAAGTAAGCGTAATAAGATCTCCGTAGCCTTCGCGCGCCTCATCTATTGAGTTGGAAAGTATTTCAAAAACCGCATGTTCGCAGCCGTCAAGCCCGTCAGAGCCGAAAATAACACCCGGTCTTTTTCTGACTCTGTCTGCTCCTTTAAGCTGAGAAATGCTGTCATTCCCGTACTGGGGAGTTGAATTTGCCATTTTTATCTCCGTTTCGCCGTTTTACATGATATTTACACATAATTTCAGTATAATTATACCACAAGCAAATAATATTTCAAGCTCGCCGTTATTTAATGGCCTGCGGCCATTGCTAAGGGCATATAGCGCAATATTTCTGCAGTACAGACATACAAAAAATTCCCCCGCTCGAATGAGCAGCGGAACCATGAAAGCGGAAAAATGTTTTAAAAACGGAATGACCCCCGATCACTGCATCTTTCACCTACAGCAATCGGAGGTCATTCCACAAGCTCCTTAGTATCTAACATCATTGGTTACCTCATCTTTCTTCGGTTTTGAGCGCCGCCATCTCTCACACACCGGCGGCCTTTACCAGTACATCGGACTGTTCCTCCTTAATCTATTTTTTGACTGTAGACCAGCCCTGTCTCATTGGAACCACATCCTTTGTCTTGTTGGCATTATAATACCACATTGCCCACCGGAAATCTATTCGCATTTCCGCCAATTATTTACAACTGTTTTTGTGCAAAAGACAGATTTTCTCTGAATGCTATTGATTTTTCCTGTACAATGTTATATACTGATAATGTTGTGAGCTATTTCCAGATGTCACGGAAATGGCTCATTATCACGTTTGTGATTTTATAATCTCGGCCTTTTTTGTTTGCATTTCTACCATGTTCATAAAACAGCATTCGTTTATAGATCACGTTGCCGCTCTTCCCATATGCGCCGGCGGATATTTTACTTGCTTCCGTCCGGAAATCTTCCGCAGGCACGCAGACTCGGCAGGCAAAATGTCAATTAAAAAGCACTTCAAAGCAGCTGTAAAGTGTTTGCTTTACAGCCGCTTTCCATATCTATCCGTCACAATTATATTATCAACCCGTATTTATCGCACAGCGGTTTGAGATCGTCTGCAGAGAGATTCCCCTCATACAGCGCTCTGCCCTGGTATACACGCAGTGCGGATTCAAGCACTTCCGCATCATCGCAGACTATGCACAAGGGCTTACTTATCATATATTGGCAGTCAGCGAATATATCAACGTCCTCCCAGCCGGAAAGGCGGATTGCAACCATAACATCGTCGGTGTCAAGCTCATCGGAAAGAATATCTTCAAGAGCATCGGTCACATCCAGCACTTTGCCGTGCTTCGCGTCTGTCGGAAGATACATCGGCATTTTTTCTGTTGACGCAGGAAGCATGTCGCTGTGCTGCGGCGCAGGCGGCACGATTTTTTTTCCGAAAAGCGCCTTGCTAAGCGCGGCAATATGCTTTTCCGTTGTACCGCAGCAACCTCCGAACACGGCAACGCCGGCAGCAAGTATTTCATCCGCATAGGCGACAAACTCATCCGGAGAGCAGTTGTACACTGTTTTGCCGTTGATAATCTGCGGCATTCCGGCATTTGGTTTTGCAATAAGAGGAATACGCGCATACTCGCGCAGGCGGCGCAGCTGTATTAGCATCTGCTCGGGACCTGCCGAACAGTTAAGGCCGAATGCGCTTATTCCCATGCCCTGCAGCACGGTCAGCGCCGCCGTAACGTCCGTTCCGGAAAGACTGCGGCCGGATTCATCACAGGTAAAAGTTACAAATATGGGCTTATCGCTCACACTGCGCACAGCCAGAACGGCGGCGCGCGCATCGGACAGTGTCATCATCGTTTCAATCACGAAAAGATCTACCCCCGCCGACTCAAGCCCTGCCGCCTGCTCGGTATAGATGTCAACCAGTTCTTCGAAGGATGCCTCCCCGAGTGGGCTGAGAAACATGCCGGTCGGAGATATATCCCCTGCGACCCACGCTTTGCCGCCAACGGCTTTTTGCGAAAGCTCCGCGAGACGCCGATTGTATTCCTCCGTCCGATTAAAAATTCCGTGTTCCTCGAGCTTGCGTCTGTTCGCGCCAAAGCTCGGAGAATAAACCACATTGCTTCCCGCCTCAACATAGCCCTTTTGGATTTCAATAATGCTCTTGGGGTTATCAAGCACCCACTGTTCGGCGCTGACATTGCCCATATAGCCGCGTTTTTGCAGTTCCGTGCCGGTCGCACCGTCAAGAATCAAGGGAAAATGCATCTCCATAGTAATCCTCCAAATGCTTATCTTTGTAAATTTTCAAATGACATGTTTTTCGTGAAGGCCTCGGCAAAATCCGAGCGTCCGGAAAGTTCAATATAATCGCAATTGCGTGCTATACTCCGCATGCGCTCAATCATTTTCGGATCGACCGCTGCCATGGATGCCCCGGCCAGTGCGGTGTTTCCGATGTTGTGAAGCTTTTCCGGAGATATACGAGGGAGCATGCCTATTTTCATTGCGTTTGCCGTGTCGACATAGCTGCCGAATCCTCCGGCGAGATAGACGGCATTCAAATCGGTCTCGTTAATGCCTGCGTTATCAAGCAAAACTTTGATTCCGGCGGCGACCGCGGCTTTTGCCAGCTGTAGATTACGCACATCCTGCGCGGTAAGACATATATCTCCCGTCAAGCGGAATACGCCGTTTCCGTTCTCGTCCCGCGATACATACCGCCGCATCTTTTCCGGCGCGTCCTCCGGCGGAAGAAGTCTGCCGCCTTCATCGATACAGCCCAGTTCCGTCAGCACCGCGATGAGATCGATAAGTCCCGATCCGCAAATCCCTTTTGCGGTTTGCTCGCCTATGGTGTCAAATAAAAATCCGCCGTTATAGCGCACATGGCTGACAGCTCCGTCAACCGCCGCCATGCCGCAACTTATTCCCGCGCCCTCAAAAGCCGGTCCGGATGCGACGGCGCAGCAGCGAAAGCCGTTCTTCCCTCCGAGCACCATTTCGCCGTTTGTGCCGACGTCGAGGAGCAAATTTTGCCCGCTCTTTTGATACAATTTGGTTGACATAACACCGGCGGTTATATCGCCGCCGACGTATCCCGAAATACAGGGGGCATAATGCAGAGGAGCGGAAAGCAGTTTATCTTTAAAATCAGCAGAGAATAACGTCTCCGGCGTAAAGGGAGCGACCGCAATACCTTTTACAGGAAGACAAGCGAATATATGCTGCATAACCGTGTTGGCGACAAGTACAATATGCCGCAGTTCGCTTACCGGCTTTCCGTACCGGCTGAGAGCGTCACTAATCATATTGCAGACCTGGGTGCGCGCAATATGCGAAAGCTCTTCAAGGCCTTTGGGATTGTCCGTCGTATACTGTATTCGGCTTATGACATCCGCGCCGTAGGCCGCCTGAGCATTCCAAGCGGTCACGGTTTTTAACTCACGCCCGTTTACAAGATCGTATATCCGCGCCGCGATTGTCGTTGTTCCGAGGTCAACCGCTGCGGCAAGGCCGGTCGCTTCTGCCGGAGAAAATATGATTTTCGGCGTTTCCGTAAGGATTCTGCCGCCGCCCGATTCGGTCAATACGACAATATCGCCGTCATTCGGGATAACGCGGCATGCAAGGCGCGAAATGCCGTTAACGCTGACTCGGCATTTGCCGCACTTCCCACGCCCTCCGCATACAGCCGGGAGCGTAAAGCCGGAAGCGCGCAGTGCGGCAAGCAATGTGACGCCGGGTTCAGTCTCAATTTCAAAACTTTTGCCGCCGAGCTGTACCCTGATGCTTGACACGGCTCCCACCCCTTAATATAATATAAGATATATAATATTTATCATACGGGGTTTTGTCAAGGGAAAGGGCAAGGCAAAGGCGGCGCATCAATATTGAGTGTGTGGCAGTGCAATAGAGGTAATATGACAGAAATTCTTACACTCGCTCGGGAAAACGGTTTTTCGCATATCGGTTATGCGGACATGTCCTCGCTTATCCCGCTTGAAAGCGTGCGCAATATGTGCTCCTCCGGCCGCTGCGGAAGCTGGAACAAAAATTGGGCATGCCCGCCAGTATGCGGCAGTATCGATCACGCGAGGCGGATGATTGCGCGTTATGATGAGGCTCTGCTCGTGCAGACTACTCGGCAGCTCTTGGATGAGTTTGATTATGACGGCATGAAAAACGCGGCGGAGCTCCATAAGTGCAAATTTCTAAACTTTGTCCGACAGGTACGCTTTATCTGTCCCGATTGTCTCCCGCTTACGGCAGGATCCTGCACAATATGCGCCAAATGCACCTATCCCGATAAGCCCTGCCGGTACCCATCAAAGAAACTTTCTTCCATGGAAGCCTACGGACTTTTTGTAAGTGACATTTGCCTTAAATCGGGGCTCAAATATAACTACGGGTCGCGCACAATAACATATACATCATGCGTACTGTATAAAAACAGTACAAACAAGGAGTGAAGCAGTATGCAGTCACCAAAAGAAATATTTCTGGAGCTGTTAAAGCAGGACGGGCAGCCGGAAAGGCAGCTCAAGCAATACGAGGCGCTGCACATGTGCCTGTATGATCCGATAAACCTATATCTGCGCGGCAACAGAAAGCGCGGTTCAGTGAGCGTTGATCGCTGGGGCACAACAATCAGCTTCCCCGAAAATGCTCCCGGTGCGATGCCGCTTGCTCATGGCGATCTCATAGTATGCAAGGACATTACTCATTGGCGTGAAACCGTCCATGCACCGGATCTTGAGACGAACTGCGCCGAAGGCTGGGAAGAGTGCCGCAAAAGGGCGCGCGATGCCGCAGGGGATGAACAGCTTGTCGCCGGATTTATGGGGACAGGCATATTCGAGCAATGCCATTTTCTCATGGGCTTTGAGAACACGCTTGCAAATCTCTATGAGCATCCCGATGAGATGCACGAACTTATAGAGTACATCACGGAATATCGCCTGCGCTATGTCAAGCTGCTTATAGACAATCTGCAGCCGGATCTTATATTCTCGCATGATGACTGGGGAACGAAGGATGCGCTCTTCATGCGCCCGGATATGTGGCGCGAGTTTTTTAAAGAACCGTATCGCCGCTTTTACGGATATATACGTTCCCGCGGCTGCATAGCGCTCCATCACGCGGATTCCTATCTTGTTCCGATAGTTGACGATATGGCCGAAATCGGCATACAAGTCTGGCAGGGCACTTTGCCGGAGAACGATATACCCGCTCTGCAGCGTCATCTCAAAGGAAATCTTGTTCTCATGGGCGGCATGGGCGCGGCAATTGACAGAGAAGACGCTCAAGGCGAAGAAATCCTTGCTTATGCCCGTAAAATTCTCAAGGAATGCTGCCCGGGCGGTCATTTCATTCCGTGCATAACCTACGGAGTGCCGGGCACGGTATTTCCGCATGTTGACCCGTATATTAACCGGGCGATAGACGAATATAACACGCAGCTGCATCTGCCGTCATTTGACCTCCCGCCGGTGCCGCATCGCGCGATTGAAAAGTGCGAAGTAAAGTCGAAAACTATAAAGGCTCCTACTGAAGATGTACCCGGTGCCGGCGTTCTTGATCTCATTAGCTCCGCGCTGCGTAAGGGGCAGCAGAAGAAGCTTATCTCGCTGTGCAAAGAGGCGCTCGAGCAGGGCATAAGCGCGCAGGAGATACTTTCAGGCGGACTTGTAAGAGGTATGAATCTCCTCGGAGGAGATTTTTCGGCAAACCGTGTTTTTGTTCCCGAAATGCTCATTGCCGCGAGGTGCATGACAGCGGCCACCGCATTATTGAAGCCGTACATGGTCGGCGAAAGCGGAGAGAGCGCATCCGTCGGCAGCGCGGTCATAGGCACAGTGCGCGGTGATATGCACGATATCGGCAAAAACCTCGTCAAGATAATGATGGAAGGCAGCGGAATAGAAGTATACGACCTCGGCACGGACGTACCGGCAGAGCAGTTTATCGAAGCCGCAATTGAGCATGGCTGCGGAATAATCGCCTGCTCTTCCCTGCTGACGACAACCATGAACGAAATGCGCAAAGTGGTCTCTCTCGCCGATGAGCGCGGAATACGCGGCAAAGTCAAAATTTTAATCGGCGGCGCTCCGATAAGCCAAAGCTTCTGCGATGAGATCGGCGCGGATATCTATACAGAAGATGCCGGCGCTGCCGCCCGCGCCGCCGCAGAGATTCTCAAAGCCGGCATAGCAAGCTGACAGTTATCAAATATTATTTAGCCGGCTATTCTTTTCAATTGCGATACGATAAGCAAAAAAGTCGGAGGTCATGTGATGGAGCAAAGGCTGACAACGAAAAACTATATAGGCTACGCGCTGTGCGATGTGTCCGGAATGCTCGCATTCTCGGCGCTCGGAGCGTATCTGTCGGTATTTTATACGGACATTCTCAAAATCAGTACAGGCGCGGTGTTTATCATCATGCTGATCGCGCGCCTTTGGGACGGAATCAATGACCCGATCATGGGCTTTCTCGCGCAGCGGCGGACGCCCGGAGCAAGCGGTAAATTCCGCCCGTTTATCATTTGGGGCGGTCTTCCGCTCGCCGTGGTATCGGTGCTCACGATGACCTTCATTCCGGGGCTCAGTCAAAGCGCGTATGTCGCTTACGCTGCAGGAACATATATTCTATACGGTATGCTCTACACAGTGGTGCTTGTTCCGTACGGCTCAATGGCAAGCGTTATGACCAGGCGCGAAAACGAACGAAGCATTCTGTCAATGTGCCGCTCGGTCGGAGGAGGAATCGGCTCTCTTCCGGCGACAATGCTCTTCCCTCTGCTTGTATTCACAGACAAGACACTCGACGCGCATAAGCTTTTTCTCGCAATGTGCGTTATCGGCGTCGCCATGATGCTTCTCTATACGCTCTCCTTCCGCTGGACGCGCGAATACATTCCGTCCCCTCCCGTGAAGGAGCATCTGAGCGCCGGGAAAGTCATCGCATCGCTCTTAAAAAACCGTGCGTTCGTCATCATGAGCATTGTCGGCTGCCTGCTGATGGCGGCGTCTATGTATTTAAACACAATCAATGTCTATATTTTCAAGGATTATTACGGCAAGGCGGGAATGCTCACATTTGTGACGGTCGCGTCGTATCTTCCGATGCTTGCAATGATTCCTTTCGTGAACAAGCTTATCACCGCCTTCGGCAAGAAGGCAGTGAGCATAGCGGGGCTTGCGATTTCCGCCGTTACGATGCTTCTTGTGTGGCTGCTCAGATTTCAAAACCCGTGGGCATACATTGCGGCAAGCTTCTTTCTCAACCTCGGCACGGGCTTTCTCACGCTTGAGGTGTGGGCAATGGCAATGGACGTCATTGACGCGCAGGAGCTTCAATCCGGCAGGCGTGAAGAAGCTGTCAGCTATTCGGTGTTCACTTTTATGCGCAAGGTCGGGCAGGCGATTGCGGCGCTCGCGCCGCTGCTTGTGGGGCTTGTCGGGTACGACAGCGATCTTGTGGGTACGGGGCAGAACGCCGCTACGCTTGAGGGCATGTATACGGTAGCGACGGCAGTGCCGTTTATCATGTACGCTGTGATGCTCGCTCTGATGATCGCCTATCCGCTTGGCAAAAAAGAAATGGAAGAGATGCACGCAAAGCTCCGTGTGCTCCGCGCAGAGGAGGATAAGACATGAGCGAAAGACCGAATCTGATATATGTGTTTGCAGACCAGCTCAGATACGACGCCGTAGGCTGCAACGGCGGAAAATATGTACAGACGCCGAACATTGACGCGCTTTGCGGCGAGTCTCTCTCCATCGACAACGCCGTATCGGGGCATCCTGTGTGCGCGCCTTATCGCGCGTCGCTCTTCACAGGCAAATATACCACAAGCACCGGTATGGTGATAAACGAAATCCGGATGAATCCGAATCAGCGGTGTATCGCGCATGAACTGACCGACGGCGGATACGAAACCTGCTATATCGGCAAATGGCATCTCTATGCCGCGCAGCTCGGGCATCATTACGACACGGCAAATTCCTTCGTCCCCAAAGGGCCGGATCGCTTGGGCTTTGACGACACGTTTGCCGCGTATAATTTTCACCACGAATATTATGCTCCTAAGGCTTATTATCATCTCGACACGCTGGAAAAACACTATGCAGAAGGCTATGAGCCGGATTTTATGACTGATTATGCAATCTCGCATCTTGAAAGGCTTTCCGCCGGCGAGAAACCCTTTGCGATGTTTCTTTCGCTCGGCACGCCGCACGATCCGTGGGTTAGAGAAAACGTGCCCGAAAAATACTATGAGCTTCTAAAGGATGTTGAAATCCCTCTCCCGGAAAACTACAGTCCGGAAAATGATCCGCATGCAGACATGTGGGCGCACTTAAGCCCGAAAGAGCGGCGCAATCTCCCCGAATGGATGCGCATATACTACGCCATGGTGGCCGATCTTGACGACAATGTAGGCAAGCTCACTGCCGCCGTTGATCGTTTGGGTCTGCGAGAGAACACGATATTCATTTTCACATCCGACCATGGCGAAATGTTCGGCGCTCACGGCAGACGTGCGAAAAACATTTTCTACGACGAGGCCGTGCGCGTGCCGTACTTTGTCCGCTGGGGCAATAGGCTTCCGGTCGGAAAGCGCGATTTTTGCTTTAACACGGTGGACATTATGCCGTCGCTTCTCTCGCTCATGGGTCTCCCCTGCCCTGCCGAGGTTGAAGGGCAGGATCTGAGCGCATGCATGCTCGGCACGGCGGATAATGATATTCCCTCTCTTCTCATGGGCACGGGGCCTACCGCGGTATGGGGGCCCGGGCGCGAATGGAGAGGCGTGCGCGGCAAGCAATACACCTACGCCATATACCGCGCGGATAAAAAAGAATTTCTTTTTGATAATATCAACGATCCTCTGCAGATGAATAACCTCGCCGCAGAGCCGGCATATGAGAAAATCAAGCTGTCGCTTCGCATGAGCATGTACTCGCAGATGGAGAAAATCAACGACGGCTTCTGGCCGAATCTCAAATACCGCCGCCTTTGGACAAAAAATCGCAAAATAATCCGCACCGCTACTCTGAAATGATATGAAGCTTCAAAATTTAACCGTGCTTATAAAACCGGCCTCATCCCTGTGCGATCTTCGATGCGCCTACTGCTTTTACCGCGATGAGGCGGAGCACAGAGAAGTTTTCTCCAACGCTCTCATGACATGCGAAACCGCCTCCGTATTGATTTCACGCAGTCTTGCCCACGCAAGGCGGAGCTGTACCTTTCTCTTTCAGGGCGGCGAGCCGACACTCTCCGGGCTCGATTTCTTTCGTTTTTTCGTTGCGGAAGTAAGGCGTCAGAATACCGGCAGATCGGAAATTTGCTACGCGCTGCAGACGAACGGGCAGAATATTGATCGCGATTGGGCGGAGTTTTTTCGTGATAATCGCTTTCTTATCGGCGTATCGCTCGATGGTACGGCAGAAATGCATGACAGTCTGCGCGGCGAGGGAACGCACAAAAGGGTGATGCGCGCAATTTCAATGCTCAAAAGCTGCGGTGTGGAATTTAACATTCTCACGGTCGTGACCAGAAAAAACGCCCGCAGTGCAGAGGCCATGTATAACTTTTTCAAACGTCAGGGCTTATATTATCAGCAGTACATTCCCTGCATCGGTTCAATAGACGGGGCCGGCTTTCTGAACGCAAAGGATTACGGGCGCTTTCTCATTCGGCTTTTCCGCTTATGGAAAAGAGACGCCTTTACCGATCATCCGGTTTCTGTCCGTTTCTTTGACGAGCTTGTGTATATGCTCCTCGGCAATCGTCCGGGAAGCTGCGGCATGAGCGGCGTATGCAGTATGCAGTATGTCATTGAGAGCAACGGAGATGTATACCCATGCGATTTCTATTGCACGGACAAATATCTTCTCGGCAACATTCTCAATGATGACTTTGATGTCATTGACATGCGCCGCGCGTCCTCCGGTTTCATTGATGCGTCCGCGTCCGTCGCTCCGGAATGCCGCGTTTGCCCGCATTTTGCTCTCTGCCGAGGCGGCTGTCGGCGCGATCGGGATCTAATGAACGGCGAAGGCTTGAACCGAAACCGCCTGTGCGAAGGGTACAAGCTGTTTTTTTCAGAGTGTACGCCCGAGCTCCAAGCTCTCGCCCGCCGCCTTGCGATGCAGTCGTTCAGATAGGCGGCATTAAATCGATATTATTGTTTCTGTCAAGAAGGCACTCTCCGATTATTACGGAGGGTGTTTTCTTTTGCCTATATGGGAAATTTTGACGTCCGTCTTGAAGCACTTTACTGAGATTTTACAACATGGTGATTACAGATTTTACCATTGAGGCTTAGGATAGGCGTGCAGTTAAAGAGAGACTGCGTATAAAAATAAAGGGGATTTCATAAATGAAAAAGATAATTTGCATAATCACATCCGCTTTGCTGCTTGCGGCGCTTCTCGTCGGATGTGGAAATGACACTGCAGACCGGCAGACCGTTTCAACAGACGGCTCAACATCGATCTGCTGATGATTGCAAAATATTTTGAGCGCATCGGAGATCACGCGGTAAACATCGCGGAATGGGAGGAATTTTCCGTCACCAGACAGCACATTTGATAAAACACAATATGGTCGAATATGATTAAACGGCGCACACCTCTTTATCTGAAGTGTACGCCGTTTTATTTTATTATTTTTGATGTACGTCAGGCGAGAAGATCTTTACGTCTCTTGATGACTATCGCGGCAGCGCCGGCAAAAGCCATCAGGCAGAGAGCCGCCCACAGACCGGGATTGCTCTCATCGCCGGTTTTGACACCGTAGATATTGTAGGATGTGCCGTAGAGCTTAAAATAGCCCTGGGCAATACCGTTTGTTGAGCCGATCTGGATGGTGTGCGCGCTGGCGCTGGAGAGCATCTTGACATAAGCGGGGTTAAGGGCGACGAGAATGTGCCCATCGGAGGATGATGTCGCATAGTAGTGAGTGCCGTCGGTGAGTGTATATCCGTCAACAGCCACGCCCTTGAAGTTGGTCACGATGTCATTCGTAATGAAATACATGGGGTTTTTGCCGTCAAAGGTGGAATAATTGCCGTAGGTAATCTGGTGCTGCACATAATAGCCGGTGACTGTAACGGTGCTGTATGCGGTATATCTCGTGCCGCCGACATCAAAGAGGGCTGTAATAGTAGCGGTGCCGGCACTCTTTGCGGTAACCTTGCCATTTACAACGGTGGCAACGGAAGTGTCCGTGCTGCTCCATGATGTGCCGGAGGTGGTGTCCGCCCCGTCAAGTCTTGTATATAGCTGTCTTGTGCTGCCGGCAGTCAAATTCAGGGCAGTCTCGGAAATAGCAAAGGTATTGCTCGGCGTGGGAGTGGGAGTGACGGAATCGGTGAACATGACCGTATCCGTATATCCGCCGTCGGCAGTTGTGACCGTCACGCTCGCATTGCCGGCTGCATTACGCCATACTTGCCCGTTTGCAGAATTCACAGACAATTTGCTTGAATCAGAAGATGTCCATGTAACGTTGGTGTTTGTTGCGCCATCCGGCAACACTTTTGCCGTCAGCGTAAGTCCGCTGCCGACATTGAGTTCAATGTTTCCAGTCACAGGTACACCATCATAATAAATATCAACGCCGGTAGCAGCGACGGTTGCTGCTTTAACGGTAACGGTTCTTGAAAGGCTCGTCAGTTCTGTTCCTACTTCGTTTTTTGCGTGAGCAATAATAGTCACATTGCCTGCCGCAGTCCCAGTAAAAATACCGGCATTAGTGATAGTTCCCGTACCACCATTGGAAAGTGCTTCCCATCTAATGTCGCTTAACGAAGGATTGTCGATCTGGAATACACAAGAATTTCCTATATCCACAGTGTCCTGTCCGCCTGTGATCGAAATAGAAGCGGTCGGTGCTTTAACTGTTAATGTGGCAATTCCTTTATACGTAGGGTCCATATGTTCAGTCACTTCAAAAGAATATGTGTTAGGGTTAACATTGCTGCCTATCATTAATTTATAGTTGTATCCATCTGTACCAAGATATTCGTAAGTCATACCGGGTGGCAATGTAAAATCGAACCAAGAAGTTCCTGGGTAGGTGTCAGTTATTTTCATTGTATAGCTTCCACCTGCATATATGGGCTGAGGTTCAAATGTTGTAGTAATAGTCTTATTGGTATTGCCAGCCTCATTATTATCAGCAGGAAATTCTGTTGCCCATGCTCCCACCGTCAGGATTGCCGTGAGGGAGCATAGAGTGAGGACAATCGCCAATACTTTCTTTAAGGTTTTCATATTAAAATCCTCCTTTGAGGTTGTTTACAATTTACTTCTATATCATACCACAGCTTTGATATTGCGACAACCTTTTTTGAAAAATAATCATATATAATAGTTTTCCTGTTGCCGTTTCTCGGTATCAATCGCCTGCTGTGTTTTTATGACGCGGAGGTTTTGAAAATGTTCCGCAATCATTTTTCACAATTTTACAAGCGCGGACAAATCGTCAACATCGAAGTACTTTTTTGCAAAGTCAACGGATTCAACGCGGAATTCGCGTCCTTTCAGATAGTTCAGAATGCCCGCATCGGTTGGGAAGGAAAAGACGAGCTTATATGAATACAGGGCCTGCCCCTTTTCGTCAAAGTCTTTATTAAATCTCTCGCTGCCGTACTTTCCGTCACCCAGAAGCGACCATCCGGCGTGAGCCATCTGCGCCCTGATCTGATGAGTGCGCCCGGTGAGCAGATGACACTCTACAAGGGAAAGCCGCCCCTTTGAATAAAGAGTTCTGTACTCGGTGATCGCGGTGCGGCAGCCCGGCTCGGCTTTGTTTTTTATATATACCTGATTTTTTGCGGCATCCTTGAAGAGAAAATTTTCAAGTCTTCCCTCGGGCGGTTTAGGTT
>CAVHIP010000020.1:0-25157 GCA_963636125.1 Oscillospiraceae bacterium | reverse complement strand
AGAGAATTTGGGTTCTGATGACGGAACTTTTTCGCAGTAATACTTTGTGTATTGCAAGAAAAAGTTCCTAAATCAGGGCGCAAATTATCCGTCGGATGCCGCAGACGTATTGTGCGGTGTTGCCTTATGTATAACGGAGGAAATCCGGAAAGGATTTCCTCCTTGATTATACTATTGTCGGCGCGCTTTTGCAAGTTTGCCGTTCTCGCCCAACTCCGGAATAATCAGGCCGATAACGCCGCAGATAAAGAGCAGGCCGAAAGCGATGCAGAACACCATAAGGTTGTTGTCGCCGGCGATGGTCGCGATAACGGTGGGCAGAGCGAAGGACATAATGCCGAGCGCCGTCTGGTTCATGCCGGTTGCTGTCCCAATGCATTCGGGAGTGAAATCACCGGTGAGCGGCAACAGCGGAATACGCGTGAAGTTAACGCCGACGGAGCCGGAGCATATCAGACCGCCCAGAGCGACGAGAACATATGTCAGAGCGCTGACGGGAAGCAGATATGCCAGCAGATACAGCGCTCCGCCGACAATGCAGATAAACGCGTAGGGGACATTAATCTTGCCGAGTTTGCCGATAATGGCTCCGGCAGCTATTCCGCCGATGATAAGGCAGAGGTTGAGTACCGTGCCGATCGCGCTTGCCATTGCCTCGGGCGCGCCCTTTTCAATAAAGGCGGCCGTAAGGTGAGTGTTGATGAGCAGAGCCGCGCCGACGGCAAGTCCCGTGCAGAGCATAACAAGCCACATATTCCTGCTTTTGAGTACCTTGCCGAGATTGCCCTTGCCGGCGCTTTCATTATGCATGGCAGGCGCTTTGGAAGGCTCTTTGACAATCAGAAGCCAGGCAAGGAGCAACGCACCGCCGAGAACGGAAACCCCCGCAAACGCCGCGGGAAGCGACGGGAAGAGGTTGCCGGTCGCAAAAGCGAGAGTTGTGCCGACGCCGCCGGCCGCGCCGAAGAAGCCCATTGCAAGAGGCATTTCCTCGGGGCTGAACAGACCTCCGATCATTTTAGGGCCGACTATGGTAATGGGGAGAAGGAAAGTCCCGATAAGAACGGTAGCTATGAACAGCTCGACATAGGTATTCGCGAAAATGCGCCATATCATGCAGGCAACGGTAAGCGCAAGAGTTAAAGCCGTGAAGCGCTTCACGCCCTTGTCATCAAGGATTTTGCCTATCATAACGCTGAGGAACGCTCCCGGCAGGCAGCCTATCGTGGAGATTGCGGTGAGCTCGGCCGAGCCTATATTGAAAGCAGTCATAGTGTCGGGGCGGACGGCAAAAATCATATTTGAATAGTAGAGGATTGCGGAACCAACTACGAGGATAGCAAGAAGTATCCACTTATATGCTTTTTTTTGTGCCATAAATCGTTATTCCTTTCACATTCAATAACAGAGCATGACGGGCAGCCGATTTGACTGCCCGCATGACTCGGGGCATGACAGCTCGGGCAATACCGCAGACGTATTGTGCGGTGTTGACCTTGTTATTTTACGGATTCGAGGAATCTCTTGACCATCACGCGCACTTCCTGGATTTTGTACTCGTTGTTGCGAATGGGCAGAGCACCCTCAACAGCCATTTCAGACGCGGCCGCAATGACTTCCTCGGTAAGAGCCTTTCCGGCGAGGAACTCTTCGACGGCCTTGAGCTCAACGGGAACAGGCGCAACTCCGCCGAGAACCAAGCGTATATCCTTGCCGCCTGCCTTGTAGGAGCTTGCGAGAGATACTATCGCGAAGTCAAGGCTCTTGCGGATGCGGAATTTCTCATAGTGAGTAATCGCGTCGGTATCGAGCTTTATGACGATCTCCTTGACGAGCTCGCCTGCCTCAAGCTGATCTTTTGTATCGAGGTGCGCGGTGAAGAACTCCTCGGCGTTGACGGTCTTCTTTGTGGTGACAATCTCGGCGTCGAGAAGGAGAAGTACGGGGCTTATGTCGGAAGCGTTTACCGAGTAGCAGCCGCAGTTCATGCAGCGGTGGGCTTCCTGCTCGGCGTACTCTCTGGCGATGGTAACGGTATCTTCACGCTCAAGATTTCTCTCGGCGGCGGGAATGGAAACATCCTTGATGCCGCGGTGAAGCTCTGCGAACTTGGGATCAAACTTAAGAAAACCGTCATGCTTGTACTCGGGCTTCGCAATGCCGCAGCTGCTGTTGATCGCTTCGGCCGCATTGCGTCCCTGACGGATAGCGGAAATCACCGTGGACGGGCCGGAAACAATGTCGCCGCCGGCATAAACGCCTGCGTGGCTTGTTAACTGGGATATGGAATCGACAACAAGGCGACCCTTTTCGTTTTCAAGCTCGTACCCGTCCTTCAGGAAGCCGAGGTCGACCTTCTGACCGGCTGCCATAAGGATAGAGTCGGCATTGACGACGATGGTGTCGTTTTCGTCGTAGCTGAGGACAAGACGGCCTTTTTCATCACGGGTGTAATTGCACTTCTTGAGCATAAGGCCGACAACGCCGCCGTCCTTGTATATCGTGCGGACAGGCGCCCATTGCGGCATGAGCTGCACGCCTTCTTCCTTTGCCCGCTCTATCTCTTCTCTGGAGGCGGTAAGCTCGCTTTCGGGCTTACGGAAGATGAGGGTGACGGTTTTTGCGCCTAATCTCTTCGCGGTGACCGCAACGTCCATGGCAACATTGCCGCCGCCGTATACGATGACATTTTCACGGTTCTTCTTGTTCATCCACTTGTTGACTTCAACAAGAAACTCAAGACCGAACTCGGTGAATTCCTCTCCGTCGAAGCCGATAACGGGGCGCTTCCACGCGCCCGTTGCGTAGAACACCTTGTCGAAGGACTTTTCAAGCTCTGCGGCGTCAATGTCTTTTCCGAGCATTTTGCCATACTCGAACTTTACGCCCATGCCTTCGATTGCGGAAACAACGTCATCGACATAGTGTTTGGGCAGACGGTAGTGAGGGATTGCGTACTGCAGCATGCCGCCGGCCTTCTCCATCTTATCGAAAACGGTGACGGTGTGTCCCGCTTTACGCAGATAGTATGCCGCGGTAAGACCCGCCGGGCCGGCGCCGATGATTGCGACTTTCACGCCTGTTTCCGCCTCGGGAGCGGCATAGTATACGTCCTTGTGCTCCATTGCGTAATCGCCGAGAGCGCGCTCTACGGTATGGATGGAAACGGGGTCGTCATGGCTTTTTGCGTCCTCGGTAGCCATAACGGTGGTTCTGTTGCAATGATTTTCGCACTGATGCGCGCACACACGGCTTGTAATCGAGGGCATCGGGTTAACGCGGTAGAATATTTCGGCTGCCGCCGCCCAGTCGCCGTCGCGCAGTTTTTCCATGTAAGCGGAAATATCGGTGTTGTTGGGGCATCCGCCGGAGCAACCGACATGAGCGACAGTCTTCATGCCACCGAAAATGGAATGAAAACGGCTGTCTCCCTTGAGAGCATAACACTCGGCGCCGCCTTTGCGCGCGCAATTGAGAGCGCCGCCGCTGGCCTCGGGATAACGGTAGAACCAGCAGCGAACATCCTGGCAGATGTTGCCGCCGATGGTTGCCTTGTTGCGCACCAGAGGCGTTGCCACGGAATGCGCGGCTTCCTTGAGCGCGGCGGGGAGCTTGTCGGACGATTCAATATCCTTCAGTTTTGTGAGCGCGCCGATTTTTACGGTGTCGCCGCCCTCTATATATTCTGCGCCTTCAATGCTTTTGAGGTTAACTATTTTGTCGGGATAGACGGGCTGTATTCTTGTGCGGAGCTCGGTCATTAGGTCCGTGCCGCCGGCAATAGGCAGATTTTCTTCTCTGCCGCCCTTGAGTTCCTCAATTGCTTCATCGAAGGACTTTGCATTTATGTGCTTAAATTCCTGCATTTCAAATCCTCCCTATTAACCTTCTTTAATGGCCTGCAGCACATTGACGGGCGTTGCAGGATATTTCGTGTAAAACTTGCCTATT
Organism: Oscillospiraceae bacterium; assembly: GCA_963636125.1. Classification (GTDB taxonomy): domain Bacteria; phylum Bacillota; class Clostridia; order Oscillospirales; family Oscillospiraceae; genus Limivicinus. The sequence continues at coordinate 21,206 of CAVHIP010000020.1, read as the reverse complement.
GCATTGGAGATTGCCATAGAGATGGCCGCGGCTCCCGCAGAGCCGGATATTTCGCCGACACCTACGGCCTTGAAGCGGGAAATGTTGGGCTGGCTTTCCTTGATCACCATGTCGATGGGCGGGAATTCGTTGAAGGGACGCCACTTGTAATCGATAAGGTTGTTGGTCATAATACGGCCGGTATATTTGTCGTAAATGGTCTCCTCGAATGTGCCGGTATCAACCATGGCAGAGCCGATGGATGCCTGAAGCTGCATCTCCAGCGCCTTCGGATCGATGATCTGACCGACATCGGTGCCTATGAGCTCGCGGAGGAGTTTTGCCTCGCCTGTCTCCATATCTACTTCTACCTCGACAAAGTTGATGCACATATTCGGCTGCGCATAGTTTGCCTTCCAGCGACCGAAACCGGTAATGGATGTGGAATAGGGGATGATTGCGGCCCAGGGCAGCTTATTGTCGGGCTTGTTGGAGACCCATACAAAACCGTCGCAGGTCTCAATCTCGGTCGCCGAGCAGCGGAACACGGCGGCTGCCATGGCCTGGAGTTGACGGAGCGCGTCCTCGGCGGCGCGTGTTGCGGCGGTGCCGGAGGTCAGCGTGCCTCGGGAGCCGCACAGACCGAATTCGACAGGATTGTCAACTGTGCCGGTGTTGGTGACGGTTACGGCCTCAAAGGGAACGTTCAATACCTCGGCGACCATTTTCGCGCATGCCGCTCTCTGACCCTGACCGGACTCAACGAGAGACTGATTGAGAATGACGGAGCCGTTCGTGTGCAGTCTGACGATTGCTTCGGAATTGTCTTCGCCGACGTCGCCGTTGCCGTGGATGGAAACACCGACGCCGATTCTCTTGGAGCCGTTTACGGAAGTGGGCTTGTACCAACCCTTGAATTTATCCTTCCAGCCGAATTTTTCAGCCGCTTCAAGGATAGCTTCGCGGTAGTCCACCTCATGGCAGGTCCACCAGTTGCAGTCACGCCACATATATCTGTCGCCTGCGCAGACGAAATTGTCGTGGAAGAACTTAACGGGGTCTATATTGCACTTTGCAAGCATGCAGTCGATGACGGGCATCATCGCGCTCTTGAGTTCCTGACCGCCGAAACCGCGGACGGTACCGCAGGAGATTGTGTTGGTCGCGTACATACAGGTATCGATATCCCAGTTTTTGCACTTTGCGAGAGCAACCTGCATTTCGCCGAGACCGACGGCGGTGATGCAGTATCCTGCGTCGTCGGTGTAACCGGGCATAACATACCAATGTCCCTTAACGGAAGTCATGATGCCGTCCTTGAGGGAGAAGCGCGCAGTGAAGCGGGAAGCCAGACGCATTTCGTGAATGGTCAGCTGATCCTCTTTGTTCATTCTGAAGCGCACGGGATGGCCGGTGAGTCTGGAGAGCATTGCGGTGTACAGACACATAAGCGTCATTTCCTGCTTGTTGCCGTAGGAGCCGCCCACATTGAACACGCGGGTCTCGATTACGGCATCGGCGGGCATACGGCCGACATCGGGAGGCATTTTGGGAACACGGTCGGACTGTGCGGTAGCCCACATGAGGTACTTGTTGTTGATATCATCGTACCACATGATCATCTCGGGCGGCTCGGGGGCGAGCGGCGAGGGGTTTGTTTCAAAATAGCCGGTGCCTTCGTAAACGAAGTCGGCCTCCTCGCACGCCTTGTCGCAGTCGCCGCGTTCAACGGCGAAAAGCATCTTCTCATCGCCGAAACCGAGGTCCTTCTCGTAACGGTTGTTTTGGAAAAATCCGGGGTAAAGCTGCGCTGCGCCTTCGGCCTTTGCTTCTTCAATATCGAAAACCGCCGGCAGCACCTCGTACTCGACCTTTATCAGACGGATGGCTTCAAGGCAGATGTCCTCGCTTTCCGCGGCAACAAGCGCCACGCAGTCGCCTACATAACGCAGATGCTGATCGCAGAGCTTTTTTATGGGCGGGAGACCCTGAAGGAAATCTTTTGAAAATTCAGGCTGGTTTTTATAAGTTACAACGGCATGAACGCCGGGAAGGGCTTCGGCGGCGCTGGTATCGATGTCTTTGATCATGGCGTGCGCATAGGGGCTGGGCATCAGCCTTGCGTGGAGCATATCCTTCATCTTGAAGTCATCAAGATATATGCACTTGCCGGTGACGATTTCTCTTGCTTCTTTTCTGGGACGATACTTACCTATATGGCGGTATTCCGGCTTTTTTACGGTACTCATTGCTCTGCTCCTTTCTTCGCGAGCTTCTCAAGCGCATCGAGAACGTGATAATGACTGATGCAGCGGCAGTAGTTGCCGGAGAGCGCTTCGGCTATTTCCTCGCGCGTCGGGTGGGGATTGTGGTTAAACAGCGCGCGGGACGCCATTATGATGCCCGGAGTGCAGTAGCCGCATTGGAAGGCATACTCATCAATGAATGCCTGCTGAATGGGGTCAAGCTCGTTTGTCACGGGATCCTGAAGGCCCTCTATGGTGGTTATCTCGGCCCCGTCGCATTCAACGGTAAGAGTAATGCAGGAAGCGACCGCATCTCCGTTAATGATGACGGTGCAGCAGCCGCACGCGCCTTCGGAGCACGACTCCTTTGTTCCCGTCAGATCCAGACGGTTGCGGAGAGTTTGGCACAGAGTCTCACTTGTAGGAATCTGACCAAACTCATGACCGACAGCAAAGACGTATCTTTTGCCGTTTATGGTCATGGAAACAGTTTCGTTTGCCATTCTATTTGTTCCTTTCAATAAGTATTTTCCGTGAGCTATCTCTTTTGGGGCGGAAAAACCCTTTCTGGAAATGAGTATAAAGCACTTTTAAGCAAATTGACAAGGCTGTGAATGTAGTCCACGCAACATTTTTGCCAAAATCTTGACAATTTTTTCAGTTGAAATTATAATTTTCTTGCTTAAACCTGCCTTTATTTAGTGCAATAAGACAACAAGCGCCGAGGTGCATAATGGAAAACAACATTACGGATATAACCCGCATCCGCGAATGCGTGGCCGATGAGCTGTCTTTGATATTGTTTGACGGGCGCGTTGAATACCTCCGCTCCGGCGATATCGGGAGTCTCGGAAAGGCAATCGGCAGGTATTTTACCGAGGCGGGCAGTTCTGTCAGGAAAGACAGCCCCGAGCTTTTTGATGCCTATTCGCGCGCCGCGCTCCACGGCTTCAAGTCCGATGAAAAGATCATGTCTCCCGACGGGATGATGTTTTACAGGGGTCTGGGCGCTGTACCTGACAGCTTTACCGATATCTATAATTGTTATTTCGACTCTGAAATAATCAGGCTCGGCGAAGACGAAATTTTCGTTGACGGCGGGGCGCAGGATCTTTTTACATCATTTCGCTTTTCTAAAAAGGTGAGAGGAAAATTCCGCGCGATATACGCTTTCGAGCCGAGCAGGGATAATTATCGCGAATGCATTGGCAACAAGGCACTGTTTAACGGAGAAGTCCATGTATCCGCTTTGGCGCTGAGCGACCGCACGGCTGTGGTCGGCTTTGCCGAAGACAGGCAGAATTCCCGCATCGACGCGGACGCCGATTCTTATGCGCAGGCAGTAACGCTTGATGAGTGCATGAATGAAATCAACCCGACGTTTATCAAACTGCATCTTGAGGGCGGAGAATACGCCGCTGTTCTCGGCGCGGAAAAAACAATCTCGCGCTGCGCTCCGAGGCTCGCAATATGCGTCGATCATTGCGCGGAGGACATTGCGCGCATTCCGAAAAAGCTTTTGGAATACGAAAGCGGATACAGATTTTATTTGCGCCACTATTCGACATCCGCTTCCGAAACCGTCCTGTATGCCATGGCAGAGTGATAAAGGCAGCAAAAAAGAGCCGCATATCTGCAACTCTTTTTAATCGGTTTTCGCTATCAAATATGTCCCACAAGTTTTATCAGCGCCAATTCGGGATTTATCTTTGTGTTTTCAATTTCCTCATCTGTGAGGTCCGGCGAAAAGACGCTCATCCATTCTTTCCACGCTCGCTGTGTGGATTTTAGCTGCTCACACAGTGTGACCTCAATGCCCTCGCTCTCAAACCACTTTTTCCACTCGTCGGCAGTCCAGAAAACCGGGTTTTCGTTGTCGTCATCTTTGTAGACAAACGCCTTGTCTCTGCCTAACAGCACAAAGCCGACCCGGGCGTTTTCTTTCAGCGCGGGCTTGATTTTTGCTTCAAAAAAGCCCGCCTCCATGCCAAAATTGTGGTATGAATTGACGCAGATAAGCGTGTCGATAACGCCGTTCGGAACAGGCAGAGCCGCGGCATCCGCCTGTATCGGAAATACCTTTGTGTCAAGGCCTATGTCTTTGAGCATTGCGAAGGTCTCCGCGGCATGAACGTTTTTGTCAACCGCATATACCTGCGCTCCGTATTCTCTTGCGATAAACACAGAGGACAAGCCTCTGCCGCAACCGAGATCCAGCACCAAGGAGTCCGGCTTGATATCCATGCTGTCGGTCAGTTCTTCTGTCAAATACAGCGCATTCGGGCCTCCCATGCATTTTCTCACCAGTTCTTTATCATATCCGGCCGAACGTTCGAACATATATTTTCTCTCCCTTGAATCAAAGATTGCCCTTATTTTTTATATATTATATAATATCAGTATCCGAGCGGCAAGGCAAACAAAAAAAGTTGCATATACAACACAGATATATTCTACGGAGATGTATAAATGGAAAAAATTGTTGTTTTAACCGATACTACGCGATCTTCTGTCGGAAGCGTCGAAGAGCTTTCTTGCGATGTTCCCCGTTTTGTCCGCGAGATGAACGACGCTCTTAGGACATGCGCCGACGAGCGCAGGGAGATATGGGAAATACCATCTGTTAATATCAGCGATGTCAATTCAAAAAATTTTCAGGTTTTGGGTATGCTGTATAAAGTAATCCGAGCCTTTCAGCGGGACAACGAATTTCCGCGTCAGGTGAAAATAATATGCAGCAGCGATGAGATTGCAAAAATGTACCGCGTTGTCTACAATTTCTATGTGCCTCGTACGAAAGCCGAGCGCATGGCGGACGACGGATGGGACTGATATTGTTTAATGAAGTCTGTTAAGGCGGTCACGGAAGAGCAGAAACGCTCCTGTGTGGCCGCCTTTTCTTTTTAAGCGGAATACGGCTCAGCGGTCCGGCATTGGGCAGGCCAAAGAAAGATGAATGCCGTGACAAAAAGCAGGATTACCTCGATCAAAATGAGCGCATTGAAATAGAAAGACAATTCAGCCTTTGCAAGCGGAAGTGCAATCTCGGAAAGGTAAAAACAAAGCTGGAAGAGACTGTAGGTTTCACACTTGCCATGTCGATTGTGGTGCTGAATCTGCGTAAGATTCAGCGTACCCTTTCGCGCCTGTTTTTGCAAATTTTGTGTGATTTTTGCTTCCGGAAAAATTGGCGTTTGTTCAGTAGACATTAAGTAAACATTATTCATTGCGCCAAGATTATCAGCGCCGTGATTGCCAGAGCTACAGCGAGCGCCGACAGCTTGCCGAGAAGCATTTTAATAGGATTCATATTCATTGCGCGAGCAGGCGCCCCATGTCTCTGCACGATGAAAGCGCGCCGCTGTCCGGAGCTTCATTGCAGATTACGCTGTCGCAGGAAAGGGTAATGCCCGCATCGCCGCAGTCATCCTCCCAATTTCGCATCCAATCGCCTTCTCCCCAACCGTAAGAGCCGAAGAGCGCGACATTTTTGCCGATGAGTTTATCTTTTACGGATGTGAACATCGGCTCGAATTCTGAATCTTCCAGCATTTCCGCGCCCATTGCGGGGCAGCCGAACGCGATTGCGTCGTATTTGTCGATCTCGGACACGTCAACCAGGTCGGGCGTGAGTATTACGGCGTCGGCGCCGCCGTCTCTCATGCCTTCAAGAACCGCTTTCGCCATTGCTTCGGTGTTTCCTGTGCCGCTCCAGTAGATAACAGCAGTTTTCTTCATAACTTTTTCTTCCTTTCAAATAAGTATTATTAAGCCGCTACCGTGAGCGCGTCAAGGCTTGCTCCGTTACGCCACAGGCGGCAGTATATATCTGTGCATTTCTTGAATTTTTCGAACAATGCCTTTGCGCGTTTTTCATCTCCGTAAACTTTCCAGAGACCCGAATATTTGAAATTTGCGGCTTTATTGTCGATAAATCCCTTTACGTCCTCCGGCGGATAGCCGAGAAACAGACCGATTTCATGCGGAAAATCTTCATATCCGCGAAGCCGCCTGATAAGCATTACAACGCAATTATCGCAGTCTTTGCATGGGTATCCCGCATCGGCAAGGATTTGCGCCGCTTTGCTGTCGGTAAGATCGCGCCAAAGCTCCGCCGGCCTGTAGAGATAGAGCAATACTCTTTTTTCGGAATAACGCAATGGAAGCAGTCGAAGTCCCTTAGGCACGAGTACGCGGTTGAGCCTTCTGACTTCCTCGATTATGTCCTCTTTTGAGCCGTACGGACATGAAAACAGATTTCCCGTTTTTACCCCCGCAAGAGTCGGCGCGCATTGCCGCACAAACATTTCCTCTGACATTGCCGGTCTCCTTCTTCTTTGCAAAATTACAATCTTAAACATTATATCCGCCAACAAAATTCGGTTAGAGTACTCTAACTCGCTCGTTTCAAATAACAGCGTTGCAAAAACGCTGTATATTCAAATTATTGCGTTTGTCCGGGAAAGGGGAGATTACATTATCGTCTCCCGAACAAACCGCGCCTTTCCGGAGCCGGGGCGGATTCAACGCTTTTGACCTCATAACCCGTTGCGTTTATCGCATCGCGAAGTTTACCTTCGTCTATGGGATCTTCCGATAAAATCACGCAGCGCCCCTTGCTGTGTGAGGAACTGACCTTTTTAACATCAAAATTCTGACGCACGACATCGTTTATATGCGATTCGCACATTCCGCACATCATTCCGTCAATCATTACGACAGTTTCAGTCATTTTGTACCCCTTTCTGCGCCGTCGGATGTATCAGACAATCGGCAATCTGTTCAAGAGCCGCGCATGCCGCATTGCGGCAATTATTGTCATCCAAACTGACTACTTTTTTTATCTGCTTAAATAACTTATCATAGCAGCCTTTGTATAGTTTCGCCACTTCAAAGCCGTCCTTTGTGAGATACACCGCGCCGTAGCGTTCGCGCTCGGCAAGCCCCACATCGCACAGGCACTGTATCATATGATGCGCGCTCGGCTTTGTGACTTTAAGCTCTGTTGAGATGTCAATACACCGCACGCCGCTGCCATCCTTGCAAAGATCCGAGATGGTAAGCAGATACTTAATTGCCGAAGCCGACAATTTGTTTTCACGATTTATCATCCCCGACCTCCGTTTGATTTATGGCAAGGAGGAGTGAAGCATGCTTCGCTCCTCCTCATTGATGTTACGATTTGCCGTGGCAGCCGCCATGCATTGCGCAGTGTGCGCAATTAGCGCCGCAGGAGGATTTACCCTGTTTTTTCTGCTTGATGAGATACACGCTGATAGCAGCCACTATGGCTATCAAAACCAGAGTAATGAGAATTGTGCCGATATTTGCCGATAACCATGCCAACATTGAAAATCTCTCCCTTCAGCTTAATTTGACTGTAAATTACTTGATGCTGTCGAGCTTTGTTGCTTCTTTATAAGGCTTAACAAGCATGTAGATGATCAGAGCGAGAGCCGCGATTGCGAAGATAAGGCCGATAACATTGACATTGCCGGTGAACAGACCACCGAATTGATTGATCATCAAAGCAATGACGTAAGCAAAGCCGCACTGATAGCCGATTGCAAACCATGTCCACTTTGCGTTGTTCATCTCGCGCTTGATTGCGCCGATAGCCGCAAAGCAGGGAGCGCAAAGAAGGTTGAATACGAGGAAGGAATATCCGGTGATGCCTGTGAAGGCCTGCGCGATATTCTGATAAACCGTGCCATCGCTGCCGCCGTAAAGGATACCGAGAGTGCCGACTATGTTCTCTTTTGCGACAAGACCGGTGATGGAAGCAACGGTTGCCTGCCAGTTGCCCCAGCCAAGCGGAGTGAAGATCCAAGCGATTACGTTGCCAATGGCTGCAAGAATGGAGCAGTCAATCTGATCCTCGGAGAGCATCTGGAACTGACCTTCGACCCAGCCAAAGTAAGTGGTAAACCATACAAAGATGGTGGACAGCAGGATGATGGTGCCGGCCTTCTTGATGAAGCTCCAGCCGCGCTCCCACATGCTGCGCAGAACGTTGCCGAGAGTCGGCCAGTGGTATGCGGGCAGCTCCATAACGAAGGGAGCAGGCTCGCCGGAGAACATCTTTGTTTTCTTAAGTATAATGCCGGAGATGATGATTGCCGCCATGCCGATGAAGTATGCGGATGTGGATACTATTGCGCTTCCTCCGAAGAGAGCGCCTGCGATCATCGCGATGAACGGAACCTTTGCGCCGCAGGGGATAAACGTTGTGGTCATGATCGTCATACGGCGGTCACGTTCGTTTTCAATGGTACGGGATGCCATAATGCCGGGAACACCGCAGCCGACACCGATGAGCATCGGGATAAAGCTCTTGCCGGAGAGACCGAACTTGCGGAAAATACGGTCAAGAACGAAGGCGATACGGGCCATATAGCCGCATGCTTCGAGGAAAGCCAGCATAAGGAACAGAACAAGCATCTGGGGAACAAAACCGAGAACGGCGCCGACACCGGCTACTATACCGTCAAGGATAAGTCCTTTCAGCCACTCGGCTGCATTTGCGGCTTCAAGAGCGTTGCCGATGAGCGTGGGAATACTGGGAATCCAAACTCCGTAGTTTGCGGGATCGGGAGCGTCAAAGCCGTTTTCCTTGAGGTAAGATACGGCGTCAACATAAGTCATTGCTACGGTAGCTTCTTCATCTGCGTCTTCCGGAATAGCATCGTAGTAAACTGTCATATCGTTGATGGCGAGTGTCTCCTCGTCTTCAACGCCGATAACCACGCTGTCGGACTCGGGCAGGAAAGCCTCGGCCTCGGCAAGCAGCGCATCACCGTCAAAGTCTTCCGCTTCGACGTCTGTTTCGGTGCCGAGGAACGCGTCTACCGCGGTGATAGCCGCCGTATACTCGTCGTTAACTTCGCTGTACTCGCCCGAGCCTATGCCGAACAGATGCCAGCCGTCGCCGAACACACCGTCGTTGGCCCAGTCGGTAGCGGGAGCGCCGACAGCGACCATTGCAACCCAGTAGACAAGGAACATTACCACCGCGAATATCGGCAGACCAAGCCAGCGGTTGGTTACTATGCGGTCTATCTTATCGGAAGCGGTAAGCCCGCCCAGATTCTTTTTCTTGTAGCATCCTTTGATGATGCTTGCGATGTAGACGTAACGCTCGTTGGTGATGATGCTTTCCGCGTCATCGTCCAGCTCTGTCTCGGCGGCCTTGATGTCCGCTTCGATGTGTGAGGCAACATCTTCGGGAATGTTGAGCTTTTCAAGCACTTTGTCGTCACGCTCGAAAATCTTTATTGCATACCAGCGCTGCTGTTCTTCCGGCATGTTATGAACCGCGGCTTCCTCGATATGAGCGATCGCGTGCTCGACAACGCCTGAGAAGGTATGCATGGGAACTGTCTTGGTGCTCTCTGCGGCCTTGACTGCGGCTTCCGCGGCGTCCATAACGCCGTCGCCCTTCAACGCGGAGATCTCATATACTTCGCAGCCGAGCTCTCTCGAAAGCTCTTTAATGTTGATCTGATCGCCGTTTTTACGCACGACGTCAATCATGTTTATTGCGACAACCACGGGAATGCCGAGCTCGGTTAGCTGTGTTGTCAGATAAAGGTTACGCTCAAGGTTTGTGCCGTCTACTATATTGAGTATGGCGTCGGGACGCTCGCCTATCAGATAGTTGCGCGCGACAACCTCTTCCAGCGTATAGGGGGACAGGGAATAAATGCCGGGCAGGTCCATGATGACGACATCGTCATGCTTCTTGAGCTTGCCTTCCTTTTTTTCAACGGTAACGCCGGGCCAGTTGCCGACGAACTGGTTAGAACCTGTAAGTGCGTTGAACAGCGTCGTTTTGCCGCAGTTCGGATTGCCCGCAAGGGCAATTTTGATCTGTTTTTCCATCATTTTGCTCCTTTGAAGTTAAAGTAAATTAACTGCTGATCAAATAAAAATTTCTTTTACTCGACCTCGATCATTTCCGCATCGGCTTTTCTGAGACTCAGCTCATAGCCGCGCACCGTGACCTCGACAGGATCTCCCAGAGGGGCGACCTTGCGAACGTACACCTCGACGCCCTTGGTAATGCCCATGTCCATAATCCTGCGCTTGACGGGACCTTCGCCGTGGAGCTTGACGACCTTGACGGTTTCGCCTATCTTGGTCTCCTTCAGTGTCTTCATAGTCCTCTCTCCTTTTTGTTCTTTATACCATGATCTTGCTTGCCATCTCTTTGCTGATGGCGATTCTGGATTCCTTGACCTTGACGATGATGTTGCCGCCGATTGCAGATATGACCGTGACGGTTCCTCCCGCGACAATGCCCAAATCCTCCAGATGCTTTTTTACTTCAGGACTGCCGCCGACCTTTCGGATCATGTTTTCCTCACCGGCGTCTGTCAGAGTAAGCGGCATCATATGAATCCCTCCGTACTTTAGCAGTTTACGGTTAACAAGCCTTAACCCAATTCCGATAAAAAGGTTAAGCTCCCTTAACCGCGGCATAGTTTAACATGACTAACCTTGTGTGTCAATAGTTATTTTAAAAATTTTTTCCAAACTTGCATTTTTGGTTAAATTGTGTTAACTTATACGCACCGGCACAGTAAAGGATGGTGCAGATTGCTATGGAAATATTGAGAGCCTCGGAGGATTACCTTGAGGCGATGCTGATGATGAAAGAAAAGCACGGCTATGTCCGTTCTATTGACGTAGCCGAGTTTTTAGGCGTAACGAAGCCCAGCGTCAGCTATGCGACAAAGCGGCTTAAAGAGAGCGGGCATATTACGATGGATAAAGACGGTCTGATTACATTGACCGAAGCCGGCATGGCCGTTGCTTCAAGCATGCTTGATCGCCATAAGACGCTGACGGCGTTCCTCGTTTCAATCGGCGTTGATAAGAACACCGCCGAGGCGGACGCCTGCAAGATTGAGCACGATATCAGTCAGCAGACCTTTGAAGCAATATGCCGCCACGCAAGACTTCATGTCAACGGGGATGGGCAGAAATAATAATCGACTTCTTTTAACTGCCTCGACACCATCAAGATCAAAGCAGCCGGTGTTGCTTTGAATATACAAGTTAATATGTCTATTGTGCATGTAATCGCTTAGCTGTAAAGATTTTTATCAGGCGGCGACTGGAAATGAATGGGGTTTAAGGCCCCGCGCGAACGGCACTGTAAGCGTGAGAACGCGCCGAAGCGGCTTTGGCCGTGGGGTGAAAGCCCTCCATTGCGGGTGATTCCGTGAGAAGGTAGGATGCGGGCGAAGGATGAATAATCCATAACGCAAGTCAGGAGACTTACACGGCATAAAATAAAGAAAGCAGCGGACGAGCTCTCCGTATGTGTTTTACCAAGGGATAGGTCTGCCGTCTGCCGGAATTCCGGCAGACGGCCGATTTGTCGTGCATTTTTCCGCTGGTTTCTGCAATTCGCAAGAAATCGGCGGTTTTTTGCTGCCCGGAGGGAAACATGAATAAAAAGAAACAGAATATTATCCTGAATGCGCTGATGGTTGCGGCGATCGCTCTGATCGTTTTTTCGGGAATAATGATAGCCGGAAGCTTGCAAAGGACAGAGACATCCGGTACCCCCGCTCCTACGCTGAATATTTCCGCGCTCAACGGAAAGGAAAATCAAACCAATGAGATATCCGAGGAATCCGGAATAACCATAAGCGACCCGATGACGGTTACTGTTGTCGATGACGGTGTTGATGCCGATGATAATGACGATGGCGAAACGGATAATATATCAAGCTCGGGCGGCGAGAGCTGCACTATCACCATAGTCTGTGATACTATTCTCGGTAACCTTGATAAGCTCAAGGACGGGAAAGAAGCGTTTGTACCATCAAACGGTGTGATTCTTGACGTATCTTCGGTACAATTGGAAAACGGAGATACGGTTTTTGATGTTCTGAAAAGAGTTTGCTCGCTTGCGAATATTCAGCTTGAATATTCGTATTCGGCTTATGAGAGCTACTATATAGAAGGTATAAATAATCTTTACGAATTTGACTGCGGAACACAGTCCGGATGGATGTACAAAGTAAATGGCGTATTTCCGAATGTCGGCTGCTCCGCATGTTATTTGTCGGACGGCGATGAAATAGTTTTCTGCTATACCTGCGAAGGCTGGGGTGCGGATGTCGGCGGAAGCATGTATTGATATTGGAGGCAGATACATATGAAAAAGCGCATATTATCACTTTTGATCACTGCGGTAATGCTCTTCGGCATCATTCCGACAGGCGCATTTGCGCAGGAGGATACCGCATTGCCGGAGAATACCGCGTTGCCGGAGGAAACTTTGCCATCGGAGACGCTTATAGATAATTCCGAAGCTCCTGCAGAGGGAGAAATCTTGGCAGAGGGAGAAATCTTGGTAGAGGAAGAGATCTTGTATGAGCCTGCGGAAGAGCCGGAAGACGAATCGGTACCCGATGAGGAGGAAGGCGTTGAGGAGGATTTTTCGGAATCTCCCTCCGAAGTACAGACAGTCGTAGAAGAAGAGCCTGATTCCGACGAAGCTTCAACCGTCGCTGTCATGATTCGTTCGCAGATATCCGACGGATATATGCATGCGATAGGCGCAGTGCTTGTCAGTTCCGATGAAGCGGAGAACTTCGGTTATACAGACAGCGTTGACGGCGTTTCCGCGCTTGATGCGTTGGTAAAAGCGCATGAACTGACCTTTGGCGAGGCATTTACCTCCGAAGACGCGCTGTTATATCTTGACGTAAGCGAGTACGGATATGTAACGACAATTTTCGGAATAGAAACCTCTGCCAACGGCTTTTTCGTGAACGGCGCCTATCCGAATGACGGAACGGAAAGCTCCTGGGGCGGATATAACGGCACAACCGTAACGACACAGCAAATCTATTCCGGCGATGTTCTGGACTTCTTTACATACGGTGACACATCAAATTGGTCTGATAGTTATACGTTCATAAGTGTTCCAAATAAAATCTGCGCCGGCAGGGATTTTACCGTCACTGTCAGCGGCAGCGCGGCAATGAACGGCTATCTCTACGCCGACGGCGCGGCTTTCAAGGCGGCGGCAGCGCCTGTTGAAGGCGCAGGATTCGCGTGGGTTGATGCTTACGGCGGCGTAACTGTAATATCTGACGTATACAGCGATGAAAACGGCAGCGCCGTTCTCACGGCACCCGAAGCGGGAACATATCTTTTGACAGCGATAGGCGGCGACGGTGTATACTGCCTCATGAATCCCACTGCCGTGACGGTCGAGAGCGAGCAGATTGCGGATGTCATGATCCGTTCGCAGACATCCGACGGATATATGCATGCGATAGGCGCGGTGCCCGTCAGTTCCGATGAAGCGGAGAGTTTCGGTTATACAGACAGCGTTAGCGGCGTTTCCGCGCTTGATGCGTTGGTAAAAGCGCATGAACTGACCTTTGGCGAGGCATTTACCTCCGAAGACGCGCTGTTATATCTTGACGTAAGCGAGTACGGATATGTAACGACAATTTTCGGAATAGAAACCTCTGCCAACGGCTTTTTCGTGAACGGCGCCTATCCGAATGACGGAACGGAAAGCTCCTGGGGCGGATATAACGGCACAACCGTAACGACACAGCAAATCTATTCCGGCGATGTTCTGGACTTCTTTACATACGGTGACACATCAAATTGGTCTGATAGTTATACGTTCATAAGTGTTCCAAATAAAATCTGCGCCGGCAGGGATTTTACCGTCACTGTCAGCGGCAGCGCGGCAATGAACGGCTATCTCTACGCCGACGGCGCGGCTTTCAAGGCGGCGGCAGCGCCTGTTGAAGGCGCAGGATTCGCGTGGGTTGATGCTTACGGCGGCGTAACTGTAATATCTGACGTATACAGCGATGAAAACGGCAGCGCCGTTCTCACGGCACCCGAAGCGGGAACATATCTGCTGACAGCAATAGGCGGCGACGGTGTATACTGCCTCATGAATCCCGTTACCGTTAATAGTGTTGAACAGCTTGATCTGATTATTGTTCCGTCACCGGCGGATGCCGTTGTCAGAGTATACGATCAGGATGGAATTGAAATACCGCAAAATGATGACGGCAGTTACAGCGGCATGTTCGGCGAATATGATTATACCTATACTGTTACGAAGTACGGTTATATCGCCGAAAAAGGCACAGTTCCCGCGGACGGCGGAGAACTCAATGTTACTCTCAAAAATGCGCCGGAGACGGATATTGAGGATGTCGGCGCCGATTGGGGCAGCTTCCGCGGCAATGATGACAATATGGGCATCACCGAGACGGAGCTTCCTACGAATGAAGACGACGCCGAATTGATATGGGCGAAAAAGCTTGGCACCGGCTGGGCGGATGCCCCGTCCGTACAGATTATAGCCGACAATTCTCTCGTCGTAATGAGCGGGACAACGCTTTACAAGCTTGACCTTGAAACCGGCGAAATAATCGAAGAGGCCGATATGATTTCCACGCCGAGCTACGGCTACACGCCACCCACGTATGCCCAAGGCATGATATTCTGCCCGTTGGACGGCGGCATCGTGCAGGCTTTTAATGCGCAGACATTGGATTCTCTCTGGGCTTATACCGATACTTTGGGCGGGCAGGCGCTTTCGCCCATAACCTATTCGGACGGTTATGTCTATACAGGCTTCTGGAACAGTGAAAAGGCCGATGCAAGCTATGTCTGTCTATCGATTACCGATGAAGATCCCGCAAATTCTCTTGAGGAAAAGCAGGCGAGCTGGCGCTTCGTAAATGCCGGCGGCTATTACTGGGCAGGCTCCCTCACGATCGGTGATGCCGTTATCTTCGGCTCTGATGATGGCGCAAAGGGTGCCGACGGCAGCGCGCATCTCTACTCTATAGACAGAACATCCGGCGCGTTGATATCCGACATAGAGCTTTCGGGCGCGGGCGATATACATTCAACCATCGTATATGATTCCGACAGCGGGAGAATTTTCTTTACAACTGCCGGCGGATATCTCTGCTCTGCATTTGCCGATCCCGAAACAGGCTCCTTATCCGATGCGAAGATGGTTTATTATAACGCAAAAAGCTCGTCCGGCCCAGTCGTATATAAAGGACGCGTATACTTCGGCACGGGCGCTTTGACAACAGGCGGCTCAAGCGGCAGCTTTGTGGTCGCAGATGCCGAAACGCTGGAAATGATAAACTCCGTCGCTCTTCGCGGCTATCCTCAATGTTCCGCCTTGCTCTCTACGGCATATGAAAGCGAGGGATATCTCTGCTTCTACTGCACATATAATTCAAATCCCGGCGGAATATCCCTGATCAAGGTGGATGCGGAAAGCGCGGCGATGGAGCTTAGCGAGCTTTATAACGCGGAAGGTTATGAGCAATATTGTATTGCGAGCCTTATCTGTGATAAGAACGGCACTATATATTATAAAAATGACTCCGGCAATATTATGGCGGTCGGATTCTCCGGCTCTGCAAAAACGCGCAGACTCATAGACGCGATAGGCGAGGTTACTTTGGACAGCGGTGAAGCGATAGCCGCCGCAAACGAGGCATACGGCAAATTGACGGATGCCGAAAAAGAAAAAGTCACGAACTATTCCGTTCTTGAAGCGGCCAATAAGGCTTATGGGGAACTTATGGGCAATATTGCGTCAGTTGAACTTGCTATCAATAGCATAGGTTCCGTTACGGCGGACAGCGGAGACGCAATAAAAGCCGCGCGGGAAAAATATGACGAACTTTCCGACAGTGAAAAGAAGAAAGTATCAAATTATAAAAAACTCACCAAGGCGGAGTCGGCCTATGCAGATTTTATGGCTGCAATAAACGCTGTTGAAAAAAAGATTTCTGCAATAGGGACGGTTAATAAAAACAGCGAAAAGAAAATAAACGATGCAAGAAATGCTTACGATGCTCTCACTAAAAAGGAAAAAGAGCTGGTCACAAACTATGAAACGCTTTTAAAGGCCGAAATAAAATATGACTCGCTCGAATCGACAACGAAAACCACAACCGCGGCGACGAAAACCGTATCCTCCGCCTCAACATCGTCGACAAAGTCAACCGCAAGCAAAACTATTGCGGTTGAGGTAAACGGAAAGAGATATACCGTAGACGAAAGAGCGTCGGAACTTATGACGAAAATCGGCGAGCTTGCCGAAAAAGGGAATGCTCAGGAGGACGATATACTTTCGCTTTATCGCAGCTATGCCGCGCTTCCCGAGACAATAAGAACTCAGGTTTACAATTACGGCGATCTTGAGAAGATGATGTCAAAGCTCGGCGAAAAGAATCACTGCGACAGCGCAAGCGGAGTTGTTGCGGACGGGCTTGCCTGGAACATCAAGCTCAAGGTGGAAAAAATTACGGGCGGCACCGAGTACGGTTATGTTCTGGGCAGCATAGACGGAAATCGCCTGGCAAAACTCATGCGCGTCAGCTTTGTTGACACGCTTACCGGCAAGACATTCGAAAGCGCGGATGCCGTAAAGCTCAGCGTTCCTGTGGAAAAACAGGACGGCGAAACCGATTTTGCGCTGTACCGCGATGATAATATGATGCTCATTGAGACAAATTTCGACGAAAAGGACGGCGCGCTCACGTTCAATGCGCAGAGCGGGCTGTATGCGGTAGTCGGCGTTATGCCGGATGAAGAAACCGAAGAAACGCAAAGCGCCGACAGCGTGACTATTCCGATCATATGGGCCGCGGCGGGCGGCGCCGGCATTGCCGTATTGCTTGCGGTGCTGGTGATAAAACTGCTTAAACGGAAAGAATGAATAATTATACGGGACTTTCAGCCGTCCATCCTGCGGTAATATTCGGATATTTTGTCTCGGTAATTGCCGTTACGATGTGCGTTTATCACCCGGTTTTCATTGCTTTTTCTTTTGCCGCGTCGCTGTTATGCTTGTTGTTTATTGAGAGAGAAAAAGCATTGAAAACCTTGGGCGCAGAGTTTATACTCTTTATATTGATCAGCCTCATAAACCAGCTTTTCACTGCGAACGGAAGCACGGTTATCTTCAGCCTTTTTGACCGGCATTTTACGCTCGAGGCGCTCGTTTACGGCATGTGCGCCGCCGGCGCTTTTTGCGCCGCTCTGCAGTGGCTTGCCTGTTTCGGAGCGATGTTCACGGATGAGAAATTCATCTCGCTTTTCTCTCGGCTCTCTCCGACTCTCGCGCTCCTGTTTTCAATGGTGCTGAAGCTTATACCGGAGCTTAGCGGGAAGCTGAACAGAATCAAAGAAGACAGACGGCGCATAGGCAGAATTGATGCGGAAAGCGTCATTGACAAAGTCGGCGCAGGCGCGGAAATCCTGTCGGTTACTGTCGGCTGGGCAATGGAAAGCGCGGCAGACACGGCCGCCTCTATGAAAGCCAGAGGCTACGGTAGCGGCAAAAGGACGAGCTTTGCAAGATACCGTTTCCACACAAGGGATTTTCTCCTTCTCGCCTTTATTCTGCTTGCGGATGCGCTTATTGTCGCGGCCATTATAACGGGAAAGATGAGAACCGTATTTTATCCGTCAATTATTATGGCGCCTGTAAGCAGAATAACGCTCGCCGTTTATGCAATGCTGTTGTTTTTACCGACTATTATATATGTATCGGAGTCATTGAAATGGCATATATCGATATCAAAAATCTGAGCTTTTCCTACCCCGAGAGTGCCGGTAAGGCTCTTGACGGCATAAACATTTCAATAGAAAAAGGGGAATTCATCTGCCTCTGCGGAACATCCGGCAGCGGCAAAACAACGCTTCTGCGTCAGCTGAAGCCTTCCCTTACTCCTCACGGCCGGAAATCCGGGGAGGTGTTGTTGGAAGGGAAGAACGTTGCGGAATATTCGCTTCGCGAGCAGAGCGGCATTATCGGCTATGTCATGCAGGACATCGAAGCTCAGCTTGTTACCGACAAGGTGTGGCACGAGCTCGCTTTCGGTCTTGAAAATCTCGGATGCGAGCAGCAGGCGATGCGCCTGCGCGTGGCGGAGATGGCGAGCTATTTCGGCATACAGTCTTGGTTTCATGAGAAGGTCTGCAATCTGTCCGGCGGACAGAAGCAGCTTTTGAACCTTGCCTCCGTCATGGTAATGCAGCCCGATATAATCATTTTGGATGAACCCACCGCGCAGCTCGACCCGATAGCGGCTTCGGATTTTATCTCCACTGTATCCCGCCTTAATCGCGATATGGGCATAACGGTTATCCTTTCCGAACACCGCCTTGAAGAGGTTATTCCTCTTTCAGATCGAGTTATAGTCCTCGAAAACGGAAAGGTTACCGCAGACAGCGCGCCGGATGAAATAGGCGACGCATTGGAATCCGTCGGCAGCGATATGCTTTCGGCTCTCCCCACGCCGATGAGAATATGGCGCGCAATCGGAAGCAACGCAAAATGTCCCGTTACCGTCAGGGACGCAAGACATTGGCTTGGCGAAGAATACCGGGACATACGCGGCAAATCAAGAGAGACAAAAGCGGAATACAGCGCGCCGGACAACCCCGCCGTAGAGCTGAAAGAGATTTGCTTCAGATACGGGAAAAATCTGCCCGATGTATTGCGCAGACTTGATTTGGCTGTTGAAAAGGGTACGCTTCACGCAGTTGTCGGCGGCAACGGTAGCGGTAAAAGCACCATGCTCAAAGCCGTTTGCGCCGAGATAAAGCCCTATTCCGGTAAAATTCTGATTAACGGGCAACGCATTGAAAAGATCAGGTCATCCGAGCTTTTCGGAGGGCTTATAGCCATGCTGCCGCAGGATCCCAAGAGCCTTTTTGTCAAGAAGAGCGTGCGCGAAGAGCTTGAGGAAATGGGCGGAGATATTGACGATTTCGTGAAATTCTGCAAGCTTGATAATCTCCTTGACGCGCACCCCTATGACATCTCCGGCGGCGAGCAGCAAAGGCTTGCCCTTGCAAAGGTCCTTATGACCAACCCCCAAATCCTGCTGCTCGATGAACCTACAAAAGGGATGGACGCGCCGTTTAAACGCTTTTTTGCCGAGAGACTCCGGCAGCTTTGCGATGCCGGCGTTACCGTTCTGCTCGTCTCGCACGATATAGAATTTTGCGCCGCCTATGCGGATGCTGTTTCCCTTATGTTTGACGGGGAAATTATAAGCACCTGCGATGCGAAGAGCTTTTTTGCCGGCAACAGCTTTTATACCACCGCCGCCAATAAAATAAGCCGGGATTTCTTTCCCGATGCGGTTACTGTCGACGATGTTATCGAAAATATTAAAAAAGCGAGAGGAACGGGAGCATGAAGAAAAAACGGCTTAATTCCGCTTTGCTTTTACGTCTGTTGATTATCATATTTGCCGTCCCTCTGACGCTGTATATCGGATATAAAATCGGCGGAACGCATTATTATGTCCTGAGCTTTGTCGTTCTCATCTGGGCAATGTTGCCGTTTTTCCTCATGTTTGAAAAGCGTGGCCCCAATGCAAATGAGCTTGTGACGCTTGCCGTTATGTGCGCTGTCGCCGTTGTATCGCGCGCGGCTTTCATCTGGCTGCCGCACTTTAAGCCTATTACCGCTGTGATTATCATTACGGGCGCCGCGTTCGGGGCGGAGGCCGGGTTTATGACGGGCGCGGTATCCATGCTGGTTTCCAATTTCCTTTTCGGTCAGGGGATGTGGACTCCTTGGCAGATGTTTGCCTTCGGCATAGCCGGTTTCTTGGCGGGACTCTTGTTTTGCAGAGCAAATGTTAAAATCGATAAGCGTAAGCTCGCATTGTTTGGCGGCTTCGTTGTCATGCTTATTGTAGGGCCTCTTCTTGATACCTGCACACTCTTTACCATGACAACGGAAATTTCAAAATCCTCTGCAGCCGCCGTATATTTATCCGGCCTTCCCGTGAACGCGATTCATGCCGCAGCGACCGTTTTGACACTTCTCGTTGCATCCGATCCGCTCCTTGAAAAGCTGAACAGAGTAAAGAAAAAATACGGTATGATGGAGCGCGGTGAGTCAAATGAGCTTTAAACTGCGCCATCCGGCGATGCATCTTATATATTTTGCCGCAGTGATTACAGCCTCCGCCGTTTTTTCGCACCCATGTTTTATGCTGTGCGCGTATTTGTGCGCTTTCCTTTGCAATCTTTTCGTTAACGGGAAAAGAGGCTTCCGGCGGAATCTGCGCTTTCTTCTGCTCGCTTTTCTGTTTATGCTTTTCTATTCCGGCTATAATCATTTCGGCGTGACGAATCTGTCCGTCAATCTCATCGGAAACAGAATTACACTTGAGTCGATTGTTCGCGGAAGTGTCATCGGCATAAAGGCGGCGACGCTGATAATGTGGCTCGACACGCTCTGCGGCGTGATGACAACCGATGAAATCGTATATCTTTTCGGCAGAATCGCTCCGAAAATGTCGCTGTATATCGCCGTTTTTCTTCGCATGCTTCCGTGTGTCCTTGATGAGAGGAACAGAATAAAAAATTCCGGACGTTCTGCCGGAATATCCGAGAACCCCGTCGCGCGTTTTTTTTCGCGGATGAATATTCTCGTCTCGTGGACAGCGGAGCGCCTTTCCGATTCGGCGGATTCTATGCGCTCAAGAGGCTTCACGCTGAAAGGCAGAACCGCATATTCCATCTACCGATTTGACAACCGGGACAGAATGTATATTATATTGATTTTCGTCTTGATTACCGCAATGCTTGCGGCGTTTATTCTCGGCGAAACGTCGGCGGTATATTCCTCCGTGATAATAATTACCGCTCCGACCGCGCGAAAAACGCTGTTTACGCTTGCCTACGCCATCCTTCTGCTCCTGCCGGTTGAAACGGAGATAACAAAAAAATGCTTTGCCGACAATTATTGCTGACGGCAAAGCATTTTTCGTTGGGATTTATAAGAACTTCATACTGAAAACTGATTAAAACATTTAATGACAATTAAATGTTTTAATAGCCGCCGTAGCGGCGTAGTTTTCGTATGAGACGCCTTTTGAAGCCTAACCGCGCTTTAGCGCGGCTCTTACAGGCTTCAAAAGA
>CAVHIP010000019.1:0-25206 GCA_963636125.1 Oscillospiraceae bacterium | reverse complement strand
CTGTTCCCACGACATACCTGTGCCTGTTCCTGCTTGGCTACGCCTGATAATAGAACCAATAAAGACAAAAATTTCAGCCGGAGAAATCAAACATTTCTCCGGCTGTTTCTATCTTTAAGACAGGATTTTTAATCAGAGCAGATTGAGAACGAGCGTAAGAATCGCAAAAGCGAGGGCGAACCATTTGGTAGCCTTTGCAAGCTTGGCATCCAAAGTCTTTGCCTTGCCTTTGGAAAAGAACGTATCGGCGCCGCCGCCGACAGCCCCGGAAAGGCCGGCGCTTTTACCGCTCTGCATAAGCACAATAACGGTAACGGCAAGACCGGAGAGAACTTGAAGAATGGTAAAAATCAACTTAAGAGTAGACATTTATTTCAATCCTTTCGATGTGTACAAAATAACAGCTTATTGAGTATATCATATTGCAAGTTGCAATTCAAGAGATAATTTTTCTTTTTTCTCCTAAGCTGTCAGCATGTTTTTTCGGCGTTTTCTTCGTCCTGCGCGTTTTCTTCTTTTTCTGCGGCTATGGCAAGCTTTACGATGCGGCTTGTTCCGAGCCTGTCAGCGCCGAGAGCAATGAAATCCTCTGCGTCTTTTAAGCTGGAGATTCCGCCTGCGGCCTTTACCTTGAGCGCCGGAGCGCTGTTTTTGCGCAGCAGCTCCACATCCTCGCGCGTTGCGCCGCCTGTGGAAAAACCGGTAGACGTCTTTATATAATCCGCGCCGCTGTCCGAAACTATGGCGCACAGCATTATTTTCTCTTCATCTGTGAGCAGACAGCATTCGATTATTACCTTGAGAATCTTTCCGCCCGTAGCTTTGCGGATGGCGCGTATCTCTTTGCCGACGGCATCCCACTGCTTATCCTTGACCATGGAGACGTTTATAACCATGTCTATCTCATCCGCGCCGTTTTTTACGGCGTCTTCCGCCTCAAAAACCTTTGCCTCGGTCGTCATATAACCATTGGGGAAGCCGATAACCGTGCAGATTTTCATCTTGTCGCCCACATAACGTTTGGCGCCATAAACATGGCAGGGCGGAATGCAGACGCTTGCGCAGTTATATTTAATCGCCTGATCGCAAAGCTCACGTATTTCCTCTGCCGTGCATCCGACCTTAAGCAGGGTATGATCGCATTTTTTCAAAATTTCGCTGATTTCCATTTTTATCTCCTTTTTACAAAAAATATATATTATATTAGCCCAATGTCTGCGTAAGCGTCTCTCCGCAGGTAAGGCATTTGCTGACGGAAGTGCCCGAACCGGATGCAGAAGGCGGCACGTAGGACACGCAGAACCAATCGTGAATGTGCTTACAGTGCCCTGAGCCATGTAGCTTCCCATCGCATAGATAACCGCGGCAATTTTTGCATATTCCGTGCGTAATATCGGACGCGCGGCAATGCCCGGCAATCCCGCAGTCCGCGATTTCATGGTTTTCGTCGTATTCCGCATCGCATTTATAATGCCCGCAGGATGCAAGGTGAATTTCTCCGCCCGTATTTTGCTCGCAGCCCGGGCAAACGCTCTCAACCACATACGTATCTCCGCTTCGCTCGACTTTGAAACTCAGAGAGGCGATACGCTCCGCCAGCTCATTTGTGTAATTTAACACTGCGCGCCCTTCGCTGCGGGCGGCAATTGTCCCTGCGTCAATGACGCACACAACCTCCGGCGCGGTACACTCAACGGTATATCCGTTTGTCGCTTTTAATATCTGCTTAGCGGCTGTCAACGTCCCGTCTTGATTCTCGCGCAAAAAAAAGCTGTTTGAGAGATACGCCGTCGGCACATGTTTTGTATCTCCGTACAGCGCGGCGTATTTATCGACGCACAGCTGCTTTGACTCACCGCTCACTCCCGCTCCGTCCTTCACAGCGTTCAATCCCGATGCATCGCGTGTTACCGTATAGTCATAGAAAGCCTCCGGATTTTGCGCGTATTCTATTCGAAGCTGCTGATTTTCTTTTTCGCCGACCGCGCCGGAAAAGTATGAACCGGTAAATCCGCCGTCCGCGTCAAAATCCGCGCCGGAAACAACTCTTCCGTCCGCAAACATGAGTATTCTCGAATCGCGATCCTGTGAAAAAAAGCCCTTCAGCGTAATTTCACCGCCGGTATTTATGCAAAGATTTTTCCCGTCTCTTTTCATCTCGCTGACAGAGGACATGTAAAAGTCCGCCGTGTAACTCAGCCCGTTGTCGGCGTCAATGAATACAATCTCGCCGATCTCGGCAGGTTCTATATATTCCATTGCGAAGGCAGAGGTGCAAGGCAAGAGCATCAACGCCGCAAGGAAAATTGCCGCAAGTTGTCTGAACCGGGGATACCTCAACCGCCTCACCTCCGAACGCACTATTCAATCACATAATAATCTTTTTGATTACGCCGACTTTTTCAATCTTGTCACTGCTCATCACGAAGCAGTCTCTAAGTTCCAGCGCGGCTTTTTCGGCGCTCTGCTCATCCGCGGCGTGCAGATAGGCAAGTACGTCGCCTTTTTCGACCTTATCGCCGACTTTTTTGCAGAACACAATGCCGACGGAGAGATCAATCACGCTCTCCTTAGTGACGCGGCCGCCTCCCATATGCATGGAAACGAGACCCGTTTTTTCGGTTTTAATATGCTTTACATATCCGCCGCCTTCGGAAATTACGGGATAAACAAGCTTTGCCGCAGGCAGCGAGGACGGATCATAGACATCCTCGCGCCGACCGCCCTGCCCTTCCACAAGATCGGCAAGCTTTGCAAGCGCCGTCCCGTCCGATATGGACTTTCTGAGCATCTTTTTCCCATCATCGAGAGATTCGGCAATACCGCTCAGATGCAGAATCTCCGAGCCGAGCGCAAGGCACACATCCAGAAGATCGTTTTCTGTTTCCCCTTTGAGGACAGAGATCGCTTCCTTGACCTCGAGAGCGTTGCCGACCGCGTTTCCGAGCGGCTGATCCATATCCGTGATAATAGCCGCGCACTTTTTCCCCGCGCCTTTGCCGATTTTTGTCATGGTCTGCGCAAGCTCCGTTGCGTCCTGCTCTGTCTTCATAAATGCGCCATCGCCGCATTTCACGTCCAGCACGATAATATCTGCGCCGGCGGCAAGTTTTTTCGACATTATAGAGCTCGAAATAAGCGGGATGCTCGGCACCGTGCCTGTCACATCGCGCAGCGCGTACAGCTTCTTATCCGCCGGGTCAATGTCCGCGGTCTGCCCGATAATGGCTATGCCGAGAGTGTTGACATTGTTGATAAACTGCTTCTCATCCAACGAGGTTGAAAAGCCGGGGAAGCTTTCCAGCTTGTCGATTGTGCCTCCTGTAAAACCGAGCCCTCTTCCGGACATTTTGGCTATCTTCACTCCGCACGCGGCAACCATCGGGCAGAGAACAAGGCTTGTTTTATCCCCGACGCCGCCGGTTGAGTGCTTATCGGCCTTTATGCCCCGAATCGCGCTGAGGTCGATGAGATCGCCGGAATTCATCATTGCCAGCGTGAGATTGAGAGTTTCCTCATCGTTCATACCTCTGAAAAGGATCGCCATGCACATGGCGGACATCTGATAGTCAGGTATTATATCCGCCGTGTAATTTTTTATCATAAAATCGATTTCTTCTTTTGTGAGAACGCCGCCGTCACGCTTTTTCGCGATAAGGTCATTCATCAACATAATAAACACCTCCGGATTATTCTCGCGTTATTATTCATTATATATCATAACGCATTTTTTCTCAATACTGAAAACGCCGAACAAATATGCCATATTAATGACCTCTTTATTCGGCGTTTCGATATTTTGATTATTTGATTATATAATAAATCCGCCGTCCACACCGAGAACCTGCCCCGTTGTATAACGCGAATTTGCAAGAAACAGCACGGCTTCCGCTATTTCGGCAGGATTGCCGAGCCGTCCGAGAGGAATATCGTCCTTTGCAAGCGCGTCAAGCGTCTCCTGACCGAGAACTTTGACCATGTCCGTATCGATGACGCCCGGAGCAATACAGTTTACTCTGATTCCCGTCGGCGCAAGCTCCGCCGCAAGAGAACGGGTGATGCCGATTATGGCGTGCTTTGTTGCGGAATAGGCGACCTCGCACGATGCGCCGTGACAGCCCCATATGGAGCTGATGTTGACAACGCACCCCTCATGCTCATGAAGCATGTTTCCGAGAACGGCCTGCGTGCAGTTGAAGCAGCCGTTGACATTCACGTCAAAAATGCGTTTCCATGTTTCGGACGTTATATCCTGAAACTGCTGCTGCCCTGCGATGCCGGCATTGTTTACAAGCAGAGTGACATGACCGAGCGTTTTTTCGATCGCGCTTGCCATTTGCTTAACAGAGTCCGCGTCCGACACATCGCAGCGATATGTCATCACTTCGCGCCCTTTGCCTCTGAGCTTTGACGCAAGCTCTTCCGCTTTGTCCGCGCGCTCGATATAATTTATACAGACACTCCACCCATTTTCGGCAAGCAATTCCGCCGTGGCGGCGCCTATGCCTCTTGAAGAGCCCGTAACCAGCGCAATCTTCTTCATGCCGTCTTGACTCCCGCAGCGTTTTCTGTTTTCTCTATGCTTTCCCTGATAAGCCCACTGCTGTAATCGGCCAATTCTCTCGTTGAAGACTCCTTGACTTTTTCGGTGGGGATTACGTCAAGTATATGAAGCTCGGTATCGGTAAATCGCTTGAACATATTTTTGCCGATACTCCCCGTGCCGTGCAGCGCCGCCACAACCACGGGCACTCCGGCTTTCTGCGCTATCTTGATTGCGCCGGGGCGGAAAGGCAGAAGAGTGTCTTCTGTTTTGTTTCTTGTCCCCTCCGGGAATATCGCCATGGAGCAAAAATCCTTTTTTATATAATCCGAGGCTGTGAGAACCGTTTTCAACGCTTCCCTGTCATTTTCCCTATCAATCGGGAGGCATCCGGCTCCGTAGCCGATTTTGCCCACAACAGGCAGCGCAAGCGCCGAAGGCTTGCCGACAAAGGCCATCTGAAAGTCCTTCAGATACTTCATGATGATAAGCGGATCAAAGAGCGAGCGATGATTGCATATGAGCAAGAACCGGCCTTTTTTCGGAACCTTTTCAAGCCCGTAGACCTTTGTGCGTACTAAGCAATATCCCAAAGCAAGCGAGGATATGCCCACGCATCCTCCTTGGCAAAGAGCGCTCTGCCGGCGTATGGGCTTGGAGTTATCGATAAACAGCCCCACTATCACCCAGAAGAACATATAAAGCGCGTTAATTGCGACAAAGCTCAGCACGAAAACCAGAAGTGCTCTCAGAAAGCCCATCTGGGTAAAATATAGAAAAATCGCCGATATGCTCAATGCAAGAATCAGAAAAAGCAATATCACATCAATAATCCTCCGCGCCGCAAAATATTTCTTTTTATCATATAATACCACTATTTTGTTTTTTTCCAAGTTAACCGCTGTAAACTTGACGAAAATTTTACATTTGCCGTTGACAACGAGGCGCGAAATCAATAAGATATTGCTATACTGAAAACTGATTAAAACATTTAATGTCAATTAAATGTTTTAATAGCCGCCGCAGCGGCGTAGTTTTCGTATGAGACGCCTTTTGAAGCCTAACCGCGCCTTAGCGCGGCTCTTACAGGCTTCAAAAGATTTCGTTAAAATTGAAGATTTTAACGAAATAACAGTATCAGGCGGTGGAAGTATGATTGATGAAAATGCCAATGGATATTACGAGTTTGTAGACCGGTGCCCGGATGTTCCCGAACCGGCTGATTTTTCCGTCATTAATGCGGATAATTCGATGGAGCCGTTTTTTAAATCCGGCGCGGATGTATATGTGTCGACATCCAAAGCTCCTGAGGAATTCGGAGCGGCGGTTTTCTTCGTTGATGGGAAAATACTCTGCCGCCGGTGGTGCGAGGATTCCTTCGGAACGCTGTATCTGCTGCCCGTCAACCCTACGTATCAGGGCGCCTGCACCGCCGTACCGATCTACGAACGGCATAAATGTTTTTGCCTCGGAAGCGTTATTTTTGACGGAGCGCTCCCCAAACCCGCATATTTTTATTCCGGCAGCGGAGATTAATCTTTACTTATTCAGAGCAAATATATATAATATACATAAGAAAATTCGACAATTGCAATTCGGAGGATAAAATGGATATAATCAAAAATACTGACGGCAGCGCGCTTAATGTTGCCTTAATCGGCCGTCTTGACACAATCACGGCGCCGTCGCTCGATAAGGAGCTTAAGGACTCCCTGACCGGAATTACAAACCTTGCTTTTGACTTTTCCAAGCTGGAATATATATCCTCTGCCGGCCTCCGCGT
Source organism: Oscillospiraceae bacterium (assembly GCA_963636125.1). GTDB lineage: Bacteria > Bacillota > Clostridia > Oscillospirales > Oscillospiraceae > Limivicinus. The sequence goes on along the minus strand of CAVHIP010000019.1, from coordinate 18,880 downwards.
TCTGCTGAGCGCGCAAAAGGCCATGAACAAGCAAGGCAGCATGACAATAAGCGGCGTCAGCGCCGACATTATGGAAATATTCGAAATAACCGGCTTTTCCGATATCCTCACAATCGTTTGATACGATCTGCATGGCTAAAAAATTTGCGGTGTTCTTTTTCGAACAACCGCAGAACCCGTAATATCATGCATATATAAAAATCCCGCGAGTTAATGCACGCGGGAATTTTTTGTATTCCAAATCTGCCAATAGAGAAAAATTCTTGCTTTGCCGCTCTTATGCCAAAAGCTGACGGAAGGCGCTTTTAGGTCTGCCCATGATTTAGTTCAGAGTTTACAGGCTTCATCGGACTTTTCTTAAGACTGAGTCTCTACGGATACAGCGTTTTCAGATATGTCGTCTCTGCCGCGAACAAGTTCTTTTACTATTGCGCCCTGCTTGATTATAAACACACGGTCACACACCTTTGCGAACTGGTCAAACTCCGATGAGACAAAAAGGACTGCGCTGCCCTGATCGGCAATGTCGGCCATTACACGGCATATGCTGTCTTTTGCCTCAACATCTACCCCCACAGTCGGATCATCCAGCAGGAGGACATCCGGATTAACAAAGATGCTTTTACCGAACACAACTTTCTGCTGGTTGCCGCCGGAAAGATTATTGAGCGTCTGCGTAATACCCGTAGTTTTTATCCCGAGCTGCGACACAAGCTCCTCTGCACGCGCATCCGACTTTCTGTCGTCGATGCAACTGAATTTTGCAAAGCGCTGCCATGCGGGCATGAAGAAGTTATACTTTATTGAATGTATGCCGACGATACCGCTCTTTCTTCTGTCCTCCGGTATCATGAAAATACCTTCTTTTATCGCCTTCCATGGGCGAATGCCGGTTATTTTCTTTTCACGCAGAAATACGTCCCCTGCGTTTGGCTTCTGTAAGCCGTAAATACACTTAATCAGCTCTGTACGTCCGCTGCCCATGAGCCCTGCAAGTCCTACAATTTCGCCGGAATAGAGCTTCATGCTCAGATTGTTTACTTTTCCGTCGTCGCTGCTGAGATTGTTAACGGATAAAAGCGCCTCATCATCACGGTTTACATTGTGTTCTTTTCTAATCGTGTCGTCCTGTATTGCTCTTCCGACCATGGCCTCAACCATCTTGGGTATGGTGAGCTTTTCCACGTAATCATCGATTGCAACGGCACCGTTTCGCAATATGACCGCTTTATCGCAAATCTGCATTACTTCCTGCATATGGTGCGAAATGAAGATGATGGCAATGCCCTGCTTTTTCAGTTTCGTCAGAAAGTCGAAGAGAAGGACTATCTCCTTATGTGTCAAAGATGCGGTCGGCTCGTCCAGGATAAGTACATGAGGATGCTTGAGCAGAGCTTTTATTATCTCGACAAGCTGCTGTTTGCCTATCGGAAGGCTTCCGGTCACGGCCTTTGGGTCAATATCCTCTATGCCGAAATCACCGAACGCTTCCTTTGCGAGCTGAATGCATCTTTTATCGTCTATGCCTATTCCCTTATGAGGTTCTGAATTAAGAAACAGGTTTTGAACGACCGTCAGCGTCGGCACGAGCGAAAGCTCTTGGTAAACCATTGCAATTCCGTTTGCTGATGCATCCGCCGCTGTCTGTATCATCACGGGACTTCCGTTGATGACGATTTCACCGGAATCCATTTTGTAAATTCCGTTGACTATTTTCATCAGTGTGGACTTGCCAGCACCGTTTCCACCGAGAAGTCCCATTATCATGCCCTTTTCCAGCTTCAGAGAAACACCCTTGAGTACTTCATTTTGATAAAACGATTTGCGGATGTTTTTAAGTTCCAGCGCAGTTTCATTATTCAGCAATGTGGCCACCCCGTCAATTTACCGTCAGTATCGTATATGCCTTCCACTTTGGGGCTGCCTGCGGAAATTCCGCTCACGGGGACGACATATGCCCTTGTCACAAATGCCTGTATTCTGAATCCGAATACAACCGTGTCACCGGTTTTTATCACACCGGGCGCCGTAGGTTCAAAAATACCATAATAATCTATTGCCGATGGATCCGGAATGTCACAGGCAACGAGATTTTTTTTCGCACTCTCCGGCGTGCTGCCGACACAAGCGCGTACGGTATACGGCGCGAACACAGGATCTATGTACATGCCTCCGCCATAACAGTAACCGCGCCCTTTATAAAAGTGGCATACCTCGCTAACATATACAACACCCGGCTTTTCCACCATATCCTTGAATGCGTGTATGGGTGTAGTGCCGGTAAAACCGTGACCCGGTTCAACCTGTGTCACACCCGTTCTTCCCATTTCCTCAAAAAGGTGAGAGGATGTTGTTCCCGGCGCGTTAACCTCTATATTCTTATAGCCGGCTGCTTCCAGTGCTTTTTTTGCCTTAAGCAGAGTGGTATAATTATGTGTATGCTCAACTGTACAGGTTTCCGCATTGAAAAGCTGCGTTGGAAAGGTTGTTATTCCCGCAAATTTCAATCCCGGCATTGCGTCAATGTTCTTTGCGGCCTCGACAACATCCGCCGCAGGAAATCCGCCTTCGTGGCCTTTATAGTACGTGTCTCCATCTGCATAAATACGAAGCATCACTTTCTGTTCCCAGCCTTCGGGAAGAGCCTTCGATATTGCTTCCGCCTTTTCATAGCTGTAAACAGTCCAATATTCCGGACGCATAAGTACCGCCGCTCGTGTTTCGCTCAATGGTACCTGTACCAGATGCCCAAGATGCCCGATTTTTCCGCCTGCAGAGCGGACTCTTCTTGCATCCGCCATATCGACGCACACGTAGCCGTCTGCTCCGGCCGCGTTCAGCGTTCTTACAACAGCTGGATTGCGCCCGATCTGTTTCGTCATGGGGTAAAGCTTCATCCCGTTTTTATGACTTGCTTTTACCAGCTCAACACCGTTTTCGTATATTGTGTCAAGATCAAGTACATAGGCGTTGGCAGGTATAAGTCCGCGTTGGTGTAGTTCCACTGCCGTATCGATCAATTTTTCGTTTCTTGACAGAATTTTCTCTAAAAACATAGTCTTTACCTCACCGAATCAGTCAGATATCTTTTCTCTGAGACTGAGTGATACTGCCAGCACAATCACAAGACCCCTTGCAATCATTTGCTCATTCACGCTCAAGCCGAGAAGTAAAAGCCCATTGTTGAGCATACCAATGACAAGAGAACCTATTAGTGTCCCAATAACAGTGCCCTTGCCTCCGCTGAATGAAGTGCCGCCGATAACCACTGCCGCAATAATGTTCATGCTGTCGTTCTCACCATATGTATACCTTGCACCATGCATTCTGCCCGTATACAGTATCCCAGCGCAAGAAGCTGCAACCGCGCAAATAACCATAGCCCAGAACTTGATTTTATCAACATCAATACCGGAATATCTTGCCGCAGATTCGTTTCCACCTACTGCCAGAGTGGATCTGCCGAAAGTCGTTTTTGTATATACATACTGTCCGACGGCAGTAATCAATATTGTCCACAAAAAAAGCGTGGGTATCACCCAAAGATTGCCAGAACCAAAAATGTTATTAAAGGTCTCGTTTGTCACCGGAACCGCTTCAAGATTTGTCAGTGCTCTTGCTATACCCACATATGCGCTGCTTGTACCGAGAGTAACGATAAAAGCCGGTATTCTGCATTTTGTCAGGATAAGACCGTTTATTGTGCCGCATATAAATCCGACGCCTAAACCGCAAAACACTGCTACCGACAATGGTGACCGCTGAAGCATAATCGCCGTAATAAGGCTGGTGCAGGCTGTTACACCGCCGGTTGATAAGTCAATCTGACCAGCCGTTATGGCAAAAGTCATACCGACCGCAGCAACAGATATCATCGCTGTCTGCCTGAGAATATTGAGTATATTTGTTGCTGTCAGGAATTTTCCGGGCAGGATTACCGAAAACCCGATAAGAACAAGCATGAAGCTGATATACACAATATACTTGCTCAGATTTAATTTTTTCTTAGTTGCGCCCATAATGTACCGCTCCTACACAGAAGTGTTTTCGTCAGGGGACTTCGATGTTGAAGTCCCCTCTGTTATTTTGCCTTTATTATTTTCCCAGTGCCGCAAGTACTTCACTGCTGGGATCGCAGTTCATAGCTTGGTTCCAGCTCTCAACGATGTTGTCCCTAGTCATACGGATGCTGTCGGAAACAACGTAGGTCGGTGTCTCTTCGCCAAGGATACTTAAGACAGCAAGCTTTACCATTGTTGCGCCGATTTGATAGGGCATATCAGCGCTCTTTCCGTAGACTATGCCGCCCTGCGCCATCTCAAGGTCATTGTTGCCGCCAAGATCGATGGTGACAAGCTTTATATCTTGACCGCTGGAGCGGATCTCAGCGACGACGGGCTCTGCCGCAACATCCCAGGAAACATAGATTGCGTCGAGATCCGGATTCTGCGTAATCATTGCGGAAGCAACCTCACCGGTCGCGCTCTCTTCCGCAAAACCCATCATGCTGGCAATTTCAATATCAGGGTAGTTGTTGATAATTGTGCGGACGAATTCATTGTCCCTGTTGTTTGTGACGGTATAGTCTGCTTCGTAATATATAACGCCTATCTTACCCTTGCCTCCGATTGCCTCGGAGATCATCTCTGCGCAAGTACGCCCCATGCCGTACTGGTCTCCGGTGCATACCGCAACATACTGCTCGCCGCCCACATAGTCGTTAACGGAATTGTCGGCAAAGACCAGCTTGATGCCTTTATCAACAACAGGCTGATAGGCAGTGGTGCCGCTGACGGGATCAACAGGCAGAGTGAGAATGATGTCTGGGTTGAGCGTAAGCGCATTTTCAATCTGCGTTGCCTGAATGGTCGGGTCAAATTCGGCATCGGTCGTGGCGACTACTTCAATGCCCATCTTTTCGCATTCGGACAATGCTCCGGAGGACATGCCGTTGTACCATTCACCGGCTCCTGCCCACAGCATTGCCAGCGTGAGTCCCATCTCAGATGCCTTTTCGTACTGTTCTTCTGTGAGTTCAATGTCTTTTGCTGCAACCGCGTCCTCGCCGTTGGGCCCTTTTGCAAAGTCACCGATTTCTGCATCATAGTTTGGAATCATAGTGAGATACTTGCTGTTTGCATCTGCGGAGTCCTCCACTGCCGGAGTCGATGCTCCATCGGTCGCTGTTTGCCCGCATGCGCACAGTGTAAAGACCATGCACAGCACAAGAATGAGTGCCAGAGTTTTTTTCATAATGTTTTGCTCCTTTCAAATTTTATATTTTCCGGTAACAACGCATAAAACGCCAAGCGCAGATGACGTGAAAATTTGCGGTATGGTAATGAAAACTTTTTGCAACCGCGCTATGTGAGTTGCGGGGAAAAACTTTTAAATCAAAGCTCAGATTAGCCGTCAGAGGCCGTAGGCGTATTGTACGATGTTGCCTTATATTTTAAATGTGTTTCCACCATTTAAAATTACACGGGAAAGCATCTCAGTGCATAATTCAGTCCGTCTATTGCAGGCGACCTCTTAGGACGCAAAAATCTCACTCCGCGCTTTGCTATACTGTTCTGAACAATTCCTGATACTGCCTTAAAATACTCATCACGTGCGAACAGTCCCCCTGCTAACACTATATCTATATCTTCGCCTTCAGCAAACCATGTGTGTTCATACAAAGTCATGATAAGCGAAGCAAGATGCTCTTCAGACCGGCGCAAGAGTGCTCGACAATACTCGTCTCCCTCTTCTGCACATTCAAAAACACTCTGAGTTATCGAAGCGACATTCTGCACGGAAAGATTTGCCAAAATGCATTGTTCTGCTCCACTGCAGTTATGGTACACCCTTCTAACTCTTTCATATATAGGTCGCGCTTCTCGATCCTGACCGTCAAGGAACAGAATCATGTTCTGCACAACCTGCGCGCCTATCCAATAGCCCGAGCCCTTGTCGGACAGCGGTGCTCCCCAGCCGCCGACACGGCCTGTCATTCCGCAGTTGTTGAACGCGCACGCAATAGACCCCGTACCGGCCACTGCGCATATACCGTCCGCAGAAGAGAGCGATCTGAAAACGAGTTCAGTGTCGTTGCATAGGTAAAAATTCTCTCTCAGCCCTATGGCTTTTAAGATGTCAAGGTATACTTTTCTGTCTGTCTCGGAATCAAGCCCAGAAAACGCAACTATCGTTCCCGCAATGTCTTTACGGCTTGATGTCGTTTCTTTCAGGAGAGTATCCAACCCATCCCCAAGGTTTTTTATCACATTTTCTTTCGAGGATGCCTTGTAATTCGCATTTCCGAAAACGGAATTGAAGACTATTTCTCCGTTTTCTCTGCATGCGCAAAATTCGGTTTTAGTTCCGCCACCATCAACAGTCAGCCATATTTTAGCCATTATCTGTATCCTTAATCATATTACCGTTTTTACTTGCCTATTACTGCCCCAGTAAGCCAGCATTTCTCTCTCGCACACTCTTTGCACAACTCAAAAAGTCCATCGTACTCATAATTGCTGCCAAATGTAACATACAACGCAGGGCGCCCGAATTGCGGAATATATCGAGCTACCTCGCGATCTATTTTGTCTCTTGAAAGCATCTTATAATTACCCGAATATATCACGACAGCCTCTGGATTGATAACAGTGCAACATCCGGCAATCGCCTGTCCGATAATCCGGCAAAGCAGGTCGTCGTCCCCATCCTCGCGTGCACGGGCAAGACGGTTTTCCAGCTCGCCGCCGTTATGATACAGCGCATCTTCGGCACCGCCGGACACGCACGGCATATATCCGAGTTCTCCAGAGAAGCTGCCAAAACCTTTGTAGAGCTGCCCCCCTATGATTACACCCGCGCCTATGCGATCCTCAACGTATATAAACATCATATTTTGCGTGGATGTTAGTTCTTTAATACGCCAGCCTACTGTCATCAGCTTAACGTCGTTTTCAACGATCACGCGGACATGATATCTCTCACGTAGCAGCTCCTCAAGATTTACTCCATCCAGGTCGTTCAGTGCGGGAATACTTGTCACCCTGCCGTCTGAGAGGACAACTCCGGGTATGCCGAGCCCTATTGTAAGCATATTCTTTGCGTCAAGCTTGAGTTCATCTATCAATTGATATATTAGCTCTAGACTTTTCCCTTCGATCGCCTGTCTTTCCGCACATGCAATTTTATGCCCGCAAAGATTGACAACTCGTCCGATCCATCGATCATCCGTATAGTATACTGTGATAAGAGCACCATAATCAGGATTGGCAATATATACACGTGCCGGACGACCGACTCCGCTCCCAGTTTGCTTGCTCCCCTCAAGTATCTTCCCCTCAGATACAAGTCTATCCACAATCTTATTGACAGTTTGCAGGCTCAAGTTTGTGGCCGCAGCAAGCTCCGGCTTGGTTGCGGAACTCTTTTCCCAAATAAGACGTTCCACCAAATCGCTGTTAAACCATTTTAAAATCTTCGGTTGGCCTACATGTGTCATAAACAACTCCACGTCTGATTAATAAACAAAGTTTGTTTATTAATCAGATTATATTCATTCTTCATTGCAAAGTCAATGCATCTATTCACCAAATTTTAAAGCGACATTTTGTCAATTATTACCATAAATTCTTTGCTGAAGCGCATACATGATATCATACTTGCGCCTCAGCCCACTATAGTCCCGCTATAGATCGGCATGAATTTATTACGATTTAAATATGAAATAGGCTGCCCCGAGCACTCGGGGCAGCCTCTGAAGCTTTATACGGAATTATTATCTTATTGAGAAGAACGCGTCTGCGCCGGGATATTGCGCGGCATCGAAAAGCTCGTCCTCTATTCTGAGAAGCTGATTATATTTGGCGACTCTGTCGGTACGCGACGGAGCGCCGGTTTTTATCTGCCCGGCGTTGACGGCGACGGAAATATCGGCAATGGTGGTATCCTCCGTTTCGCCGGAGCGATGAGAGACAACCGCCGTCCAGCCCGCGCGGTGTGCCATCTCGATGGCATCGAGCGTTTCGGTGAGGGTGCCTATCTGGTTGAGCTTGATAAGCACGGCGTTTGCGGCTTTGAGCTCAATCCCTTTTTTTATTCTGGCAGTGTTGGTGACAAACAGATCGTCGCCCACTATCTGGATGCGGTTTCCGAGACGCTTTGTCATAAGCTGCCAGCCGCTCCAGTCGTTTTCGCCCATGCCGTCCTCAATGGAGATGATGGGATATTTGTCAACAAAGCTTTCCCACATGTCAACCATCTGTTCGCTCGTCATAACCGTACCGCGTTTGGGCAGATGATAGCGCTTGTCCTCGCTGCTGTACCAATCGGAAACTGCGCCGTCAATGGCGATCATAAAATCCTCACCCGGCTCGTATCCGGCAAGCTCTATCGCCTTTACAAGAGCCTTGAGCGCGTCCTCGTCGCTGTCAAGATTCGGCGCGTAACCGCCCTCATCGCCGACACCGCTTGCCGGAACGACATTTTTGAGAGCGTGGAAGACTTCCGCGCACATACGCAGTGCTTCTTTGAAGCTCTCCGCCCCGACAGGCATTATCATAAATTCCTGAATATCCACGTTAGATGACAGCGCGTGCGCCCCGCCGTTCAGAACGTTCATCATCGGAACAGGCAGGCTTTTGGCGTTCACGCCGCCGATATAATTATAAAGGCTCTGCCCGGTCGCTTCCGCCCCTGCCTTTGCGCAGGCGAGGGATGCGCCCAGTATCGCGTTCGCGCCGAGGCGAGTTTTGTTGGGGGTGCCGTCGATTTCGATGAGCATTTTGTCAATCGATGTCTGATCAAGCGCGTTGAGTCCGACCATCGCCTCTGCGATTTCGCCGTTCACGTTTTCCACGGCGGTCAGCACGCCTTTTCCGTTGTAGCGCTCTTTATCGCCGTCGCGCAGCTCGCACGCCTCATACATTCCGGTGGATGCGCCGGACGGAACGGAGGCGCGGCCTATCGTGCCGTCATCCAGAGTGACCTCCACCTCAACGGTGGGATTTCCGCGCGAATCGAGAATCTCGCGCGCCATAACGTCGACTATCTCAAAATACTGCTTCATTTTGCCTTAACCTCCGAAAAATTTTATTTGAGTCTCGGCCCCTGTTCGCGTGAAGAGGGAGCTTTTGCGTCGGGAAAGAACTTTTTCCCGAGAATTATATTCGCGACAATGACTAAAAGCGCAGCACCGATCGTCACATAGACAGCAACGCCTTTTTCCATAAACGTGAAATACTGCGGCAGACCCATAAGTATCAGCAAAAGGCCCTCGATAACATAGGTTGCGACCTCGATCGGCAGAAATTTCATAATTGTCTCTTTTGTCGCGCTGCCCGTATTGCGCCCGATTATTTTTTTCGTAATCAACATATATATGCCGATGACGACCGCAATTATGCCTATTATCACGCAGTATGAGTTAAAAAAATCCATAATCTGCCCTCGTTCGCCTTAATTATTCATTGCCCGCTCAACTTCTTCAAGAGACGGAATACTCGGTATGCCGCCGTGCTTCGTCGTAGACAATCCTGCCGCCGTGCAGGCAAAACTGACTATGTCATCAAGCTCGTCCTTGCCCAGCGTTTCGACCTTTTTGCCGAGGGAAAGAAGCCTGTACATCGCGCTGCCGCCGAAAATGTCGCCCGCGCCCACCGTGTCGATAACTTTTATGCCGCTCATCGCCGGAACAAAACCCTTTGCGGAGCGGTTATTATAGTAGCATCCTTCTGCGCCGCAGGTGGCGAATACGAGAGAGAGATTATCGTTAAGCGCAAGTATTCTCTCCGCGCCTTCTTCGGGAGAGCATCCGAAGCCGTATATAAAATCAATCTCCTCCTCGCCGATTTTGACGACATCGGCGATAGACAATCCCCACAGCATCTGCTGCCTCGCTTCTTCTTCGCTCTTCCAGAGCGGCAGACGGAGATTTGGATCATAGCTTATCAAAATGCCTTTGCCTTTGGCGTACTCCGCCATCTTTCTCAGAGCGGTGCGCGAAGGCTCATCCGTCATACCGACGGAGCTTATGTGAAAAACATCCGCGCCGTCCAGAATCGAAAGGTCAACCTCGTCAAAACTCAACAGAATATCCGCGCCGGGTTTCCGGGCAAACGAAAATTCGCGGTCACCGCTTTCGTCAAGCGTGACGAAAGCGAGCGTAGTGAACGCGTCGTCGGTGATGACGATGCCGGACGTGTTGACGCCGATATCCTTCAGCGTTTTCAGGATGAGATGACCGAATGCGTCGTTGCCGAGCTTGCCGATAAAGTGCGCATCCGCGCCGAAGCGGCTCATCACGGCAATATAGTTGCCCACGTCCCCACCCGGGTTTGCCTGCAAAGCCGGATAACCGAGCGCGTCAACGGATACGGTATTAAAATCAATAAGCAGATCTCCTGCCGAAACAGCTTTTAGCATGATAAGCCTCCGAAACTCTTTTTATTTCATATATTTTAACATCCGACCCCGCTGTTTGCAATAGCGAAAGGCCGGGCAAAAGTAAATCGACGTATTTTGTTGTGATAATGCACTGATTAGTGTGCCTGTGAACCGGTTCGTTTTTGTCGAAATTGTACTTGCCAATCTCAAAAGCGGATGATATAATGCTTCTAACGTCAAAATGCAATTTTACGCAGAAAAGGAGAATTCAAACATGGCAAAAAATCGTTATATCGGGGAATATCCGGTAATAGGCATTCGTCCCATCGTTGACGGGCGCGAAGGTCCGTTGCAGCTCCGGCAGAGCCTTGAAGGTCAGGTCAGAGAACTGGCAGAGGCGGCAAAGAAACTATTCGAGGAAAACCTTTGCTATTCAAACGGCGATCCCGTCAAGGTTGTTATCGCAGACCACAGCATCGGCCGCGTTCCCGAAGCCGCCGCCTGCGCGGAGCAGTTCCGCAAAGAGGGCGTTGCGATCACGCTGTCCGTTACCCCCTGCTGGTGCTACGGCTCCGAAACCATGGATATCGATCCGATGACCATCAAGGGCGTATGGGGATTCAACGGCACGGAGCGCCCGGGCGCTGTCTATCTCGCCTCCGTCCTCGCTACCCACGCGCAGAAGGGCCTTCCCGCATTCGGCATCTACGGTCACGAGGTTCAGGACCGCGATCAGGTCTCTGAAATTCCCTGCGATGTCAAGGAAAAGCTCCTCCGCTTCGGCCGCGCCGCAATTGCCGCGGCTACAATGCGCGGAAAGAGCTATCTGCAGATCGGCTCCGTCACCATGGGCATCGGCGGCTCGATTATGGATCAGGCCTTTATAGAAGAATATCTTGGCATGCGCGTTGAGTCCGTTGACGAGGTTGAAATTCTCCGCCGCATGGAAGAGGGCATCTACGTCTCCGAAGATGTGGAGAAGGCTCTCGCATGGACAAAGGCGCACTGCAAGGAAGGCCGCGACGATAACCCCGAAGAGGTCGATTTCCTCGGTGAGAAGAGAAGAATCAAGTTCACCCCTGAGGAAAAGGAAAAACAGTGGGAATTCACCATAAAGATGTACTGCATCATCAAGGACCTCATTCAGGGCAACCCCAATCTGCCCGATGCGTTCGGCGAAGAAAAACTCGGTCACAACGCCATCTGCGCCGGCTTCCAGGGCCAGCGCCAGTGGACGGACCATTGGCCCAACTGCGACTATCCCGAAGCTGTCCTCAACTCCTCCTTTGACTTCACCGGCAAGAAGGAGCCTATGGTCTTCGCAACCGAAAACGATATACTCAACGGCCTCGGCATGCTCTTCATGGAACTGCTCACCAACCGCGCCCAGATTTTCGCTGACGTGCGTACATATTGGTCTTGCGATGCCACAAAGCGCGTCACCGGTTATGATCTCGAAGGCAAGGCAAAGGAGAACGGCGGTATCATCCATCTGCTCAACTCCGGCGCGGCATGCCTTGACGCCTGCGGCGAATGTGTCGACGAGAACGGCGAGCACGTCATGAAACGCTGGTTCGACGTTACCGAGGAAGATATCAAGAAGATGACCGACGCAACCGTATGGTGCGAGGCCGGCTTTGACAATTTCCGCGGCGGCGGATTCTCCAGCCATTTTGTCACCCGCGCAGAGATGCCCGCAACCATGATTCGTCTCAACCTTGTCAAGGGTCTCGGCCCTGTCCTGCAGATCGCCGAAGGCTGGACGGTCAAACTGCCCGACGAGGTTACGGACACTCTTATGGAGCGCACAAATCCCACTTGGCCCTGCACATGGTTCACACCGCGCTGCGACGGCAAGGAAGGAAGCCCCTTCAAGTCCGCTTACGAGGTCATGCAGAATTGGGGCGCAAACCACGGCGCCATATCCTACGGCCATATCGGCGCGGACCTTATCACGCTCTGCTCCATGCTCCGTATCCCCGTGTGCATGCACAATGTTCCCGAAGACAAGATCTTCCGTCCCGCCGCATGGAACGCATTCGGCATGGATAAGGAAGGCCAGGACTTCCGCGCATGCGCCGCATACGGTCCTCTCTACAAGAACATCCGCGGCTAATCAAAAATCATAAATGGCAGGTGTAAACCTGCCATTTATAAAAAATCAAATCACTGTTAGGAGTTACTATGCTTAAAAATATCCCCCCCATTCTGTCCTCCGAACTGCTCGCGGCGCTCAACTCCATGGGACACGGCGACCGTATCTGCATCGGCGACGGTAACTTCCCCGGCGAGTCTATGGCAAAGCCCAACAACTGCGTTTTTATCCGCGCCGACGGGCATGGCATAAACGAGCTTTTGGACGCCATCCTGCAGGTTATCCCACTCGATACTTATGTTGAGCATCCCGTTATGCTCATGGAGAAGATGGACTGCGACAAGGATCTCGTTATCCCCGTCTGGGCAGACTATGAGAAGACCATCGCAAAGTATGATGAGCGCGGCACGGCTGCAATAGGCCGCTATGAGCGCTTCGAGTTTTACGATCAGGCGCGCAAGTGCTGCTGCATCCTCCAATCCGGAGAGACGGCTGTCTATGCCAATGTAATTCTCCAAAAAGGCGTTATCAAGGTTTGACGCTTTTATCTTATAAAAAACTGCGATTCAAAATCCGAATCGCAGTTTTTTCTGTCTTTAAACCAGGCGATAGAAGCGTTACTTGTTGCTTTTCGACGCCTTGACGACCAAATCCGTCAGCGCCACGAGACCTATGACGTTCGGCAGAACCATTATCTGGTTGAACATATCCGAGAGCTCCCACACAAGGTCGTTGGAAACGAGAGAGCCGACGAAGATAAACACAAGGGAAATAACCGTATAGATGACAACGGCTGCTTTCTTACCGTGGAAAAGATACGAGGTGTTGATTTTACCGAAGAAATTCCAGCTTAAAACGGTCGAGAAGGCGAAGAACGCCAGGCACACCGCGACGAATATGCCGCCGAAGCCTTCGCCGAATGTCATGGAGAACGCCGTCTGCACCATGTTGGTCTTGTTCAGATCGCCTGCGCCGCCAATCGTGATGAGCGGGTTATCGCCGGCATAGAGGCATGTGATAACCACAAGCGCCGACATAGTGAGGACAACAAACGTGTCTATGAAAAGCCCCATCATCGCGACAACACCCTGATCATGAGGCTTAGCGACGTTGGCCTGCGCGTGAGCGTGCGGAGTGGAGCCCATGCCTGCCTCGTTGGAGAAAAGCCCGCGCTTTGCGCCCTGGCTGATTGCGATTTTCAGAGCCGAGCCTATGCCGCCGCCGATAATAGCCTGCGGCTGGAAAGCGTACTTGAATATCATGCCGATTGCTTCGGGAAGATTTTTGATGTTCGCGATCAGAAGAATCAGGCCCCCCGCGATATAAAGAACTGCCATAAGCGGAACCATCTTTTCCGTGACAGATGCGAGCCTCTGCACGCCGCCGAGGAAAATTACGGCCGAAATAACGGTGATAATTACGCCGACAACCCACGTGGGAACGCCGGTGGCGTTATTAAAAGCAGAGCCGATGGAGTTTGACTGCACCATGCAGCCCGTGAAGCCGAGCGCGAGAATAATCGCGACGGCGAAGAAGCCTGCGAGGAATTTGCCAAAGCGATTGGGAAACGCCTTATTTATATAGTATACAGGGCCGCCGTGCACATTGCCGTCCTTGTCAACCACGCGGGTTTCCTGCGCCAAAACCGCCTCGGAATAGATGGTCGCCATGCCGAGGAAAGCGATGAGCCACATCCAGAAGATAGCGCCGGGACCGCCTGTGAGGATAGCGCCGGATGCGCCGATGATATTGCCTGTGCCGACCTGCGCGGCAACGGCGGCGGTCAGCGCCTGGAAAGAGCTGAGCCCCGATTTGTTGTTTTCGCCCTTCAGCTTGATGTTTCCGAAAACAGCCTTCCATGCCTCGCCAAAGCAGCGAACCTGAACAAACCTTGTTTTTATCGAAAACCAAAGCCCGCAACCTATCAGCATGATAATGAGCACATAGTCCGAAAGCATCCCGTTTATTTTGCATACAACGCTGTATAGTTGATCCATTACAATCTCCTCCGTAATTTAAAAAAATAAAAAGTTGCCGTATTTTCTCAGCAACTCCGGATAGGATATACAGGTACCGCCTGTTTTTTCCCGCTCTGTCCTTTTGCCTGAGAGTTTCGCCGCATCAATGACGCGACTTGCACCTTCGGCACTCATTTAAGAGATTCTCCAGAGTTCCTCCGTATTCAGTCTCCCGGCTGGATTCTGAACACTTCAATGGTATGAAATTAATATGCGATTTCTGTATCTTCCCTTCCTTTCTTCAACCGCGCTTCGCTATGCGCAGAATACGGATTTGAAAACAAAGATGAATAAACCGCTTCTTTGTTGTTTTGCATTTTAATATATAAGCGTATGTTTGTCAACATTTTAGTTCTTGCAGGATAAATCTTTTCGCGATTTCGGAATAACGCGGCAATTTCAACAAAGTTCGCAGCCGTTTTTTGTGCATAAAACACAACCCGTACATTTCGTCGAAAAAGTTGAAGTGCCTTTCACGACATGGTATAATAAACATGCTATTGTAGCTTGGAGGAAAAACTATGAGAAAATGCTTGTCAATTTTTTTGATTGCCGCCGTTTTGATGACCTTGAGCGCCTGCGGCAGCGCCGGCAGCAAGGGCGAGGATTCGCTCGTCTTGAATGAGCGCATTCATTTTGACAGCATTACTCTCGGTTTTGTCCCTTCGTCAGATTCCGAAGCCATTATCACCGCCACCGAAGCTCTGCCGGAAATATTAAAAACGGAGCTTGCAAAGCACGGAGTGGATGTTGACAGCATCTCAATCGAGGTCGGCGACAGCTACGATGCGACAGGCGAGGCTATGGTTGCGGGTGACGTTGATATCGGCTGGCTGCCCGGCGGAACATACGCCCTCTATTCCGAGGACTGCGAGGTTATCCTGACAGCCGCGCGCTCCGGCCTTTCCGTTGACAGCGCTGTCCCCGCAGATTGGAATGACGAAAACAACATCCCCACGAAAAGCGATGACACCGTGAAATATTACCGCGCTCTTATATTCGCCGGACCGAGCGAATACGGGCAAATGCTTGCGGAAAAAGTTAACAGAGGCGAAAAGCTCACATGGGAGGAGCTTAATGCCGCGCGCTGGGCAACGCAGAAGGTTTCGTCCTCTGCCGGATATATTTATCCCAATCTCTGGCTCATCAAGAATTATAATAAACAGCTCTCTGACCTTTCCAATGTCACCCCCTTAAGCACCGGCTATGCGGACGCTCTTTTGGCGGCGGCGAAAGGCGAGGTGGACATTTTTGCCGGATATGCGGATTTGCGCCGCGATTATGCCGAATGCTGGACACTTCCGACCGACGAAATGATGGCGGACGGCAGAAGCGGAATGGGCGGGAGCCACAGCATATGGCATGATATAAAAGTAATAGGTGTTACGGATGAAATATATAACGACGCCATCGCCGTCTCAAAGAACAGTTCTCTCTATAATACGGATAACACCGAAGATTTGATAAAAATAATCCGGCAGAGCCTTATTGATATCATCAACACCCCGCAGGGCAAGGAAATTTTCAAAGTTTATTCTCACACAGGATATGCCGAGGCAACGGATGCCGATTATGAAAATGCCAAAGCCGCCATAGAGTATTTTTATTAAAAAATTCTTGACTTTCCGCCAAAAGAGGCTATAATTATTAAGCCTGTAAATTTCAGACAGGCATCCTTGCTCCCATTAGGGGGGCCATTAGACCAGAAGGAGGTGCGATTATGGCAAAAGCAAGTGAAAAGTACGAAGTAATGTACATCATCAACCCCAACCTCACTGAGGAAGAAACCGCAGCGATAGTTGAGAAATTCAAGGCACTTGTTGAGGCAAATGGTACTCTTGACGAGATGGAGGAGATGGGTAAGCGCAAACTCGCTTACGAGATCAACTACATTTCCGAGGGCTACTATGTGCTGATGAAGTTCACCAGCGGAGCTGAATTCCCCGCAGAGCTTGACCGTGTTCTCGGCATTACAGACGGCATTCTGCGCCGTCTGATTACAATGCGCGCAGAGTAAGGAGACGGGATATGCTTAATCACATTGTTATCATGGGTCGCTTGACTCGTGACCCCGAAGTGAGATATACCCAGTCACAGATTCCGGTCGCATCCTTTACCGTTGCGGTTGACCGCGATTTTTCCGGTCGTGACGGCGGTGAGAGGCAGACCGATTTTATCGACTGCGCCGCATGGCGTCAGACAGCCGAATTTGTCAGCAAATATTTCAAAAAAGGAAGTATGGCGGTCGTCTCCGGACGTCTCCAGATTCGCGATTGGACAGACCGCGAGGGCGGCAAACGCCGCAGCGCCGAGATAATTGTTGACAATATTTATTTCGGCGAGAGCAAGCGCGACAGTAGCAATTCCGGCAGCTACAATGCCAACAGTTACGGCAGTCAGCCTACCTACAGCAATGATTCTGCCTCTGCGGGTTCTGCCCCCACGGGCGGCTTTGCCGAGTTGGATGACGGCGATGGCGAGTTGCCATTCTAAAATAATTACAGGAGGATACAGCTTTGGCTTTCGATAAAAACAATCCCAAGAACCGCAAGCGCAGAAAAGTTTGCCAGTTCTGTGTTGATAAGGCTACCTTTATCGACTATAAAGACACTGCAAAGCTCCGCCGCTATGTCTCCGAGCGCAGCAAAATTCTGCCTCGCCGCACTACCGGTGTTTGCGCAATGCATCAGCGTGAACTCACCGAGGCTATCAAGAGAGCGCGTCAGATAGCTCTTATGCCTTACGTGACCGATTGATCACATGAATTAAACAGCCGCCCGATCGGGCGGCTGTTTGCGCTTTATATCGAATTTTTCGCGGCGCGGTGTTTTTGCCTTTTCTCGTCCCCTTTGTGCAGGAGAGGCGAAATGCGTTTGTAAAGCAGATATGTTATCAGCGATACCACAATGCCCTTGACAAGATTAAACGGAACTACCGCGAACAGCACAAGCGTAATCACGCTGTTGATGGCGCCGTTTACCTCGCTGCCCATAGATACGATCGCTTCCAA
This sequence comes from Oscillospiraceae bacterium, assembly GCA_963636125.1. GTDB lineage: Bacteria > Bacillota > Clostridia > Oscillospirales > Oscillospiraceae > Limivicinus. The sequence goes on along the minus strand of CAVHIP010000019.1, from coordinate 1,377 downwards.
CGGCATCCCGTACATTTCGGCAAATTTCGGGATTAGATAGACCGCGTTGAAAAGGCTGCCGAACACCGCCAGAATAAGCGTCCCCGCCGCCATGCCGATAATCGCGGTTTTTTTGCCGGGCTTGGCGTGATATATTATGCTCGCCGGAAGAATGAAGGCGCACCCCGTCAGGAAATTGGCCAGATCGCCGACAAATGCGGTGCTTGTGCCTTTAAGCAGAAGCTTGACTATGATTTTTATAAACTCCGTTGCAACGCCCGCCACGGGACCGAGATAGAATGTGCATATGAGCACCGGCAGCTCACTGAAATCCAACTTGTAAAAAGTCGGCGCGAAGAAAAGCGGTATTTCAAGCGTCATCAGCACGCCTGCCATGGCGGCGAAAACAGCCGAGTAGGTGACATAGTGTGTGCTGCCAAGCTTTTTCTTATCATGGCAGATGTACTTTTCCGCCGCCGCCGCAATCAGCAGCATTGCGGCGAGCGCGGCCGCGCATACCGCGAAGAATTTGAGATTTTCCATTTTTACACCTCTATAAATACAAAAATTCCCGAAGATGCGGCATCTTCAGGAATAAACAGACATGCGGCATCTTCTTCCATCCAGACTTTACTGTCGGTACCGGAATTGCGCCGGTTCCTGCCGTACGTACGGCTCGCGGACTTTACCGCCGATCGGGAATTTCACCCTGCCCTGAAGACAAGTTTATTATAATACGCGCTGCCGCATTTGACAATAGGGAAAAACAATATTATACTTACTTGCGCGGAAACTTAAGGAGACAGAACGATGATTATAAAACTTATTGACAATCCCGATTACAGATACGACGAGAAGTACAGGTTTTGCGGTTTTGAACACGCGCATGATATAAAGCCGGTTAAAGAATGCGGTGCGGCGGATATAGGCGAGTTTTATCTCCATTGTCTCAAAGCGTGGAGTGTGGAGACGTGTTCGGCGCCGTTTCGCAAAAATTGGTCGGAAGACAATCCAAGCGTCGGTCAGTGCAGGATAACTGCCGCCCTTGTGCATGAATTATTCGGAGGGGAATTACTTACAATCCCTCTTGAGAACGGAGGCGTACACACTTTTAATCGGATAGACAGCATGATAATCGATCTAACAAGTGAGCAATTCGGGAAAAACGCCCTGCCGGATTTCAGTGAGGCAGCCCCTCTCGCTCCGTCCGAGATCCTTTCGGATGCCGATAAAATCGAAAGATGCGCCCTGCTCAGAAAAAATCTCGGGCTGTGATGCGGAATATAAAAAACGAGAAGCCCTTGCCCACAAGAGCTTCTCGTTTTTCCTTTTTTAATAAAATATAATCATACTGAAAACTGATTAAAACATTTAATGTCAATTAAATGTTTTTATAGC
>CAVHIP010000018.1:0-26319 GCA_963636125.1 Oscillospiraceae bacterium | reverse complement strand
TAACCGCGCTTTAGCGCGGCTCTTACAGGCTTCAAAAGATTTCATTAAAATTGAAAATTTTAATGAAATAACAGTATTATAAACGCAAGAAATAATGTTTCCCGAATGTGTCTGAAATTCGGGACATGAGGACAGATCATGCAAAAAGATAACAATAACATCAGACTGCCGGAGTTTATCTCGCTGGACGTTACATACAGGTGCAATCTCAGATGCGTTCACTGCTATAACAACAGCGGCGAGCGCGATTATTGCGAGCTCAGCCGTGATGAACTTCTCGATACGGCCAAACAGATCGTCGAGCTGCAGCCGTTTAACCTCTGCATATGCGGCGGAGAGCCGCTGTGCTGCCCGTGGCTTGAAGAAGTTCTGGCAGTATTCAATGGCAAAATTCAGCGCATAAACATGGTTACAAACGGCTATGCGATGACGGAAACCAAGGCCGAAATGCTTAAAAATAACGGCATTAGCGCCATACAGATAAGCCTTGACGGGGCATACGCCTGGCAGCATGATTCTCTGCGCGGCGTACCCGGGGCTTTTGAGCATGCTGTCGGCGCGCTTGGAATGCTTAAAAAGGCCGGTTTTTCACAGCTGTATACGTCGATTTTGCCGACAGTACTTAATAAGGACAGCCTTGAAGATTACATAAAGCTCTGCATATCAATGGGCGTTGCCCGCGTACGGAGTATGCCGTTTATTGCCTCAGGCAGAGGAAGTCTTTTGGGGCGTGGCTTGATGCTCAACGACAGAGAATATTTTAAATACAGACGGGATCTGGCAAGACTTGGCAAACTGTATTCGGATCGCATAATTGTCGAATGGGATGATCCGCTTGCCAACATGGTGCCTTCAAAGTACGAACTTCCGAAGACTGTCAGCCTGTTTGCCGACGGCTCGATTGCGGCAAGCATCTACTTGCCTGTAACTCTTGGCAATACGCGCCGACACTCACTCAGAGAATATTGGTTCGGAGGATATAACGATGCGTGGGAGATTCCGAGACTTAAGGAATATGTCGCCCCGCTCACGAATCTTTCCGGCTTTGATGAGCTTGACCCGCCGCCACACATCGGTCAAAGCATAGATTTGGATATATTGGAGGATAAAATATGAAATTCCGTATTGACAGTTCAAAGTTCTTTCTCCGCGAGGAAAACCGCGGTTCGGTAACCGTGATGAATCTTGAGACAAATCAGGTGGTGTATATAAACTCGACCGGTCGCAAGGTCTTCGATCATTGCGACAAGACCGTCGATTTTGATGAGTTTATTAACAGCCTTAATTATCCGGGCATCAGCCGCGAGAAGCTCTGCGGAGACTATAAAAAGCTCCTGCTTAAACTCTATGCAAACGGCTTCGCCAAGCTCACGGATATCGAGCGCCGCGCGGAGGACGGAGTCTTCGCGGCAAAGGATGAGGATATGGAAGCCTTGTCCGAATTCCTGAAAGCAAGCTGCGTAAACGCAAACTCCTGCGCCGTGGCGGCGTCACCCGTATACTATTCGCGCTTTGCGGTGTATTCGCGTATAACTGCCGGCAACACGCCTTATTTCTATGCTCAGAAGGGCGGCAAAATAATCGCCGCCATCGATGCGCAGACATTCTCTCTCGGCATGGGAGAGAGCGTCATTACCTTAAATTCATTCTTCTTTGCCGAGAAGCTGAGCGCGGATGAGTGCGCGGCGGCTGTAAAAGAGATTATAAGTCTTACCGCCTCCGTCGCAAAGAATTCGGCAAACAAGCTTCGCTATATGTACATGAATTCGAGGCAGGATAAAATCGTAGAGATGCTTGTCCAAAACGGCTTCAAGAAAACCGCTGTGCTTGAAAAAGAAGTCAACGGCAGCAGAGATCTCTGCTTATACGATCTGTTTATATAACATGGGATTGGCAGGCTACTTCAATGATAAACAAACTTAAAGAGAAGATGATTGTTTTCTACAAAGGAGACCTTCATCGTATAGAGCATTTTCTGAAAGTCTGGTCGTATGCGCATATGATCGGCGAAACGGAAGGCCTGAACGAAAAAACTCAGTCGATTCTTGAATTGTCGGCAGTAGTGCATGATATTGCAATCCCGATCTGCTATGAAAAGTACGGTGAGGACAGCGGCCCTCTCCAGGAGAAAGAGAGCGAGGCGCTCCTGAGACCGTTTTTGGAAGAGTTCGATCTGCCGGCAGATATTGAGGAAAGAATAATAGCGCTTGTCACCCACCATCACACCTACTCGCCGATTCTCGGAATTGACCACCAAATTCTGCTTGAAGCGGATTTTCTTGTAAACGCCGGCGAGCATAAAATGAACCACAGGCAGATTGAAAATTTCCGCGATAAGTTCGCCGCAACCGAAACGGGAAAACGCCTTCTTAAAGAAATATACCTGACATAATCCGTGATAAAAGCAACCGGAGCGGGCATTCAAAATGAATGCGCCGCTCCGGCGACTGCTTTAAATATTCATCAATAGCGTTGACTGCTTTTACAATCTCCACCATTTTATTCCGGAATTTTCAAGCTCCGAGATCGGATAAAGCCCTTTTACATCAATAAGCACCGGCTCAATTCCGGGGCGGAAAAGCTTCATAAGATCTTCAAGCTGAATTTCACGAAATTCTTTATGAGCCACGGCGGCTATTATGCAGTCCGCGTCATGTATATCATCAAGCGCGGTAAGCTCAACTCCGTATTCCTTCTTTGCCGTTCCTGCATCTGCCCACGGGTCAACGACCAACGGATCAATGCCGTAGCCGTTCAGACATTTGATGATATCGGCGACCTTGCTGTTCCGGCAGTCCGGGCAATTTTCCTTGAAAGTAATTCCGAGGATGACAACCTTGCTTTTTCGCGGAGCCTGACCTGTTTCAACCATTTTTTTGACTGCGGTTTCCGCAATAAATTTGCCCATTCCGTCGTTAACTATTCTGCCGTTGAGAATTATCTGGCTGTGATAACCGAGCCTTTCTGCCTCATATGTAAAGTAATACGGGTCAACCCCGATGCAATGCCCGCCGACAAGCCCCGGCCGAAAGCCGAGAGCATTCCACTTCGTATTCATGCCGTCGATAACTTCGTTTGTGTCGATGCCCATGCGGTCAAACACCATTGCAAGCTCGTTCATGAAAGCTATATTGATGTCGCGCTGACTGTTCTCGACGACCTTGACTGCTTCTGCGGTTTTAATATTGCTGACCGGGTACGTTCCGGCTTTGATAACGATGTCATATACCTGTTTTACGATCCTGCATGTCAGTTCATCCATGCCCGAGACGATTTTTCTGATAGTGGTCAGCGTGTGAACCTTATCTCCGGGGTTGATTCGTTCGGGGCTGTACGCAACCTTGAAATCCGTCCCGCATTTTAATCCGGATTCATCTTCCAAAATAGAAATGCAGACATTCTCGGTCACGCCGGGATATACTGTCGATTCATAGCATACAATTGCGCCCTTTGTGAGATTCCGCCCGACTATGCGGGAGGCGTTTTCCACAGGATACAAATCGGGCGTGTGGTCGGAATTAACCGGCGTCGGCACGGCGACAATCAGAAATTTCGCTTCGCGCAGCCTGCGCTCGTCCGATGTGAAGTCAACGGTCGTATTTTTTATGGCGTCATTGCCAACCTCGTTTGTGGGGTCGATGCCGCTTTTATATTGGCGTATTCTGTTCTCATTGTGGTTGTAGCCGATAACTTTTATATATTTTGCAAACTCGATGGCAATAGGCATGCCTACGTACCCGAGCCCGATAAGCGCGAGCTTTTCTTCTCCGGCGATTAAACGATCATACAGCGAATCGAAAGAAACTTCGTTTTCCATTTTAACCTCCATTTTTATAATCGATTCTGAACTCTTAGCGTAGATAGTAACATATCTAACCCTAAAAGGCAACGCGTTTTTACACCCAATATCTATTTTTTCTACAAATTTTCTTGACTAATTTTGTGTAATATGCTAATATACTCAATTGCGTAGGAATAACCATGCATATATTCAAATTACACAAAAGAGCGACAAAAATCGACTTTTTTATGTAAAAAATGTGCAATCCTGCGACGATGAAAGAAAGGAGAAAACAATGCCAACCTTTAACCAGCTGGTAAGAAAGGGCAGAGAAAAGGTCACTTATAAGTCCACATCCCCTGCAATGCAGAAGGGCCTGAACACTCTTAAAAATAAGGAAACCGATCTCAGCGCTCCCCAGAAGAGAGGCGTTTGCACCGCAGTCCGTACTTCTACTCCTAAGAAGCCTAACTCCGCTCTGCGTAAAATCGCCCGTGTACGTCTGACCAACGGTTACGAAGTTACCGCTTACATCCCCGGTATAGGTCATAACCTTCAGGAACACTCTGTTGTTATGATTCGCGGCGGTCGTGTAAAGGACCTCCCCGGTGTCCGTTACCATATCATCCGCGGTACTCTTGATGCGCAAGGCGTGAACGGTCGTATGCAGGCCAGATCAAAGTATGGCGCGAAGAAGCCCAAGGCTGCAAAGAAGAAGTAATCTCAACTTCAGCGGCAAATTTTGCCCTGTTGTTTATCTATATATAAGTGTGGATAGACCTCGGGGCGCAAACGGACAGCTTGTCCGAGTACCGATGATCCCATTTTTTAATGAAGGAGGGAAGCTACGTGCCCAGAAGAGGTAATGTTCCCAAAAGAGAAATTTTGCCCGATCCTATGTATAATTCCGTTCTGGTAACCAAGCTTATCAACGGCGTTATGCTCGACGGCAAGAAGGGTGTTGCTCAGAAGGTCGTTTACGATGCTTTCGATATTATCAAGGACAAGACCGGTAAGGAACCCCTTGATGCATTTACCGAAGCTATGAACAACATCATGCCCGCTCTGGAGGTCAAGGCCCGTCGTGTCGGTGGCGCAACCTATCAGGTTCCTATCGAAGTCAGACCCGCCCGCCGTCAGACTCTGGCTCTCCGTTGGCTGGTGGATTATGCCCGCAAGCGCAACGAAAAGACCATGAAAGAGCGCCTCGCAGGCGAAATTATGGATGCCGTCAACAATGTCGGCGGATCCGTCAAAAAACGCGAAGACATGCACAAGAATGCCGAGGCCAACAAGGCGTTCGCACACTTCAGATGGTAATCTGAAAAAGCTCGTTTTCCTCAGGAGTTCAGTAAATGCCCAGACAATATTCACTTGAAAAAACAAGAAATATCGGCATCATGGCTCACATCGATGCGGGAAAGACTACCACTACCGAGCGTATTCTTTTCTACACCGGCATAAATTATAAGATCGGTGAGACGCATGAAGGTAATGCCACAATGGACTGGATGGAGCAGGAGAAGGAGAGAGGCATTACAATAACCTCTGCCGCTACCACCTGCTTTTGGCGCAACACCCGTATCAATATCATTGATACGCCGGGACATGTTGATTTCACTGCCGAAGTTGAGCGCTCCCTGAGAGTGCTTGACGGTTGCGTTACCGTGCTGTGCGCGAAGGGCGGTGTAGAACCTCAGTCCGAGACCGTATGGAGACAGGCCGATCATTATCACGTGCCGCGCATGATATACGTTAATAAAATGGATATTACCGGCGCCGATTTCTACCGTGTGCTCGATATGGTTCACAGCAGGCTTAAGTGCAATGCCGTTCCTATTCAGCTCCCCATCGGAAAAGAAGGGGACTTTAAGGGCATAATCGATCTGGTCGACATGAATGCGGACATCTATTATGACGATCTGGGCAAGGACATGCGTGTTGAGGATATTCCCGAAGACATGCTTGGTCTTGCGCAGGAATACCGCGATAAGCTCATTGAGGCAGCGGCAGACTTCGATGACGAGATTATGGAAATGTATCTCGAAGGCGAAGATGTCCCGTCGGATAAAATCCGAGAGGCGTTAAGAAAAGCTACGGTTGCGGTGAAACTCGTTCCCGTGACATGCGGCACTTCTTATAAAAACAAAGGCGTGCAGAAGTTGCTTGATGCGATTGTGGATTATATGCCGTCTCCTTTGGATATTCCTCCGATCGAAGGCAAAGATCCAAAAACCGATGAGATTTCGCATCGCGAGGCTGATGACGATGCCCCGTTCTCCGCATTGGCTTTTAAGATTATGGCTGATCCCTTTGTCGGAAAGTTGAGCTTTTTCCGCGTTTATTCGGGAAAGCTTGAGGCGGGCAAAACCGTCATGAATTCCACAAAAGGCCAGCGCGAAAGAGTCGGGCGTATTCTTCAGATGCACGCAAATCACAGGGAAGATATCGAATGGGTTTACTCAGGCGATATTGCAGCGGCTGTGGGATTAAAAAATACCACAACGGGCGATACCCTCTGTGATGATAAGCATCAGATAATACTTGAATCAATGGAGTTCCCCGATCCTGTTATCCGCGTTGCGATTGAACCCAAAACAAAAGCGGGACAGGAAAAAATGGCTATTGCCCTTCAAAAGCTGGCCGAGGAAGATCCGACGTTCAAAACCTATACGGATGATGAAACGGGTCAGACGATAATCGCCGGCATGGGCGAGCTTCATTTGGAGATCATAGTTGACAGACTCCTCCGTGAGTTTAAGGTTGAGGCCAATGTCGGCAAGCCTCAGGTTTCCTATAAAGAGACCATTAAAAAGGCGGCCACGGTCGATACCCGCTATGCTCGCCAGACGGGCGGCAAAGGGCAGTTTGCTCATGTTAAGCTTATGATTGAGCCCAATGAATCCGGCAAGGGTTATGAGTTCATCAATAAGGTTACGGGCGGCGCCATTCCCAAGGAATTCATCCCCTGCGTCGATCAAGGCATTCAGGGAGCTATGCTCTCCGGTGTCCTTGCAGGCTATCAGGTGGTGGATGTAAAGGCCACATTGCTGGACGGTTCTTTCCACGAGGTTGACTCCAGCGAGCTGGCATTCAAGATCTGCGGCAGTATGGCTTTCAAAGAGGCCTGCCAGAAGGCAAGCCCCACGCTGCTTGAGCCTATTATGTCTGTTACCGTAACTGCGCCCGAAGAATTTATGGGCGACGTTATGGGAGACATCAACTCAAGACGCGGCCAGATAACCGGCAGCGACGTGCTTAACGGCACTGCGACTATTGAGTGCAGCGTTCCGCTTTCCACCATGTTCGGTTATGCTACGGATTTACGCAGCAAGACACAAGGCAGAGCTACCTATTCAATGCAGCCGAGCCACTTTGTCGAGCTGCCCAAGAGTTTGCAGGAAGCGCTCATTCATCCTATGAGCGGTTTCGATTTCAAAAACGCCAATTTCTAATTTTATTAACAATTTTATTTAGGAGGATAAACTCATGGCAAAACAGGCTTTTGACAGATCCCTGCCCCATGTTAACATCGGCACCATCGGTCATATCGACCACGGCAAGACCACCCTTACCGCGGCAATCACCAAGTATCTTGCACTCTTTGGCGACGCTGAGTACACTGATTATTCTTCCATCGACAAGGCTCCCGAAGAGAGAGAACGCGGCATCACCATCAACACCGCACACGTTGAGTACAAGACTTCCAAGCGTCACTATGCGCACGTTGACTGCCCGGGCCACGCCGACTACATCAAGAACATGATCACCGGCGCTGCTCAGATGGACGGCGCAATCCTTGTTATCGCCGCATCCGACGGACCTATGGCTCAGACTCGTGAGCACCTTCTCCTTGCCCGTCAGGTTAACGTTCCTTCCGTTCTTGTTTTCCTGAACAAGTGCGACCAGGTTGACGATCCCGAACTGCTCGAGCTCGTCGAGATGGAAGTTCGCGAACTGCTTGACTTCTACGGCTTCCCCGGAGATGACACCCCCATTATCCGCGGCTCCGCTCTTAACGCTCTCGTTTGCGAGTCCAACGACCCCAACGCTCCCGAGTATGCCTGCATCAAGGAACTCATGGACGCAGTCGACAGCTGGATTCCCACTCCCGACCGTAAGTCCGATATGCCTTTCCTTATGCCTATCGAGGACGTTTTCACCATTTCCGGACGCGGCACCGTTGTTACCGGCCGTGTTGAGCGTGGCCGTGTAAAGATCGGCGATAAGGTTGAGATCGTCGGCCTTAAGGATGAGTCCACCGAGACTACCGTTACCGGTACCGAAATGTTCCACAAGACCCTTGAGTATGCAGAAGCCGGTGACAACGTGGGCTGCCTGCTCCGTGGTATTGATAAGAAGAATGTTGAGCGTGGCCAGGTTCTTGCCGCTCCCAAATCCATTCACCCCCACTACAAGTTCAAGGGCCAGGTTTACGTCCTGTCCAAGGAAGAAGGCGGCCGTCATACCCCGTTCTTCAATAACTATCGTCCCCAGTTCTATTTCCGTACCACCGACGTTACCGGTGTCATCTCTCTTCCCGAAGGCGTTGAGATGTGCATGCCCGGCGACAACGTCGATATGGACGTTGAGCTGATCACCCCGATCGCAATCGAAGTAGGTCTTCGTTTCGCTATCCGTGAAGGCGGTCGTACCGTTGGTTCCGGCGTTGTTATCGCCATCAACGAGTAATTTGACTCCCTGATAAACCTGCATCCTCGAGCTTCGGCTCGAGGATGCTTTTTTGCTCTTTTTTGACCTTTTTATTAATTTACTCTTTCTCCTTGTAAATAAAATAAGCTTGTGATAAAATAAGCTGATTTACCATGTTCCCAAGGAGGGTTTTCTGTGAAAGATAATTATAAAGACTCTATGCCGCAGCAGGACACTCCGCGCCTCAAAAAAGCGAAAAACGTCCGCAGCAGACAAGTCAATAAATTTATGCGTACCATGGACAGAATTTTCGGATTTATGCTTGCCACGGCAATTGTTGCCGTTATTGCGCTTTTTGGCGCGGCTTATATTTTCGAACTCGGCCCGTCCGAAGAACTTAGAGAAACTTTTGTCCTGACGATGAAAGAAACCAGACGTTTCGGCTTCGTTGCGAACCTGTTTTTGGACAGTGAAACGGTTAATCAGATTGTCTCCGATGCGAGCGCTGTGAAAACATATGTGCCGACAGTGTCCACCGAGTCATCGAGTGATGACGACGAGACGGAGACGGATGATAGCCTTGAGAGCAAATATGCCGTGGATGACGATGGTGACGGCATTATTTTTGAGGAAATTAAAGGCGGCGGATATGTGGGATATCTGATAACCGTCCTCGATCCTAAGCGCGTTATCATCGGCACACCGGACTCTTTCGGCGGTTCCGGCTGGACAATGGAACAGCTTGTGCAGAAATATGATGCCATCGGCGGCGTAAACGGCGGCGGATTCAAAGACGAAGGCGGCACGGGCTCCGGCGGTCTGCCTGTCGGGCTTACAATAATCGACGGCGTATGCTACGGCGATACAAACGGCGAAAGCGCGTTCGTGGGCTTTGATAAAGACGGCAAGATGTATTTCGGATACTTCAATGATTGGCTTGCCGAACAGTTTGGTATAGTCAACGGTGTTTCGTTCGGACCTCTGCTTATCATAAACGGGGAGCCCGCTTCGAAAGACTCTTTGGGCAGCGGAGTTAATCCGCGCACTGCTATTGCCGAGCGCGGCGACGGCGCGGTTATGATGCTCTGTATTGACGGACGCCAGGTTCACAGTATGGGCGCTACTTATCAGGACTGCATTGATATTCTTCTTGCAAGAGGAGCCGTCAATGCCATTAATATGGACGGCGGATCTTCCACAACGATGTACTACAACGGTCAGTATGTCAATAAACCCAGCGGAGAGGCTACATCACGACTTTTTCCATCTGTATTCCTCTTTAAGTAAGGAGTGAAACACGGCTTATGACTAAGAAAAAAAATACAGGCAGCGTTGTATACTGGGTTTTCCTGTTTTTGTATACAATCGCCCTTCTTGCCGTTGTTGTTTTCGGTTTAAAAATACTATGGGATTTTGCGCTCGTATATGAGGATTCAGGCTCGAATAAGGTTATTAAGGCATATACCGAGAATCTTCAAAAGAATTTTCTTGACGAGGGCGTGCTGAGTACCCTTGCTCAGATGCCGCATGAATATCAGACGGACGAAGAGGTAAGCGAATATGTAAAGCAGATATTCAGCGGCACAATTGAATATTACGAATCCGATACCGAAAGCTCAAGCGACACGAAAACGTATATGCTTGTCTGCGACAACAGGTGCTTCGGAAACGTCACGCTTGTAAAGGACAGCACAAAGGACGCCACCTACTCCGTATACGGATACGAATTGCCTCTGCCTTGGGATTTGCGCCCATGGATTGTCAGCAAGGAAGAATTTGACTTCAATGGTCTTTATACATCAATAGAAGTGACCATTCCGGAAACATATACCGTTTTGCTCAACGGGAAAACGCTCACGCTGGACTATATCACCGAGAGAGACATAAAATACGATGTGCTTGAGAATTATTATGATATAGTTCCGAACCTGCCCACAAAGGTAAAGTATAAGTATGATAATGTCATAGGAAATATTGAGCCCGTTATTCAAAACGAGAACGGCGAGGTTGTTGTAATCGACTCCGAGAAGGACGACTCTCAATTTATAGAATCCTGCGGCAGTGAACAGCTTACGCGTTTGGATGCATTTTGTAAGGACTTTACCTACGAATATCTCAAGTATATATCCGGAATCAACAAAGGCGCCGGCTACGGCAATCTTGCGCCGTATCTGCAATCCGGCAGCGATCTCGATCAGAGAATGCAGCAGAACCAGGACGGTTTAGGCTGGGCGCATACCACAAGCTTCAATTTGGACTCATATTCCCTGCAGGGAGCTATCAGCCTCGGAGAGGGGTACTGTGTGTGCAGTATTGTTGCCGATACAACCACATATACGACCGGCCAGGGCGAAGTAAAAAACACAAGCGAGCTGAATGTGCTTGTGTATGACTCCGGCAGTGAAATTAAAGCTGTTTCGATGGTTTGATTTTGGAGAGATGAAAATGATTGACGGTAATGCAGTATTCAAAGAGACGGCGATTGTTCTGCCATCTCTTAATCCGGATGAAAAATTTGCGCGAGTGGTCAACACACTTGCCGAAAGAGGCTTTGAACACATTGTCATTGTTGACGACGGAAGCGATGAGCTTCATCAACATTTTTTCGATGAAGCGGACACTATGCCGCAGACTCACGTTATCCATCACGGCGTAAACAAAGGGAAGGGCAGGGCCTTAAAAACGGCGATCTCCTATGTGAACGAGCAGCTTCCGCAGATAAAGGGCGTCATCACAATTGACGGAGACGGCCAACATCTTCCGGACGATATTATTAAATGCGGAGAAAAGATGCTTGAGCTTGAAGATAAGGTCGTGCTCGGCTCGAGGAATTTTGACCAGGAAGGAGTCCCACCGAGAAGTGTTGCCGGGAATAAGTTCACGGCAAGAATGTTTTATGTCCTGTTCAAAATAAAAATAAACGATACGCAGACGGGACTGAGGGCAATTCCGGCGCAATGTTTCAAAAGTTTTGCCGAAATTGAGGGAGAGCGTTTTGAATATGAGACAAATATGCTCCTCTACATGAAGCGCCACGGGATAGACTTTTATGAACAGCCTATCGCCACCGTATACGACCCGGAGGATTACAGTTCGCATTACAATGCCGTTAAGGATTCATACAGAATTGCTAAAATAATGTTTAGGTACATGTCGAGCGGGAAATAATATGCTTAAAAAGTTATTTGAAAAATATTCCGGACTGCGCTATGTCCTGAGCTCGGCCGCGGCCTTTGTTGTGGATACTGCGCTGTATTATGTGTTCAATCATTTCCTGTTCGGTATGGTTTTGAATATGGGGAATACTCCGGCCTCGGATGCGGCTCTCATTTCGGCGCGCGCGATATCTTCCTTTTTCAATTTCAATGTGAATAATTTTATTGTTTTCCGTCACGGCAAAGAGGGTTACGGCATCGCCCTGGCAAAGTACTATTGCCTCTGTCTGCCGCAGCTTTTGGCTTCCGAACTGTTGCTGCACGGAGCAACCGTGCTTTTCGGCGTAGAGGACGATTTTGCTCAGACCGTGGCGAAGGTTGTTGTAGACGGCGTACTGTTTGTAATCAGTTATTTTATTCAGCATAAATGGGTTTTTTCAGCTTCAAAAAATAAAAACGAAACGGCTTCGGATTGATTTGCTTCCGAAGCCGTTTCAATTTATTTGTGTATGTGATTATTTCTCTATTATTTTCTTGAGCTTTGCGTAACGGGGCAGACCATCCACTTTGGGAACTTCAACCTCGCCCTGAATAAGCGGAAGAATGTAGTCGATAAACTCGTCCTTGAGACCGTTCTGCGTATCGTTTATCCATTCAAGAGGAACTTTCTTCTCGGTGTTTGCGGCAAGCGTGAGCGGTTCTGCAATGTAATTGCAGGTATATTTTCCGTCAACATATGCTCTCTCAAATGCGACCATCTTGTCGGTTTCGCCGGCGACAGCCTTCTCGACGGCGATTTTGCCGGCGTTGAAGCTCTCCGTGACATCGGTGAGGGAAGCGCAGTGCGCCGCGCATCTCTGAAGAAGACTCAGCTCAATTCCGCGAACCTTGACACCTGTATGCTCGCCCAGCTTGCTTGCAAGCATTGCCGCCAAACCGCCCAACTGCGCGTGGCCGAAACCGTCGGTCGCGGACGTCTTTGCCTCGGAAACGAAGCTGCCGTCGGCATAGTGGATGCCCTCGGAGACGACAACAAATACATGACCCTTTTCTTTATGCACTCTGTCAACATCCGCGATGAACTTATCCATGTCGAAATCCGTTTCGGGAAGATATATCAGATCGGGGCCGCAGCCATAGTGAGTTGCGAGCGCTGCGCTGGCGGTGAGCCATCCGGCATGCCTGCCCATGGCCTCTACAACGGTAATCATGGGCTTGTCATAAACATGCATATCCTTGCTGATTTCCATGCAGGATGTGGCGATGAATTTTGCCGCGCTTGCAAAGCCCGGGCAGTGATCGGTGCCGAAAAGGTCGTTGTCTATGGTTTTTGGAACGCCCATAACACGGCACTCATAACCCACGGACTGCATGTATTTGCTAATCTTGTTGCAGGTGTCCATAGAGTCGTTGCCGCCGTTATAGAAGAAGTAACGCACATTGTATTTTTTGAATATCTCAAGAATGCGCTTGTAATCGGTGTCATCCTTTGCGGGGTCTGCAATTTTGTATCTGCAGGAACCGAGCTCTGATGAGGGAGTGTGCAGAAGATAGCTCAACTCTTTGGGGTCCTCGAGATCCATGATATAAAGCTTGTCGTCAAGCACGCCTCTGATACCGTGAGCAGCGCCGTATACCTTGGTTATCTCTTCCGCCTCGAGGGCGGTTTTGATAACGCCGTATGCGCTGGCATTGATGACGGCCGTCGGACCGCCGGACTGACCGATGATGCATGAACCGATGAGTTTTTTGTCCATTTGAGACCTCCGAAAAAAATTTAATTTTAGCTAATAAACTTATTGATTATGTCCAACAATGAGGATATAATATTCAACGGAATTTGTAAATATGCTTTTTGTACAAATTTTAATTTCTGCACGTATGAAAGGGAGATTATTATGCCATTAGTAACAACAAAAGAAATGTTTGAAAAAGCCTATAAGGGCGGATATGCAATCGGCGCATTCAACGTTAATAATATGGAGATCGTTCAGGGCATTACCGAGGCCGCAAAAGAGGTCAACGCACCTCTTATTCTCCAGGTATCCAAGGGCGCGCGCGCATACGCAAACCATACTTATCTTATAAAGCTCGTTGAAGCGGCAATTGAAGAAACCGGTCTGCCCATCGCTCTTCACCTTGACCACGGCAGCGATTTCGAGCTGTGCAAGTCCTGCATTGACGGCGGCTTCTCTTCCGTTATGATTGACGCCTCCGGCAAGCCTTTTGAGGAAAATATCGCGATCACCAAAAAAGTGGTTGAGTATGCCCATGACCACGGCGTCGTTGTCGAGGCTGAGCTTGGCACTCTGGCAGGCATTGAGGATGAGGTTAAGGTTTCCGCAGAGGACAGCTCATATACTCGCCCCGAGGACGTTCAGGAATTCGTTGAGAGAACCGGATGCGATTCTCTTGCAATTGCAATCGGCACATCTCACGGCGCATATAAGTTCAAACCCGGCACCGATCCTAAGCTGAGATTTGATATTCTCGAAGAAGTTGAGAAGAGACTTCCGGGATTCCCGATCGTTCTTCACGGTTCTTCCTCCGTACCTCAGGAATTTGTCAAGATTATCAACGAAAACGGCGGAAAGATGCCTGGCGCAATAGGCGTTCCCGAAGATCAGCTCCGCAAGGCCGCTTCCATGGCTGTCTGCAAGATCAATATTGACTCCGACCTTCGTCTCGCAATGACCGCAACCATCCGTCAGTATTTCAATGAGCATCCGGATCATTTCGATCCTCGCCAGTATCTTGCTCCTGCGCGTGAAGCAATCAAGCAGATGGTTAAGCACAAGATAGTTGACGTTCTCGGCTGCGACGGAAAAGCATAATAACTTAGCATAATAAAATATTAATCGCATAGATTTACCAAGGCGGCACCGCATAATTGAACACGGTCAATTGTGCGATGCCGCCTTGAATAATTGAAAGAGAGGAAGAGACAATGCGCAAACATCCGGTCAGAAACGGCAAAGCGTCAAAAAAAGACTCCTTGACATTTGATACGCTTCTTGTTATCAGACTTGTCGCCGCATCCTTGGTATTTGCCGGCGCGCTTTTCTTCGGAAATTTGCCTCATTTTGTCGGTGTTCTCCTCCTCGTTCTTTCCTCCGTTATCGCAGGATATGATATAGCGCTCGATGCTGTCTCCGACCTTTCGGACCGAAATTATTTTTCGACTGACAGAGATTATTTCTCGACATCGATTGTGGTAACCGCAATAACCGTTCTTTCGTGCATAATCGGCTTCCCGAGCGAGGCGGCGGCACTTGTGCTGCTCTATCAGATAGGGCTTATTCTTGTTTCCTATGCCGAAGGGAAGAGCAGAGTTTCCGCTATCGGGCTTTTACGCTACAATGAAAACCGCGTTTCCGACATGGTTGCAAAAATTGTCTTTCGCGACGGCGCCGGGCATACCCGGTTTGAAGATTCTATACGCGACAGCGCGGGCTTTGTTTTGAAAATCGGAATGATTATAGGCATTCTGTATGCGATTATTACGCCTTTCTTCACGAATAATACCTTCGTTGTATCCATACACCGCGCTCTTACTATTATCCTGATTTCCACTCCGACATCGGTGGTCGTTTCAATGCCGACGGTGTATATAATGGCAATGTGTTACAGCGCGGAATACGGCGTCGTTTTCGGGAATGCGGCCGTCATGGAAAACTGCGCCGCTGCGAAAACAGTCTTGTTTGATAACGATGGAATCTTTACGCAAAAAAATTCGGCAGATGCAGATATCAGAATTATGCCGGAGATTCTTGATAAAAAGACATTTCTGGCATTTGCCGCGCACACTCTCTACTATTCGGAGCAGCCCGAGGCAAAAGCGGTATTGCAGGCTTATGCGCCTGATTTCAGACCTCAACTGATAGAAAATTTTGCAGATTACCCCGGATACGGCGCCGAAGCGGATATAGGCGGAAATCGCGTAATTATCGGCACAAGAGAATTTCTTGATTCTCAGGGAATTGATATAAAAAAGAACATGTCCGATGATGGGCAGTGTTTTCATATGACGATAGCCGGAAGATATGTAGGCTGCTTTTCTCTCGGCTTTCCCACGCTTGAAGGTGGCGAGGATATAGCCATCGGCCTCAAAGAAAACGGGGTAGGCAGGTGCATTCTCCTCTGTACGGAAAACGACAGCGACAGCCGGAGTATTGCCGATGACCTGAATTTTCGCGAAGTATACGGAGAGTGCAGCGGAGAAAGAAAATTCAGAATTATCAAAGACATTTCATCTTCGACCAAAGCGCCCACGGTTTATATCTATGCAGCAGCCAACGATGTTCACAGCGCGGCGGACGTTGATATACAGGTGGGCGAGGAAGTGAACTTCGCGGATGCGATGATTTTGCCGGACTGCATACCGAATATTCCTTTCGCTTTCGGCGTTTGCAAAAGAGCGCGCGAAGTTGCGGCGGAGAATGCCATATTCGTTTTTGCCGTTAAAGCCGTTCTGATTTTTCTGAGCATAATCGGATATTGTAATTTATGGTTTGCGATATTTATTGATATGGTTGCCGCCGTCGGGGCCGTTCTGAATACAGTAAGCGTTACAAAACCATCCTTGATTTCGCGGTTTCTGAACAGAGACGATTAAAATAACGGGCAAAAACAAAGAGCAGGCGTACTTTTTTCGCGCTTGCTCTTGTTTTTTGATTGACTATTTGTTAATATATGAATAAATAAAATATCTCATGGAAGTGGTATGTATTTCAGCGTTGAAATCAATATGGGAAGGTTTTGACTTCACATATTTGATGAGCATGCTCCTTGCCGTTGCGCCGTCCGTACTTTGCGTAACTCTTCATGAACTGAGCCACGGATACACGGCGTATTTTCTCGGTGACGATACCGCAAAGCAGAACGGCAGACTCACGCTTAATCCGCTCAAACATCTTGACGTTGTCGGTCTGCTCATGCTTGTGGTTTTTCACGTAGGATGGGCAAAACCCGTGCCCGTCAATATGTTTAAATTCAAAAACCCGAAACACGGCATGGCGATAACGGCAATTGCCGGACCTCTTTCCAACCTGATTATTGCCGTTGTTTTTATGTTTTTATACGGCGCCTTCTATATTCCGTTCAGAGATTCGGATGTCGGCAATTACTTTCTTGCGATGCTGCAGCTTACGGTTTATATCAGTCTCGGCCTCGCTATATTCAATATCATACCGATTCCTCCGCTTGACGGCGCGAAGGTGCTGTTCTCCTTTTTGAGCGATCAAAATTATATAAAGCTCATGAGATACGAAAAATACGGTTCTCTGCTGATGCTTGCACTTGTCGCCTCCGGCATCATTTCCAAACCTCTCACGGCTTTGATTGACGGCATTTTCGACTTTATTTTGCCTGTGGCGCAGGCGGGCTGCGATATGGTTTTTTATCTGTTTTATAAGTGAGCGTTTAATGGACAATCCGAATTTTCATCTTGAGGGAGTAGTAAGAGAAAAAGGCGAGATGGGGGACTTTGAAGGTCCGCTCAGCCTTATTCTCATGTTGCTTTCGAAAAATAAAATCGAAATACGCGACATTAAAATTGCGGATATTCTCGATCAATATATGGACTACCTTGCACAGATGGAGAGTATGGATCTGGAAATAGCGAGCGAGTTTATCCAAATGGCGGCGCATCTCCTGTATATAAAAACGAAAACTCTTCTCAGCAATGATGAAGAAGAGGTTTCCGAGCTGGAGCTGCTGATGCAGTCTCTCGAGCAATTGAAAGCTAAAGACACTCTCTCGTCTGTCCAAAGCGTACTGCCGGAACTGAAAAGGCTTTCCGCCGAAGGGATGTTATATCATGTCAAACGTCCGGAACCGCTCAATCCTTTGTCAAAGGTGTACGAATACCGCCATGAACCGGCGGATCTCCTTTCGGCTTTGTATTCCGTCTTTTCCCGCGGCGGAAAGCGTCCGGAGAATGAACAGCTTGACAATGCCATTCCTCACCGCATTGTGTACAGCATACGCGACAAGAGCCGCCAGATACTTGACATGCTGCGGAAAGGCAGTCTCGGACTAAACGAGCTGTATGGCACCTGCCAAACGCGCTCGGAGCTTATTGCGGCATTTATGTCCGTGCTGGAGCTCTGCAGTATGGGCAGCATCGAGATCGAAAAGAAAGAAAATGACTATTCTCTCCGCTTTACAGGCGGGGATGTAGATGAGATAATCGAAAAGATCGAAGAATAATGAGTGATTTATCTTCTGCCATAGAGGCAATACTGTTTGCATCCGGAGAAGCTTTTTCCATAAACCGGATTTCCCTGATATTGGGTGTTGAAATTAAAGATGTTGAGCTTGCGGCGGCCGTCCTGCGGGATGAATATGAACAGAACAAACGCGGCATACGGATTCTTCGCCTTGACGATAAGCTTCAGATGTGCTCATCTCCGGAATATGCGCAGATAATCGGCCTTGCGATGGAGCAGAGAAAACCTCCCATGCTCTCCCAAAGCGCGCTCGAAACCCTCGCCGTTGTCGCATATTTCCAGCCCGTAACAAGAGCTTACATAGATCAGGTTCGAGGCGTTGACAGCTCATATACGGTGTCTTCTCTCGCGGAAAAGGGGCTGATTGAGATCTGCGGCAAGCTTGACGTTCCGGGGAGACCGTCTGTTTTCAAAACAACGGATGTTTTTCTCAGAACGATGGGAATAAGCTCGCTCAATGAGCTTCCTGAGCTTCCGGATATAAGCTCAAACGAAGGCATGGATAAGCTGAAAAGCGAGATAGAACGCCTGCGCGATGAGGAATATCGGCAGATTGCCATAAACGATATATCCGATGTATCGGAAAATAAGTATGAGGAGTGATGTGATTGGTTGGTTGGATAATTCTGGGAATAATTGTTTTGCTGATTACTCTCATCATGCTTATCCCGATAGGCGCGGATATCGCCTATGAAGGCGGCGAGATGAAGGTATCGGCGAAGATTGCCGGCGTCCTCCTTCAGATTCTACCCAAAGAACCCGAGGACGAATCAAAGCCGCCGAAGGAGAAGAAACCAAAAAAAGAAAAGAAACCCAAAGGGACTGAAACCGACGGGGAAAAACCGAAAAAAAAGATTAATCTGGACTTTACGTTCGATGAAATAATGGAGCTTCTGAAAAAAGTTCTCAAGGGTTTCGGAATTCTCGGCAGAAAATTCAGGGTTGACAGATTTCTTTTGGATTACACCGCCGCCGGTGACGACCCGTATCAGACAGCCGTGCTTTTCGGATATGTCAACGCCGCTCTGAACACCCTCGCCCCCATCTGTTCTCAGCGTTTTGACGTAAAAGATCTTTATGTGCGTACGGACGTTGATTTTACCGCGGAAAAAACCGTTCTTGAATTCGGGATTGCGCTCACAATTCGCATCGGCGCAATATTCCGCATGGTATTCACGATTTTGTTCGGCGCGCTCGGCGTGCTTATTAAAAACAAGTTCAGGCATCTCAAAGAAAAGCTTGCGGCAAAGCTTCGCGGCGAAAAGAGCGAACCCCAGGAAAATATTACGGAAAACAATACAAACGATATAAAAGAGAGTAACGCACAGCAGGAAGAAAGGATTGAAAAAAATGGAAAATAACCCTATCAGTAATCTTATGCAGAGCACAATGGAAAATGTGAAAAACATGCTCAAGGTCGATACCGTTGTCGGCGATCCGATAGTCACGCCCGACGGGATTACGCTCGTGCCCATTTCAAGAGTCAGCGTCGGTTTCGGCGGCGGCGGAGTTGAATTCGGAGCAAAGAAAGAAGGAGCGGACAGACCGTACGGCGGCGGAAACGCGACCGGCGTTAAGATTGAGCCTATCGGATTTCTCGTCATAAAAGACGGCACCGTCAGAATGATTAACGTTCTTCCTCCTGCAAGCAATACCGTTGACAGAATTATTGATCTTGTCCCGCAGGTCATGGATCGTATCGACGCATTCATTGACAAGCAGAACAAGAAATAAAAAGCTGTCTTGATAAGCACTGCCCGATGAGAGAAGGGCGGTGCTTATTATTAAGAGCGGAACTGTCTTAGGAAAAAAGCGGAGATAACCGATGGAAGAACGGCTTCAAAAGATTATATCCTCTGCCGGACTTATGTCCCGCAGAACAGCGGAAAAATATATAGAAGACGGCAGAGTGACCGTAAACGGCGAAACGGCGGCATTAGGCGAAAAAGCGGATCCCGAATTTGACGTTATATTGGTAGACGGCGCTCCTCTGCCGGAGAACGGAAAAAAGATATATGTCATGCTCAACAAGCCGAAGGGTTATGTGACCACGCTGAAGGATGAAAAAGGGCGGAGGAACGTAACGGAGCTTGTAAAGGGTATCGGCGCGCGCGTCTATCCCGTGGGAAGACTCGATATGTATTCCGAGGGGCTTATAATTCTGACGAATGACGGGGATTTCGCGAATAAGCTGATGCACCCGTCGCACAACTTCAGCAAGATATACCGCACATGGGTTCAGGGCGAAGACATAGGCGAAGCGGTTGAATATCTCCGTTACCCGATTGAGTTGGACGATTGCATCGTCTGCGCGCAGAATGTCGATATTGAGCGCGTTTTTCCCGGCGGCGCGGTCTTGCTTATTACGATATCCGAGGGGAGAAACCGTCAGGTTAGGAAGATGTGCGACGCATGCGGATTGAAGGTTACAAAGCTTATGAGAATAAGCGAAGGCCCGCTCTCGCTTGGCGCGCTCAAACCCGGCGAATGGCGCTATCTGAGCGAAGAAGAGATTTCCGGTATAACCGGTATGAGGTAACCGTGCGATGGATGATACATTTTTTGATCTTGCCGTAATCGGCGGCGGCGCGGCGGGCATGATGTGCGCATATCAGGCGGCGGCAAGGGGTGTGAAAGTTGTTCTGTTTGACCCCAACCGTCAGCTTGGCAGAAAGGTCAGAATAACCGGAAAGGGAAGGTGCAATGTCACAAATAACTGTGATATAAAAACCTTCATGTCGAACATTCCCGGAGACGGGCGATTTCTGTACAGCGCGCTCAATAGGTTTTCGCCGAGCGATACGATGGCCTTTTTTGAATCTCACGGCGTACCGCTTAAAACCGAACGCGGGAACAGGGTTTTTCCGGTTTCCGACAATGCAAATGACATTGCCGATCTCATGGCAAGGCTGTGCGTGAGAGCGGGAGTAAAACTTGTCCGTGGGAGAGTTAAGAGGATTATTGCCGAAAACGGAGAAATATCGGCGCTGGATACGACGGAGGGAAAAGTCTTTTGCAAAGCCGCGGCCGTCTGCACAGGCGGGCGGAGCTATCCTCTCACCGGCTCCGACGGGTCTGGCTACAAGTTCGCCGAAGCTTTCGGACATACCGTCACGCCCACACGCCCATCGCTTGTTCCGCTTGAGAGCGATGATGATTATTGCGCGGAGATGCAGGGCTTTTCGCTGAAAAATGTCTGCCTGACCGTTTTCGAGAACGAAAAGAATATTTTTTCTCAGCAGGGCGAAATGCTCTTTACGCATTTCGGAATTTCCGGCCCCTTGGTGCTGTCTGCAAGCTCTCACATGAGAAACATCGGAAAAGCGGATTACAGGGCGGAAATAGATCTCAAACCCGCGCTTGATGAGAAAAAATTAGACGCGAGGCTTCTGCGTGATTTTGAAAAATATTCCAACAGGGAATTTAAAAATGCGCTCAATGACCTTGCCGGAAGCGCTATGATACCCGTACTTGTCCGCCTTTCCGGCATACCCGAGAACACGAAGGTCAGCGAGATTACAAGGGAACAGCGCAAAAACCTCCTGCATTTGTTCAAGGCCTTTCCCGTCAGCATCACCGGCACGAGACCGATTGACGAAGCCATAGTCACCTCCGGAGGCGTTTCCACAAAGGAGATAAACCCGCGCACGATGGAATCCAAGCTGATTTCCGGACTATATTTTGCGGGCGAGGTTTTGGACGTTGACGGCTATACCGGCGGCTTCAATCTTCAGATAGCGTGGTCTACCGGATATGTTGCCGGCAATTCCGCGCGCAAAAGCGAATAACAGGGGGATTTGTTTATATGAATAAGCGTTATGCGATAGCGATAGACGGGCCGAGCGGAGCGGGGAAGAGCAGCCTTGCCAGAAAGCTTGCCGAGAGATTTTCGTTTATATACGTTGACACCGGCGCCATATACCGCACCCTTGCCCTTGCGGCGATAAGAGCGGGAACAGACAAAAAGAACGAGGCGGAGCTTATGGCGCTGCTTCCGGCATTGGATATAAAAATGTCATATAACGCCGAGGGCGAGCAGAGAATGTACTTAAACGGCGAGGATGTGTCCGACCTTATCCGCACGCCGGAGGTTTCAGCCGGCGCGTCTGATGTGTCCTCTCACGGCAAAGTCCGGGAATACCTGCTGGAAATGCAGAGAAAGCTTGCCCGCGAAAACAATGTCATAATGGACGGGCGCGACATAGGCACCGTGGTTCTCCCACAGGCGGAGCTTAAGATTTTCCTGACCGCGAGCAGCGAAGCCAGAGCCGAAAGGCGCATGAAGGAGCTTGTCGCGAAAGGCATGGACATCTCTTTCGATCAGGTGCTCAGAGACATCGAGAACCGAGACAGGCAGGATTCCGAGAGAGCGGCGGCGCCGCTGAAAAAAGCGGAGGACGCCGTGCTTGTGGATACGAGCGATATAAATTTCGCTCAGAGTCTTGAGCTTCTCGCTTCCATCGTGAGCGAGAGATTTCATATCAACGGGGGCAGCATATGAAAAACTTAATTGTGGCCAAGAGCGCGGGCTTCTGCTTCGGCGTCAGCCGCTCTGTCGAAATCGCGC
Source organism: Oscillospiraceae bacterium (assembly GCA_963636125.1). Lineage (GTDB taxonomy): Bacteria > Bacillota > Clostridia > Oscillospirales > Oscillospiraceae > Limivicinus. Next base: position 3,933 of record CAVHIP010000018.1, on the reverse strand, counting down.
AGGAGCTTCTCGAGCAGGACGGCAAGTGCTGCTGCCTCGGCGAGCTTATACATAATGAAGATGTTGTCGCAAAGCTTGTCGAGGCCGGCATGAGAATAATAAAAACTCCGGAGGAATGCAATGCCGGCGACAAGGTTATCATACGCGCCCACGGCGTTACAAAGCAGATATATGATGAGCTTGAAAAAAGAGGGGCGGACGTGACCGACGCGACATGCCCCAAAGTCAAGGCAATTCATAAAATTGTCAGCCGCGCGACGGACGAGGGACGGTTTGTCGTCGTTATAGGCATGAAAAAGCATCCGGAGGTGGACGCCATCTGCGGTTGGTGCGGCGCGCATAAGGTGATCGAATCGCCGGAGGAAATGGACGCATGGCTCGATGAAAACCGTGAAATGTGGACAAAACCTATAACAGTTGTAGTGCAAACCACCCAGACACGCAGTAATTTTAACGAATGTTGTGATATAGTAAAAAAAAGATGTACAAATGCGAAAATATCTGATACAATATGTTCTGCTACATTCACGCGTCAGGAAGAGGCGGCAAGCATTGCTTCTCAGTGTGATGCAATGGTGGTAATAGGCGGCAGACACAGCGCGAACAGCATTCATCTTGCGCAGATTTGCAGTGAAAATTGCAAAGAAGTGCAGTTTATCGAGCGGCTTGATGAGTTGGATGCTGACAGGCTTAAAGCTTATGATACCGTTGGTCTTACGGCGGGGGCGTCTACGCCTGCGTGGATAATTAAGGAGGTAAGAAACAAAATGGACGAAATGAAAAACGAAAAACTCGCAGAAGAAAACAAGGAGCTTTCCTTTGACGAATTGCTCGAGGAAACCCTTAAGACTATATATAATGGAGATAAGGTTACCGGCACCGTCGTTGCAATCACCCCGACCGAGATAAGCGTTGACCTCGGAACCAAATATTCCGGCTTCATTCCCACAACCGAGTTTACCGATGACGGAATCAAAGTCGAGGATGTTGTCAAAGTGGGCGACACTATCGAGGCTGTTGTTGTCAGAGTTAACGATGTCGAGGGTACCGCGCAGCTTTCCAAGAAGCGTCTCGACGCCGCCAAGATGTGGAACGATGTCGAGTCCGCCGTTGATGACGGCACCGTCATGGAAGGCACAGTCGTAGAAGAGAACAAGGGCGGCGTTGTCGTCAATGTCAAGGGCGTTCGCGTCTTTGTCCCCGCCTCTCAGACCGATCTCCCCAAGGATGCCGAGCTTTCTCAGCTCCTCAAGAAGACTGTCCGTCTCAAGATCTCCGAGGTCAACAAGGCCCGCAAGAGAGTTGTCGGCTCCATCCGCAAGGTCGCTCAGGCAGAGCGCAAAGCTCTCACCGAAGCTCTTTGGAGCGACATCGAAATCGGCAAGAAGTTCCACGGCGTTGTCAAGTCCCTCACCAGCTACGGCGCATTCGTTGATATCGGCGGCGTTGACGGTATGGTTCACGTTTCCGAGCTCAGCTGGGGTCGCGTGCATCAGCCCTCCGAAGTCCTCAACGTAGGCGATGAGGTCGATGTTTATGTCATCAACTTTGACCGCGAGAAGAGAAAGATTTCCCTCGGCTACAAAGATCCCGACGCCAACCCATGGACTCTGTTCACAAACAAGTATTCCGTCGGCGATGTCGCGCAGGTCAAGATTGTCAAGCTCATGCCCTTCGGCGCATTTGCAGAAGTTCTTGACGGCGTTGACGGCTTGATTCACATTTCCCAGATCGCAGACCGCCGCATCGGCAAGCCGGAAGACGTTCTTTCCGTCGGCGATGTTGTCGAAGCTAAGATCACCGTAAGATCACCGCTATCGACGAAGAGAAGCATAAGATCTCCCTGTCCATCCGCGCCCTGACCGAGGCTCCCGTTGTTGAGAAGCCCGTTGAGGAAGAGACAGAGGAAACCGCTGAGGATGACGCTCTTGTCTATGAAGTATCGGCGGACGGCGTCGCCACCGGCACTGCTCCCGAGGCAGATGCGGAGTAATCGAATATAATATTTAACCTCTGTACAGAACATGTACAGAGGTTTTTTATAACCTTCGTCCGAATTGCCGGGGTATTGACAATTTTTCGGGTGTTATGGTATTTTGAAAAAGAGGAAGAGAAACCATCCGGAGAAGCAGATACAGTCATATCTGTTCGGCCTAATAATTTTTTGAGGGGGAGTCGTTATGAAACTTCTTGTCTGCAATGTGGGCAGTACATCCTTGAAATTCAAGCTGTATGAAATGCCCGATGAAAGGGTGTACTGCCGCGCCGGCGTCGAGAGGGTCGGCAGCGCGGATAACGCGATTTTCACGTATAAAAACGAGCAAAGCGGCTATTCCGTCAGGCTTGAAGGTCAGTCCGTGCCCGAATATCGCGCGGGCATTGCGATGTTTTTGAAATGCGCGCTTGAAGATGCCGAGCTTCCTCTCAAAGATATTAACGAAATAGAAGCCGTCGGATTCAAGACGGTGCTCTCTAAGGGCTATTACGGCGTTCATGAGCTCGATGAAAACGTTATTCAGGGCATGAGAGATTTCCTGTATATCGCGCCCGTGCACAACAGCGCCTATCTCTCCGCCGTCGGGCAATTTAAGGAACTTCTGCCGCATACCCCACTTATCGGCGTTTTTGAGACTGCCTTTCATACCACCATTCCGCCCGAGCGCAGCATTTACTCCGTTCCGTATGAGTGGCATGAAAAATACGGCATAAAAAAACTCGCTTATCACGGCGCGTCTCATGAATATATTTCCGAACAGTCGGCGAAATACGGCGCGAACAGCCGCGTCATATCCTGCCATCTCGGCGGAAGCTGCTCGATCTGCGCCATACTTGACGGGAAGAGCGTCGATTCAAGCTTCGGCTTTTCCCTGCAAACCGGCGTTTTTCACGCGAACCGCTGCGGCGATATTGACCCGTATATCATTCCGTTTCTCCTCAATGAGGGTATGAAGCTTGATGAAGTGATGGACGGCTTGAGCAAAAACGGCGGCCTTTTGGGAATATCCGGCGTCAGCAACGATCTGAGAATTGTTATGGAAGCGGCCGATTCCGGCAATGACAGGGCAAAGCTCGCGGTAGACGCGTTTGTATGCTCCGTTGTGCGCTATATAGGCATGTTCTACGCCGAACTCGGCGGCCTCGATCAGCTCATATTTACCGGCGGAATAGGGGAGCACTCGACCGTTATAAGAAGCAGAGTGTGCAACGCAGTGTCTCATATGGGCGTTCTCATCGATGAGAGCAAAAACAACTCCGTCATCGAAGGCATAATCACAAAAGAAACCTCCCCCGCAAAAGCCATCGTCATCCCCGCCAACGAAGAGCTGGGCATAGCAAGGAAGAGCTATCGATATATCACAGGAAAATAATAAACGTAAAAATCGGGAAAGTCCGCATCGTATTGCGGACTTTCCCGATTTTCAAATTTTTCAGATGTTTACCAGTTGAATGTTATAAGACCGTATATGTAAATAATGGCTACCGCGATAGGTACAAAATATTGCATGACCGGCTTCATCCAGGACTTGACTTTCAGACCGCTTCCGGAGTTTGCCTCGGCCACGAAATTGTCCCAGCCCCAGCCGAATTTGTTGCAGCAGAAGAGCGCAAGCACAAGCGAACCGACAGGCAGGAGGTTTGTGGAAACGATGAAATCCCAGAAATCAAGCCATGCGGAGCCTTCCGCGAACGGCTGGAATTTGAACACGCTGTAACCGAGCGCGGTGGTAAGAGAAATGATAAAAATCGCAATGCCGCAGATAACGGAGGCTTTGGCGCGCGTCCAGCCGGTGACTTCGCGTATCATGGCAAGGATGCTCTCGCATACGGCAAGGACGGTTGACATCGCCGCGAAGACCATGAACAGGAAGAACAAGGTGCCCCACCAGCGACCGCCGTTCATGTTTGTGAAAACGGAAGCCATTGTGTCGAACA
>CAVHIP010000017.1:0-28572 GCA_963636125.1 Oscillospiraceae bacterium | reverse complement strand
ATACGAAAACTACGCCGCTGCGGCGGCTATTAAAACATTTAATTGACATTAAATATTTTAATCAGTTTTCAGTATAAAACTAATGCCAGAATGAATTTATAGTCCAAAGAAAGGCAGGTTTCCAATGTTTATTTCAGATAGTCCGGATATTTTCAGCTGCGAAGTACCGCAAGTTTTTGCTTGAAAAACATGTGTATATATCAACTTGCTTAATGCCGATTTTTAATATAAAATACAATTCAGTGCAATACTGCACAATGCGGCAAGAGTAGCCGCGAGAGAATTTGGGTTCTGATGACGGAACTTTTTTGCAGAATACTTTGTGTATTGCAAGAAAAAGTTCCTAAATCAGGGCACAAATTGTCTGTCGGATGCCGCAGACGTATTGTGCTGTATTGCCTTAAGTTTGGTATTTTATGTCATTCAATTTCTCAATGCAAATCATGCGTTCTGCGCATACGTGTCTATGAGGTGCTTTGTATGGATATCGAAAACATGCAATATTTTACGGAGATTGTCAATTATCAGACAATAACGAAAGCAGCTGAGATGTTGAACATTTCTCAATCTGCCCTAAGCCGCAGGGTCATACTACTGGAGGAGGAACTGGGTACAAATCTGCTCGACCGAAGTGGGAAAACTGTTGAACTTACTCCGGCAGGCGCAGTATTTCTTGATTACTGCCGCCGCTCTTTGGCAAAATATGATGCTCTGAAAAAACGGATGGATACCTTTCGACATAAAAACGCGCTCCGCATCGGGTTTTCTCCGGAGCTGAACTTTCGCTTGCTTCTTGATGCCGTCACCGCCGTGAAAAACGCTTATCCGGAAACTGAATTTTACTTTGCGGAGGACAGCATGAGGGGGTGCGTGGAGGCGCTGCAGAAAGGCAACCTGGATCTGGTTTATACGGTTTACGGTGAAATAGAGGGATTTTATGATGTTCAAAGTACCGTCATCCTGTCAACGGACCTTTCCATTTTTGTGCCAAGAGGTCACCGACTCTGGAACAAAGCAGTGATTGAACTGGAAGACCTGAAGGGTGAGAAATTCTGCTCGTTCGATTTCGGTGCGCAGCGTGCGCGCGCTTCAACGCTTGTTGACATGTTCAAAGACAGTGAGGGAAAACCCCTGTTGGATTACATCGGGGAGCATGGATATTATAACACCGCACGTGAACTGATTCTCTCTGTCTGTATCAACAAATACCTCGGTATCGGCGCCGTTGTCTCTGCGGACGAGTTTCTGCTTTTCCCGGATAAGATTCGGAACATTCCGCTAAACTATCGCGACCCCTCGACAGATCTGGTCTTCGCTTACCGTAAGGGAGATGAAAAAGGAATGACGGCAGCGGCTTTGATGAAAGAAAATTGCAGATAATATCAACAATCACAAATTATCGCATTGATAATGCAGGTATCTTCGGATGCCTGCATTTATTATTTGCATAAAATTTATGCATTATTTAAATTGCGCCGCGTTTTTCTGTATGTGATAATGTTCACAAGTTAAGCAAAAGGCAAAAAAGAAATTACAAATGGAGGCGCTATCATGTCAAAAGCAACCGTTAAAGAAGCGAAACCAAGCGAGGTCTTATTTACCCCTTGGAAGGTTGGCAATGTGGAAATCAAAAACCGCATAGTACACCTGCCAATGACCGGTCCCGGTCTTATAAACAGCCAGTTCAACCCGCAATTTCAGACTGATTCCCTGGATTATTTTCTGGAGCGCAGTCAGGAGAATGTCGGCCTGTTTTTCACCTGTACCCTGCTGGTCGGCTTTCTGGGAAAGTGGACCTACCGGAGTCCCGAGCTGTTTGACGACGTAAAAAAGTACCTGGACAAGATCCACATGAACGGAGCCAAATTCTTCACGCAGCTCTCCCTTGGTCCCGGTGGCAGAAACAGCCCCATGCTTCCGCAGATGATCCCCTTGTTCAAAAATGAAAAGCTGTTGAAGCCGATCCGCAAGGCGACCGGCGTTCGCTACTTCTACACCAATGCGAGCCCTGATCTGCCAAACTTCTGGGCGCCCGAAATCAAGTGCCCGGAAATCACTAAGGATCAGATCAAAGAATTCATCTACGCCATGGGTGAGACAGCAAAGCTCTGCAAATACGCCGGTTTTGACGGCGTAGAGCTGCACGCCATGCACTTCGGCTATCTGCTGGACCAGTTCGGCTATCGCTTTACCAACCATCGCACAGACGAATATGGCGGAAGCCTTGAGAACCGCGCCCGGCTCGCCTGTGAGCTGGTGCAGGAGATCAAGAAGAAATGCGGCGCAGACTACCCCGTTTCCGTTCGTCTGTCACTGACCTCTCATGCCAAGGGCTTCAACGATGGCGCATTGCCCGGCGAGGAGTACGAAGACGTCGGCCGCACATTGGAGGAAACCATTGAGATGGCAAAGCTGCTGGAGAAGGTGGGCGTTGACCTCTGGAATGTGGACTCCGGCTGCTACGACGCGCTGTACTACTGCCATCCTCCGGTGTACATGCCGCCAAACCCGAACCTGCCCGACGCCATTGAGTTTAAGAAGCATGTTACCAGGCCCGTCATCTGCGGTGGCAAGATGGAGCCGCAGGCTGCCGCCGAGGCCATTGCCCGAGGTGAGATCGACGCCATGGGCGCCGGTCGTCAGTTCCTGGTTGATCCGCAGTACGCCACAAAGCTCAAGGAAGACCGCATGGAGGACATCCGTCCCTGCATCGGCTGCCATCGCTGCATCATTGAGGCGGAGACCGGCGGACACGGCGTCATCATGCCCTCTCTCAACCTCGGTCGCTGCGCTCAAACCGTCCGCACACTGAATGAAGAGAAATACAAGGTCGTGCGCAGCAAACACCCGAAGAAGGTCGCGGTCATCGGCGCAGGCATCGGCGGCATGGAATGTGCAATCCAGGCGGATAAACGCGGCCACAAGGTCGATCTTTATGAGAAGACCGACGAGCTTGGCGGCATCTTCCGTGCAGCTGCGGCGCCATCCTTCAAGGAAAGAGACCGGATGATGATCGAGTGGTACAAGAAGGAGCTTGCCAAGTCCGGTGTCATAGTGCACATGAATACCGAGATTAAAGATCTTGCGCTGCTTGACGCGGATGAGATCGTCATCGCCACCGGCGCCAAGGTGCGAAACCTGAAGGTTCCCGGCGACGGGAAAGTTGTCAACGCGACCGACTTCCTGCTCGGCAAGGGAGATGTCGGCGATCAGGTCGCCGTGATCGGTGGCGGCGTCACCGGCTGCGAGGTGGCCTACGAGTTGGCTCTGCGCGGTAAGCACCCTTTCATCGTTGAGATGGCCGAGTATGTGATGAAGTCTCCCAACGAATCCGCCATGAACACCATGATGCTGCGCGGTTTGCTTCGGCAGCGCGGCGTTGCCATGTACTGCAGCGCCAAAGTTGTGGAACTGAACAAAGACAATGTCGTCATCGAAACGCCGGAAGGCCGGAAGGTCATCCCATGCGATTCTGCCATCGCCTCTATCGGCTTCATCCCCGGCAGCACACTCGCGCAGAAGGACGGCAAGCACATTCACTTTATCGGCGACGTAAAGACCGTGGGCGACATTAAGAAAGCCAATATCGCCGCAAACGAAGTGATTCTGAAAATCAGTTGACCGAGAGACAGGAAGGGAGTATTTGACATGAGTAAATTCAATTTATCAGCCGCTCTGCCCAAGTATACGAACAAGGCAATGATCGGAGCATTTACCGTGCTGCCGCAGATTCCCATTGAAAATCGTGAAGGTCCCGGAATCCGTGCGGAAGTCGGCAAATATTGCAAGGAAAAAGGCTATCGGAACGTGCTGATCGTGACCGGTCCATATATCGGCAAGTCTGAGTTGAGCAAGAAGCTCTATGAGGGTTTGGGAACGGAGAAGATCCACTACACGGTGTTTGACAACATTCATTCCGATCCGCTGTTTTCCGGCTGTGAGGAAGGCTCGAAGATTGCAAAACATGAGAATGTGGACGCTGTTATAGCCTTCGGAGGCGGATCTGTTATGGACTCAGCCAAAATTATTGCGGCTACGATGGCTTATCCCAAGAGCTCATTCAAGCGTTTCACCATTCCGTTTACCTGCTTTAAGCAGTTCCCCGTCATCACAATTCCGACGACGGCCGGCACCGGCTGTGAAGTCACCTTCGGCAGCGTCATCAGTGACGACCGCACACACATGAAGAAAGGCGTCGGCGGTCCCGGCTATACGCCGGAGATCAGTTTCCTGGATGTGGAATGCACAAAAGATCTTTCTCCCAAAATGACTGCGGCCACAGGGATGGATGCTCTCTCCCATGTGATGGAAAACTATCTCTCCGCTATTCCCGACAAACGATGCAAACAGATGTGCAAAGAAGCGACAAAAGATATCTTCGAGGCGTTGCCGCGAGCCTATCACAAGGGCGCGAAGGATATAGAGGCACGTGTTATAATGATGGAGTCTGCCCGCAAAGGCGGCCTTGCCATCAACTACTCCGGCGCGGTCTACGGCCATGCGCTGGCGCACGCGATCGGTGGCGTATATCATCTGCCGCACGGTGAGATCTGCGGCATCATTCTTCCCGAAATTCTCCGCTTCTATCAGAAGTACTGCACCGTTGAGCTTGCAAAGCTTGCGATTTACTGCGAACTCGGCGCACTGTCGGATGATCGAGATGCGCTGGCCGTTCGGCTGGTCGATCACGTGTTTGCGCTGAGAGAAGAGCTTGCCCTGCCGGGAATCATCAAGGATATGCGGAAGAATGATCTGGATGCGGTGAAGAAGGAGTTTTGGAATCAGGCAATCCTATTCCCATCCCCGGTACCCATCACAGAGGTTGAACTGGACGAGCTTCTGTGCCGGCTGTGCGAAGACTGATTTTGTCGAGATGATATAAAAAAACAGCCCCGGAAGCGATATTCGTGCGGCCCCGGGACTTTTCTGAAGGAGGAAAGACATGCTACCCTGCTGTATTGTTATGGCCGCAGTCTTTGTCGCGTATTGGACTCTGAAGCAGAAGCTGACAAAGCTTGACGACTTGATTCTGGAAAAACTCCATCTGATTGATTCCTTTCATGGAGATGCCGCAGAGATGGAAAAATGGCCGTTTTACTATGGCAAAAAAGCCCTGCGTGGTCCCGTAACCATCAAAAAGCAGCGCAATGCCTGGGTGCTGTACTGCTTTGCCGCATTCCTTGGCTATATTCCATGGATGCATCACACGCAACACGTTTCCTCGGCGCTCAAAACCATCGGAGCGGGAATTATCGTGCCCGGCGGAGGCTTCTTCGTTGCGGGCGTCACTTGGGCCTTTGCGCTTAGCCTTCTGTGTCTGGCAGTGTCTCTGTTCTTCTGGTGGGCAACGGGCAACAACATAGGTGTTTTCTTTGTCTGGGCGGCATCCGCCCTGATTGCTTGCCCATTCGGCGCGAAAGCAGCAAGTCTGCGAGATGTGAACCCCCTACTGATCCTCGTCCTTGTCTATTTTCTGATCGGACGGATCACAAAACTCATTTACCGCAGCGCAACGATGAAGGATCAGGCGCAGATTCAAGAAAACATGCCCGAAGAGCTGGAAAAACTGGACAAGCTTTCCGCCGAAGCGCCGACACCGGCAGAGCTTGAGCTGAGCGACGATGCGCTTGCAATGCAGGCTTACCTGTTCGATCAGGCCTTTGCCCCATACGGTGAATTTCGCGGTTTCACGGTTATGGAGCAGTTCCAGCCATCCGCGGTGCGCTATCAGATCAACTCCATGCTCAATTCACTGCAGATGATTCAGTGCCACTATACGCCGAATTATCACGGTGCGAATACAGAGGCGCAGCGCAGACTCATTAAGCTCTACGAGCATCCTCTCTGCTGGAGCTACTGGGAGAAGGAGGAGCTTTGGGGAAATCTGCGACTAAACGCTGATCCTGTTCCCAAGAAAGACAATGTTATGCTGACCGGCTTCTTCCTGCCAAACCTGACCATGTATATGAAAAACACCGGTGATTTGCGCTATGAAGAGCGCGGCAGCGTAACCTTCCGCAAAAACGAAAAAACGGCTTTCCTTCACAGCGCGCACACCATTGCCGAATCAATTGTGGCCAACTGGGAAACGCGGGATTATACGGTGTTCCCATGTGAGCCGAACTGGATCTACAGCGTCTGCAACTGGAAGGCGATACAGGCAATCGTCAGCTACGATGCCGTTTTCGGGACAAGCTATTGGGTCGATCACAAGAAACAGGTTCTTTCAAAATTCCGCGACGAGATGCTGTATCCTAACGGCGTGCCGATGATCTTTAAGTCTGCACGAACCGGATGGAGCGTACCGCCGATTTCCGTAACCTACGGAGATGCCGCCGTTTACATGGCCTACGTCGCCGCCTGTCCGGAATGGGCGAGAGCATACTGGGCACATAATCGCAAGCATTATATTCGCGAGATCGACGGAAAAAAGGTTTTGAATCCGGGTATGCCTTTTGATCATGGTAACTATTCAATGAATCAGACGGACAATTATTCCGGAATCATGATCCTCGCATCCGAGATGGGCGACGATGAGGTAGTGCAGCTCTGTCGGGACGCCATTGCCGCGAACGCGGAAAAGACCGTCAACGGAGAGGGTCTGCTGCACTGGAAATGCTCCAACGAGGCCAATGCTCAGATGCTGATGGCATCCGCCGGCTTCCGGGACGCATGGCGGAAGGCTGTGACCGAGGGTCCGATCAAGGAAACCTTCGCCGGACCTGTGCTTGACGATGTTGATCATCGAAAGCTATGGGTTGCCAAGGCCATCAGCCCGGATGGAAAAAGTTTGAACCTTGTCGTAAAGAATGCAGTTGACCGTTTTGCCGGTCTGCACACGCTTTCGTTGACACGGTTGAAGCGCTCCGGCAGCTATGAAATTTGCGAAACCGGGCTGCGCTTTACTGCCGATGACGAGGGGCGGGCAAGTGTCACCGTAAGGGTAAACGGCCGCACCAAGCTGACGATCGTCCCTCTGGAATAAAAATTGAATCAAAAAGGGGCTGTGAAGCCTAAGCAGATTTTAATTCCGCTTCGTAAATTTTCAGAATAAATTTCATCCCTAATTCCCACTGTGGAATTTACGGTTACAGTATGACTATTTATTAACTATTTACAAAGGTTGATATATCGCGTTTTATCTGATATACTGTGTTGTTGTCAATCAGACGTATTGGCAAAAAATCAATTTATCTCTGCGGCTGCCAGCCGTGGGAAAGGACGTAAAATGGCAAATACAGAAAAAACGATGGACAAAATAGTCGCTCTGTGCAAAAACCGCGGTTTCGTGTACGCGGGAAGCGAAATTTACGGCGGTCTTGCAAACTCTTGGGACTACGGCCCGCTCGGCGTTGAATTCAAAAACAACGTCAAAAAAGCATGGCTGAAAAAATTCGTGCAGGAATCCCCCTATAACGTGGGACTCGATGCCGCAATTATCATGAATCCGCAGACATGGGTCACAACCGGTCACGTATCAAGCTTCTCCGACCCTCTGCTTGACTGCCGCTCCTGCAAGGCGAGACACCGCGCGGACAAGCTTATCGGCGACGAGCATCCCGAGGTCAACGTAGACGCGATGAGCTTTGACGAGATGGACGCTTTTATAGCGGAGCATGAAGACATAGTCTGTCCGGTTTGCGGCAAGCACAACTTCACGCCGATACGCAAATTCAACCTCATGTTCAAAACATCCATCGGTGTCACCGAGGATTCTTCTTCCATATGCTATCTCCGCCCGGAGACGGCGCAGGGCATTTTCGTGAATTTCGCAAATATACAGCGCACTACGCGCAAAAAACTGCCGTTCGGCGTATGCCAGGTCGGCAAGGCTTTCCGCAACGAGATAACCCCGGGCAACTTCACCTTCCGTACGCGCGAGTTTGAGCAGATGGAGTGCGAATTCTTCTGCAAGCCCGGCACGGATCTTGAGTGGTTTGCCTACTGGAAGGACTACTGCTTCAACTGGCTGCTCAGCCTCGGCATCAAGGCAGAGCATCTGAGACTGCGCGATCATGAGCCGGCAGAGCTTGCCTTCTACTCACGCGCAACCACCGACATCGAATACGCCTTCCCGTTCACCGATTGGGGCGAATTGTGGGGCATTGCCGACCGCACGGATTTTGACCTCAGCCGCCACATGCAGGAGTCCGGCAAGGATCTGACTTATTTTGATCAGGACAGCAACGAGCACTATGTTCCCTATGTCATCGAGCCTTCGCTCGGCTGCGACCGCGTGGCTCTCGCATTCCTGTGCGAGGCATATGACGAGCAGGTTGTAGGTCAGGACAAGAAGGGCAACGACGATGTGCGCACGGTTTTGCATCTCCATCCCGCTCTCGCCCCTTTCAAATGCGCGATTCTGCCTCTTTCCAAGAAAGAAGTTCTCACCGGGCCCGCTATGGAGCTTTATCAAGAGCTGAGCAAGGATTTCATGTGCGATTACGACGAAACCGGCTCCATCGGCAAGCGTTATCGCCGCGAGGACGAAATCGGCACCCCGTTCTGCATCACATTTGACTTCAACACCGTCGGAACCGAAACCGATGTCGCCGACCACTGCGTCACCATACGCGATCGCGACAGCATGGAGCAGGTGCGCATCCCCATCGCCGAGGTAAAGAGCTACATAAGCGAAAGAATCGGGTTTTAAATATCTTCTCCCCTGTCATCCCGACAGGGGAGTGAAAAAAGAAGCAGGATAGAAAATGAAAGATGGATTTATAAAGGTAGCGGCCGCCTCCCCTGTTATAAAGGTAGCCGACGCCGGTTACAATGCCGGCAAAATAATAGATTGCATTAAAGAAGCCGATAAAAAAGACGTTAAAATCCTTGTTTTTCCGGAGCTCAGCCTTTCCGGACGCTGCTATGATCTTATCGGGCACAAGGTTTTGCTTGACGGATGTTCAAAAGCCCTCGCAAAGGTCGCGGAGGCAAGCGACGGCATAGATATGCTGATTTTCGTGGGATTGCCCGTCGCAGTCGGCGCAAGATTGTACAGCTGCGCCGCCGCGGTATATGACGGCGAAATTCTCGGTCTTATCCCAAAAGAAAACGTGGACGGAACTTCTTTCACCTACCCCGCCATTGACGAGGTTGAACTTGAAATCGCAGGTCAGCTTACGTCTGTGTGCGCTGACATGCTCTTTGAATGCTCCGCTCTCAACGGTCTGGTCGTCGGCGCGGAGCTCGGCGAGGATATGGACGCTATTACCCCGCCGTCTGTTCGTCACGCCGAAGCAGGCGCGACCGTAATCGCACGTCTCGCCGGCTTCCCCGAAACCGTCGCTTCGACGGATGATGCGGCGCTTGATGTCCGCGCGCAGTCAAAGAGGCTGAAATGCGGTATGGTCATGGCGGCTCCCGGCAAAGGCGAGAGCAGCACGGACAATGTCTACTCCGGTCTTTGCATGATAGGAGAAAACGGAAAGATCCTCGCGCAGGACGAGCGCGAAAACTCCATGGCAATCAGCGAAATAGATGTTGACTATCTCATGAATATGCGGCGCGCATCCGGAAAATTCGATTGCTGCGATGACGAACATATTGTCGTTCTCTGGGGCGGAAAGAGCGGTGAAACGGAGCTTACGCGCCAATATTCGAAGCATCCTCATCTTCCGGAGAAGCCCGAGGAAGTTCCGGCTTACTGCGAGAGAATGCTGGATATACAGGTATCGGGGCTTGCAAAGCGCATGGAATACGCGCATCTCGATCACTGCGTTGTCGGCATCTCGGGCGGCGTTGATTCTACGCTGGCGGTGATGGTCGCGGCAAGAGCGGTCAAGAAGCTGGGGCTGCCCTCCACAAACGTTATTGCGTGCACAATGCCGTGCTTCGGCACGTCCTCGCGCACAAAATCAAACGCCATTATCGTGGCAGAGCAGATGGGCGCGGAGGTCCGCGTAATCGACATCGGCAAATCGGTATATCAGCATTTTGACGACATAGGGCACGCGCACGATGACTATTCGATAGCCTTTGAAAACGCGCAGGCGCGCGAGCGCACGCAGGTTCTGCTTGACATCGCCAACAAGGTCAACGGGCTCGACGTGGGCACGGAAGATCTGAGCGAGTTTGTGGACGGCTGGTGCACCTTCAACGGCGACCACACGAGTAATTATGACGTAAATCTCGGCCTCACCAAGACTCAGGTGCGCGCAAACGTGCGTTACATCGCGCAGACCACGGAGGATAAAACGCTTGCGGCGGCTCTGTGGGATGTGCTGGACTGCCCGGTGACGCCGGAGCTTCTGCCCATACACGATGATCAGATAGAGCAGAAGAGTGAAGACTCCGTCGGCTCTTACTCGCTGCAGGACTTCTTTACGCACAAGATTATGGTCTGCGGCTTTACGCCCTCCAAGACCTTCCGCCTCGCAAAGGCGGCTTACGGGGACGAATTCAGCGACGAGGAGCTTAAACGCTGGCTCAAGAGCTACTGCAAGAGGTATTTCTCGCAGCAGTTCAAGCGCTCCTGCCTCATGGACGGGCCGGCCGTAGATGCGTTCACCGTCTCCCCCCGCACCGGCTTCCTCATCCCCTCCGACGCAGAAGCAGCGCTGTTTCTTGAAGACGTGGAAAGTCTTGAATAATCGTAAATCGGCATAAAATATCGCCGTCCGGTTAACGGACGGCGATATTGTTTTATCCGACGAGACGTCTTGCTTCAAAGCCGCGGGTTGCGTAGTAACCGGAGAGTTCCGAAATAATTACGCCCGTTGTGGAGTTTGAAGAGTGGATAAACTTGTTATTTCCTATATAGATGCCGACGTGGCCGATGTAGCTGCTGCCGGAGTAGAAGCAGAGGATATCTCCGGGCCGGAGGTTGGCGGCGTCGACATGAACGCCGTTCGAGGCCTGATCGGATGCGACGCGGTTGATGCTTATTCCGAAATGCTTGAACACATAGTAGACAAAACCGGAACAGTCAAACCCTGTTTCGGGGGACGAGCCGCCCCAGCAGTATTTATAGCCGAGATATCTGCCGGCGTAGTTTACTATATCCTGACCGGTAGCGGCAGAGCTGACGGTTGTTCCGGATGCGGCGGTATCCGCCGTGTCATAGGATGCGTAGGTGCCTTCGCGGACATATTTTGCGTAGACATATCCGACATTGTTTTCATATACGACCTGCGCCCAATCGCCGGTTGTGCCGGTGATGGTGACCTGATTGCCGTAAAAAAGCTCATCGAGAATCTGCGATGTCATTGACGCGGCGGCGCGGAAGCGCACGTTGTTGCCGATGATATATCCCGTCTTATTCGTGCTTGTTACAGGCTGAGCCGTGGCAACGGTTATGTTGACATTCTGCGAAGGCGCCGGTGTTGCGGCGGCGGAAGAGGATGCGCTTGCGGCAGTCTGGCCGGGCAGGACATACACATAGTTGCCGTGGACATAGCCTTCCTGCCCGTCTATCGAGCAAAACAGCCAGCCGTTAGAGGCATTGGCGTACGCCGTCACCTCTTTGCCGGTATTATAGGTTCCGACTATAGAGTAGTTCGTTCCGGGACCGGTTCTCAAGCGGACATACGTTCCGACTATGTAGGCCTTAACTCCGTTTGCGTTCACGGCAGTACTTGCGCCATTGGATGCCGCGGATGTCGCGGCGGGCGAAGGCAGCGCAGCAGCAGTCGCAACCGGTGTGTTTGTCACAGATGGAGTAACCACAGTTACGCCTCCGTCCGGCTGAGGAAGAGAGGAGGTTGCCGCAGGCGTTGCGACGACGGTAATGCCGGAGGCAGACTCAGTCTGCGTTGACGCAGAGGAAAGACTGCCCTTTGTGACATAGTTTTTGTGGACATAGCCGGGAAGCCCGTCAATATATCCGGCGACCCAATCGCCGACGGTGGTGATAACCGTAATCTCTTTGCCTTTGTTATATTCGCCGATAATGGAATAGCTTGAGCCGGGACCGCTGCGGAAACGCACATACATCGCGTTGATGTAGCATTTGGTGCCGTCCGTACTTGCGGTAGCTGTATTCGTTGCTGAAGAGCCGGACGTTGAAGTGTTTCCGGAAGAGTCCGTTATTTGAACGTTGCTGCCGGAGCCGTCCGGTATAACAGAAATGCCCGAAGATGACGATTCATTTGGCAGAATGGTGCTGCCGATGTCGCTCGAGGCAGTCTGCGAAGGGGCAATAACCGTAATGCCCGATGAAGATGACGATGATGAAACGCTCAGATACGCCGAGGAGACATAGCCGAGGATTCCGTTATAATTGATCTCATACCACAAATCGTCATAGCGGTTCACGATATCGACCACGGTGTTTCTTTCAAGTGAGATTATGGCGTAATAGTTCGTCCCGGGGCCGGAGCGGACATTGACCTTGCTTCCCGTGACAACCGCGCTGTCGGCAAACGCCGGAACGGCAAGCATCGAGCACACAAGAAGCGCGCAGAGAAGCGTCCTGAAAAGTTTCCTGTTCATTTTAACAGTTCCTTTTTTCAATTATGCGATGCGATATATTTATATATACCGCGCCGATTGAAACCCGAAAAGATTATTTGGCGTTCAGCGCGCGGTCAAGCCACACGCTCGCAACGTCTATCGCCGAATACAGCCCGTCTTTTTCGGTTCTTTTAACAATACGATCCCTCGATTTGATTGTGGCATCCGTAAGCTGGAGCTGAACGGAGACTTTTGTCGCCACATCAAGATCTTTTACCTTTTTTGTGTCCATTATCTGCATCATTATTACGTATTTATCCGCAAAACTGCCGTAATAGATGATGTTGCCTTTTCTCTGCAAGGGATGGCCCTTGTACTCAAGTGTGTTTGCCAATGTAGACACCTCCAAATTTGTAACTAAAATGTAACACGCGGTAATTAATTTGTCAAGTATCGGTTTTTATCCGAGGAAAAGTCCGCCGTCGGTTGAAGTGCCCCAATCGCTGCTCCAGCCGGAATCACCCTGGCCGCCGGATGTCCATAAATCGCCCCAGCCGGTGTTTGTGTCGGTATTATTGTTCCAACCGGTGCCGGTGTCGATATTATTGTTCCAACCGGTGTTGTCCGTATAGTCCTGCACGCCGAAAATTCCTGTGTTTTCGCCGATATATGGGTATGTGAAGCTCTTATACTCAAGGCCGTCGTGAAGAGGCTGCATTACCTTCTTCCACAGCTTTGCCGCGGGGTTGCCGGAGACGTTTATCGTTTCGGGGGTATCATAGCCCGTCCACACCGCCGCAACATAGTACGGAGTGCAGCCGCAGAACCAGCGGTCTTTATAATCGCCCGAAGTACCGGTTTTGCCGGCGACAGGCATTGTCCAAAGCGCCGCGTCGGTGCCGGTTCCGTTTTCAACGGCATTCTGCATCATATAGGTCATGGTATAGGCTGTATTCGCCTTGAACGCGTCAATCGTTCTGGGCGAATTATCGAGAACAGTATTCCCGTCATAATCCGTAACGAGAGAATATGTTCTGCCGTAGGTGAAAACGCCGCTGTTTACAAAGGAGCAGTAAGCCTGAGTCATTTCCCTGACGGTAACGCCCTTCGTAAGCTGACCGAGAGCCATCGGCGCATAGTCGGCATCGCTTGGGACAAGGTTTGTAAAGCCGAGCTTTGTGGTCATGAAATTATAGCTTGTCTGAGGGCCGAGCTTATCAACAATCTGCGCGGCGACAGTGTTGAGCGAGTACTGCAGGGCTTGCTTTATGGTGACAAGGCCGTAATAGACATTGCTGTCGTTCGAAGGGAACCAGCTTGTGCCGTTCAGATGCATTCCCTGCTGATCATATACAAGCGTTGTCGGCGTAATCAGCCCGTTGTCAACGGCGGGACCGTAAGAGGCAAGAGGCTTTATCGACGAACCGGGCGAGCGGTATGCGCCCGTCGCGCGGTTGAGTGGGAAGTTCCTGTCCTTTTCGCCGACGCCACCGGAAAGGCCCAATATGCGCCCGTCATACGGGTTCATCACGACAATGGCGCTTTGAAGCTGCTGCGCGCTGGTCGTCTGAGGAATGTTGTTGATGTCGGTATAGACCGCGTCAATCGCGGATTGAACGCCTACGTCGAGGCAGCAGTATATTTTATATCCGCCGTTATACACGAGGGTCGACGCCGCTTCCTGGCTTATACCCTTGCGCTCCATCAGATCCTTTGTGACATCTTCTATAACGGCTTCTTCATAATAGCTGTATATCTTCTGGGTATATTCTTCTTCGGGGGTGTGCGAAAAAACGAGTTCCTCCTCAACGGCTTCCTTATACATCCGGTAGTCGATATAGCCCTGTTCGTACATCTCGCGCAGAATAGTTTCCTGACGCTCTTTGTTGTTCTCCTCGTTATAGAATGGATCATAATAAGTGGGCAGGTTGGTTATACCGACAATTGCGGCGCATTCCGCGAGGGAAAGCTGTGAGACGTCTTTCCCGAAATAGGTGTTTGCCGCCATCTGCACGCCGTACGCGCCTTCCCCGAAATAAACGGCGTTAAGATACCATTCGATTATTTCCTGCTTATCGTATTTTTTTTCAAGCTCAAGCGCGCCGAAAATTTCCTCAAGCTTTCTTTGAACCGTAACCTGATCTTTTCCGGTAAGGTTTTTAATAAGCTGCTGGGTTATGGTCGAGCCGCCGTAGGAGTTCTGCATCGTGGCGAACATTTCAATGAATGCGCCGGAGGTTCTGTACCAATCCACGCCCTTGTGCTCATAAAAGCGCTTATCCTCTATCGCAACAAGCGCTTTTTCCAGATACCACGGGAAATCCTCGTAATCAACCCAGATGCGCTTCTGTTTCCCGGCCAAGGTGGAAAGCTCCCGCCATGTACCGGCGGCATCCTGATAATATATAGTACTTGACTGATTTAGTTTATAATCTTCCAGCGAAAGATCAAGACTCGGCGTAAGGCAGGTTTTAACATAATATGCGAACACGCACGCAAAAAGCATTCCCGTAATAACAAAAATCAAAAGTACGGTACCGAGCGCCTTGAAAACCATGCCCACACAACCGCTCGCGAAATCCACCGTGGCATCGGCCGCCTTAAACATAGCCGATATGCCGCGCCATTTTTTCTTTCCGCCGTCGGCGGATGCCCCGGATATTTTCCCGGTATTTCTGATTTTGCCGGAATTGCCGCCAAGCTGCCCCGTAGAATGCTTCTCGGACATTCTGCCGGTGTTTCCGCTGTGACGTCCGTCATTATTGTTCATTAAAAGTAAGCGCCTCCTCGCGAGGGAAATAACTGCAATACAATGGATTCATCCGGAAACCGCAGGGCGCGCGCAGAGTGATAATTCTTTGGGCGCAATGTCTCGCGGTAACACTGATTTATTATTATAACATACATTCCGCTTCTGCGGTAGATTAAAAAATGTAAATTTTTCGCAGTGTTTTCAGCTATTAAACTGTTTGCATATTTGCGGCAAATCGTCTGAAAAAACTTATTGATTTCTTCTCACATATAGTATACAATGTAATCAGAATAAAGGAACAGCAAGCAGCCCGGAGGGGTTTTCAAAGAGTTTGAAAACGCAATGCGCGATTGTTTTATTGCGCTTGCCTGCGCGGAGGATTAATATGAGCGAAGAATTCGGAAGCGATTTTATAACAATAGTTGATGAAGACGGTCAGGAAATCGAGCTTGAAGTTCTTGACACGATGGATTATAAAGGCAAAACATTTATGGCTTTTCTGCCTGCCGACATGGAAGAGGACGATCCCGATTACGGCATGATCATTCTCCGTTCCGTTCTCGACGAAAAAGGCGAAGAAGTGTTTGAATCCATTGACGATGATGAGGAGCTTAACGATGTATACGAGCACTTCATGAAGCTTCTCTTTGATGATGAGGACGAAGAAACGCAAGAATAAGTTCCCGAATCCGCGCAGATGCGCATTATATTTGAATTATAAGTTCCTGCTGTGTGCGTGCAGTTCTATTTGAACCTTACGATCCGTTAAACCCACATCTCTTATAAGGGATGCCGACATGAATCTGCGGATTGCAGGCCTCCCGGCTCTTTCGGATGTTGGAAGCAATGAAACAGAACTTAGGCGACCCACCTGCCTTTTTGTGCAGGTTATAACTGGATCGGCACGGCATTTGCGGGCGCTCCTCCGGAGAAATCCGGAGGAGTTTTTGATTTCTATGATAAACGGAATTCACGAGCGATATTTGCGCCGAGAGTTTGAAGAACATCGAAAAACTCCGGCCAGCTTTTATTTACCGCCTCTGCGCCTTCTATGACTCCGCCGTATTTCAGGCACGGCAGAGAAAGCGCCATCGCAACGCGATGGTCATTATGCGCGGAAAGCGGTTTCTCCGGAGCGTGGAGCGTCGCTTTGCTTATTAAGACGCAATTATCCTTCACTTCCGTCACCGCTCCGAATTTTGCGAGCTCCTCCGACATCACGGCGGCTCTGTCGCTCTCCTTGAGGCGAAGCCTCCTCGTGCCGGTCAGCGCGCCGCCGTTGTTCATCGCGGCAAACGCCATAAGCGCGGGCGCAAGATCGGGATTATCCGAAACATCAATTTCGCATGAAGAGGCTTTCAAGCTGCGGAAAAACTTAAGACACCTACTGTCGCCCTGTATGCTGTCCGGCTTTAAGCCGGCAATTTTTATATCCGTGCCCATTTCCGCAAGCGCATATAAATATGCCGCGTTTGACCAGTCCCCTTCGGCGGTGCAGTTTACGGCGGAATATTTTTGACCGCCCGGCACATCAAATACGTTTTTCTCGTTCTCGCAAACCGATATGCCAAACTTGCGCAGCACATCAAGGGTAATGTCAATATACGCTCTGCTCTCTGTCGGCGGCAGAACTGTTATGCGGCTATCACCGTCAAGAAGCGGCAGAGCAAAGAGAAGCCCGGAAACGAACTGGCTGCTCACATTGCCGCGCAATATATACTCCCCCGCCGAAAGTCTGCCTTGCAGATGCACGGATGCGGGAGTTTTTTTGAATTCAATCCCCTTATCTGCAAAAGCGAACGCGTATTCGTCTATTCCGCGCTCAATAAGGCGCGCGCTGCCGCGAAGTTCCGCCTCCTGTCCCAAAGCGAGCGCAATGGGCGCGAAAAAACGCATGGTACTCCCGCTCTCCCGACAGTTGAAAATCTTCCCGGCGCTTCCCTCTTTACGTGAGAAAACATGAACGGTATTTCCGGTAATCTCACAGCTTGCGCCGAGGGTGCTAATACAGTCAATCGTCGCGGAAATATCCTCGGACGCGGATATATTGCTTACGGTACATTCTCTGTCCGAAAGCGCGGCGCAGATAAGCAGTCTGTGCGCATAGCTCTTAGACGGCGGAGCGTTTACCGTTCCTCCGAGCTCTGACGGAAATATTTTGACATTCATGTTGTCTTAAAGTTTTCCGCAAGATAGTCCATCGCGGCGTTATATCCCGATAGTCCCATTCCGCTTATCGTTTTTACGCAGGCATCGCGCACATAGCTCAGCTTGCGAAACTCCTCGCGCGATGATACGTCGGAAACGTGAATTTCAACCGTGGGGATACCGACCGCCTTTACGGCATCGGCTATGGCGACGCTTGTATGCGTATATCCCGCGGGATTTAAGATTATGCCGTCATAATGGTCAAAATATGCGCGCTGAATCTCGTCTACAATAGCGCCCTCATGGTTTGACTGAAAAAAACACGTCTCTATGCCGAGCTTTTTCGCATGCTCCGATACCATGTCCACAAGATCGGCATATGTCTCGCGGCCGTATATTTCCGGTTCTCTTATGCCAAGCATGTTCATGTTCGGGCCGTTAATAACAAGAATTTTCACACTATCCTCCGCGCGGCAAATCACCGCATTATTTCAGTATAAACGCTCTCCGCTGTCTGATGAAGCTCTCCGTCGCCGTTGACGATTATATCGGCGGCGCTTTTATATTTTTCATAACGTTCGGCATAACGGCGCATAAGGCTCTCCCTGTCGGACGAAAGAGGGCGGTCGGATGAAAAAATCAGCTTATCGGGCGAGCGGTCAAGAAAAACAACCGTCCCGCTGCGTTTTAACGCCTTTACGTTGTCTTCGTCAAGAATCGAGCCGCCGCCGGTCGCGATAACCGCGCCGGTCTTCGACGCAAGCTCCGCTATTACATCGCGCTCTAACTTTCGGAACGCCGCCTCGCCGTACTCGGCAAAGAAATCCGCAATCGGCATGCCCGTTCTCTCAACGACGATATCATCGCTGTCGTAAAAAGCTTTTCCTGTTCTCCGCGCCAGAAGTCCGCCGACGCTGCTCTTCCCAGAGGACGGCATTCCGATAAGGGCAATATTGCGTTTGTCACTATATATTGCGCTGTAAACTCTCTCTATATCCGATTGCAAAGCCTCTCCGCCGAGGAACAGCGCGCCGGCGTACACAGCCTGCGCGGTGAGCATATATAATCCCCCGTCCGCCGCCGCGCCTTTTTTTTGCGCTTCAAGCACCAGATTTGTGCGCAGCGGGTTATAAACAACATCCAGCAGCGCATCAAGATTTTGAAAATGTTCGAGCGAAAGCGCCTGTTTGTCAATGTCAGGATACATTCCGGCGGGTGTGGTATTGAAAATAATCCGGGCGTCGCCGTGCTTTTCTATTGCCTCGGCATATGTCAGAGCGCCGTCCCTGCCGCTTCGTGACACTTTATATATTTCAGCCGCGCCAAGCTCTTGTGCCGCGCGATACGCTGTCTTTGATGTTCCGCCGGTGCCGAGGATAAGCGCTTTTTTACCTCTTGCATCGATGCCTATGCGCCCCGCAAGGGCAAGCATGCCCGGGAGATCGGTGTTGTATCCGCAAAGTCTCCCGTTTCGATTTACTATCGTGTTTACCGCGCCTATGCTTTTCGCCGTCGGCGAAATTTCGTCAAGATACTGAATAACGGCTTGTTTATACGGAATTGTAACGTTTATCGCATCGAAACTTTTGGATTTGAGAAACTTACCCAGCTCGTCGGGTGGGAGCTCAATGAGCTTATATTCATAATCCGCCAGCATTGCGTGAATTTCGCAGGAATAGCTGTGCGTCAGATGTTCGCCTATAAGACCGCATCGCATCAGTCAATCCCCCTTGCAAAAACATCCGTCCCATAGCGTTGCGCGAGCATGTCGCACAACACAAAGGCGGTCATGCTGTCAATAACCGGGCAGATACGCCGGACAATGCACGCATCATGCCTGCCGGCGACGGAAATTTCGGCGTTGGCATTGCGCAGAAAATCCACGGTGTTCTGTGCGATTGCGATTGAGGCGGTCGGTCTGACGGCGCATTGGAATATCAACGGCATGGAGTTTGTAATGCCGCCGTTTATTCCGCCGCTGTTATTGCTCTTAAAAACAACGGCATTGTTTTCAACGCGCATAGGGTCGTTATATTCGCTCCCTCGCATACGAGAGCCGGCAAAGCCCGCGCCGAATTCAACGCCTTTTATTCCGCCGATCGAGAACATCGCATGGCTGATCACGCCTTCGACGCTGTCAAACCACGGCTCGCCCAGCCCTGCAGGTAAGCCGACAACGGCGGTCTGGACAACACCGCCGATGCTGTCGCCCGCAGATTTGGCTTTTGAAATTTCTTCCATCATTTTTTCTGCGACGGATTCATCGAGAACAGGAAAATCGCTTTGTGAAAGCATCTCAATATCCTTTTGCGGATTTGAAAACGGAGCGTCCTCTATTTCCCCGCAGCTGAGTATATGGCTTGCAAGACGGATGTTGAGCTTCTCAATGGCGGCTTCGAACACCGCGCCGGCGGCCGTAACAGGCGCCGTCACACGTCCGGAGAAATGGCCTCCGCCGCGATAATCCTCATAGCCGTGATATTTACAAAACGCGGCGTAATCCGCATGAGACGGGCGAGCCGCGCCGTATTGATAATCGCAGGAGCGAGTATCATCATTTGCGATTACTATTGTCAGAGGCGTTCCGGTGGTTTTGCCGTTGAAAACGCCGCTCAGAATTTCAAAGCTGTCGCTGTCGCGGCGGGCGGTCTCATTCGCTTGTGGCGCGCGGCGAGCGAGGTTCGCGGCTATCCTGCCGCTGTCAACATCAAGACCGGGCATAAGTCCGTCAACGATAACGCCCACCGCGCTGCCGTGGCTTTCGCCGAAAACGGTCATTGTTATGCTGCTTCCGAATGTGTTTTTCATCGCTCGTCACCGTCCGTCATTTCGCTCTGATATTCGCGGCTGAGCGCCATCAGCTTGGACAAAAATTCAATATAAAGAGGTTTCAGCATGTCACTTTTAATATAGGATAGATTTCTTTCCGTAAGCTCACGCTCGCGCTGCGAATCAAGCACAGGCAGGGCATGTTTTTTCTTATAGCCCCCGATTGCGGCGGACATTTCCATTCGTCTCTCAAAAAGCTCCGCCATCTGTTTGTCGATATTGTTTATCTCAGCTCTTGCCGATTCAAGTTCGGTCATTCTTATTCACTTCCCATAATATACAGTATAATACAAAAGCGACAGGAGCGTCAAGAATCGGCGCTCCTGTCGTGTTAGTTCAGTCAAATTATGTCAGGGAACAAGGGTTATGACCGGGTATTTAATATATCTGGTCTCCCCGCAGGTTTCGCAAACCGCCCAGCCCGGACCTGTCAGCCACTGATGGATGTGCTCACACACGCCCTCGCCGTGCTTGCCGGAGCAGAGATACTTTTGGCAGTTGGCGCACTTGCCGTGCTCTCTTCCATCGCAGTTCATATGGCCCGGAGTGCCGCATTCACCGGCGCCATGACCTTCGGCGCCTTCGTCGCACTCATAATGGCCGCAAACCATGGCGTGAAGGGAGCTGCCCTGATTTTCTCCACAGAAGGAGCAGGGGCAATTCGGAACAAGAGAGCCATATTCATTCAACTCCGGAGATGCAACCGCGGAGGCGACTTCAACTCCGTCATATCCGACAATCGCAAGGGTCGATTTGCCTTCGCCGCAGCCGTGGTATTTATCGGGAGACTCGAAAACCACAGCTTCGGCATTGCTGCTGGTGCGGAACGTGCCGTCAAGCAGAGAAAGAGTCTGTTTCCCGAGAGTTACGTTGTCACTGCCATCGACAATAACCTCAAACTCGTTATAATTGAATGTGGCCCAACCTACGGGGACGCCGTTCATAACACGGTAAAACGCCGCGACTGCTTTATCCTTTACAGCGCCGCTGACAGATTTTCCGTCGGCATCAAGAAGGGTCTTGCCGTTCCTGTCCATATGAAGGGTATACCGCGCGCCTTCGGCATCTTCGCCAAACGCGCAAAGAGAAAGGCTAAGAAGCATGACAAGAGTCAAAATAATCGAAATAGTACGTTTCATAGACTACCTCCAAATAATGTATAAGAAATGGCTTTAGTCTTTCGAAGCTGCCCAAAGCTGCTCTATATAGTAAATACCGCAGGTCGGGCAATATATGACGCGGAACAGGCCTTCTTGGCTCGCCGAATACATCAGGTCAGAGGACTTAGCGGTATGTATATGCTTGCAGACACCCACGCCGTGCTCTCCTTGGCAAAGAGGCTCGAGGCAGTTGGAGCATATGCTGTGATTGTTGCCGTCACACTTGAAGTGCCCCTCGGCTCCGCAGGATGCGGTGCCATGATCAACCTCGCCCATATCGCAGGTGAAGTGGCCGCAGGAAAGAGCATGCAGCCTGTCAGACTGATTATCCCCACACTGCGCGCAGGGGTTAACTATAAGATTCTTCCCGGAAGTCATCGCGGTAACATGCGCCGTAGAAGATGTGATCTCAGCGCCGGAAGAATTGCACAAGGCAAGCGTAGAATCTCCGCTGCCACAGGCATAAAACCTGTTCGGCTTCTGGAAAATGACCGCTTCGGCATTGCTGCTGGTATAAACAGTTCCATCGCTCGCGGTCAAGGTTTGCTTGCCGAAGGTGACTTTTCCTGTCTCGTCAACATAAACCTCAAATTCGGAGCTTTTTACGCCGTTCATCTTAATCTCGCCATCCTCGGCGAGAAGATAGATTTTTGCAAAAACACTGTCGGAAACAGAGCCGTTGACCTTGTTCCCATTCATATCCTTTACCATTCTGCCCTGCGGCGTAAACACCAAAGTATACTCTGCCGCGCTGTCAGCCGATGCGAAAACAGCGGCGCATGACAGAATTGCAACAACAAGCAGGAAAGCTGTAAAACGTTTCATGGCATACCTCTGTATATTTTATTTGCTTTATCATAACATACTCCGATTGCTTTTGCTACACATTTTTAAAGAAGAAGACAAATTTTTTCGCGTGTCGGGATATTGATGCGGTTAACATAATTTGTATTCAGTAAGCTTTTGGGAATTTTGTATAAAAGTCTTGATTTTAGAGTGTCCGTTCTGATATAATTTAGTTAAAATTTACTATTTGGTTAGTTTGGAGAATTGCCGTGCTTGCAAAATTAGAATTGAAATTAAGTTATCAGGAGAACATTAACCGGCAGATGGCTTCGGCTTTCCATGGCGTTCTGATGGACTTTTTGCCTCATGATTACGCTACCGAGCTGCACGCTTCTAAATTGCACCCCTACGCGCAGCATTTGGAGAAACGCGGTGAGGATTGGTATTGGGTAATCTCGGCGCTAAACGAAGAGACCGCGGATAAGCTTCTGAAAAACAACCTGATCAATCTGAATGAATTTACGCTGAAAAAGCACGATATCAACATGCAAATTCTCGACAAAGCTTATTACGAGCTTACGGACGCAAAGTTGGCGGACGCGTTTTATAACGGCCACGCAAGCAGGTATATCACAGCGCAATTTATAACCCCAACCGCATTCAAGCAAAACGGCAGATATGTGAATTATCCGGATGTCCGCGCAATATTCTCCAGCCTAATGAATCGTTATGACGCGGTCAGTTCGGAGGAGAGCATGCGCGACGACGACACGCTTGAGCAATTGGTCGATAAGACCGCAATCAGCCGATATAATCTGCGCAGTACGGTTTTCTGTCTGGAGGGCGTGCGTATTCCGGCTTTTCTCGGGCAATTAACGTTGAGAACAGACGGAGGACAAACCATGGCCAATTTTGCGAAGATGCTGTTTCAATTCGGAACATATGCCGGCATCGGCATTAAAACTTCCCTCGGAATGGGCGCAATACAATTGATTGAAGAAAGGAGCGCAAGTAATGAAAGATAAACAAATCAAGCTGGTAATCGGCAGCCTTCTGCATGACATCGGCAAGGTCATTTACCGCGCGGGAGACCATCGGCAGCACAGCGAGAGCGGATGCGATTTTTTGAAAGATGCGCGAAAGGATTTTGACACCGAAATTTTGAACTGCGTGCGGTATCATCACGCGGCCAATCTGCGCGCGGCCTCTATTTCCGGCGAATCTTCAGCCTACATCACATATTTCGCCGATAATGTCGCCTCGGCAATGGATCGGCGCGAAAGTTTCGACGCATCAGACGGGTTTGACCGCTCCGTTCCGCTGGAGAGCGTATTTAATATCCTGAACGGCAACAAAGCGAAGGCGCACTATAAGAGGCAAATGTTAGAGTCCGGAAAAGGTATAAACTATCCCTTCACCGCCGAATGCGCAATGGATGAAAGCTTCTATCAAGAGGTCAGGGACAGAATCCGCGATAATCTGCGTGGCATTGAAATATCAGCCGAATATATCAATTCCCTGCTCTCCGTACTGGAGGCAACGCTGAGCTATATTCCCTCGTCGACAAGCAACCGCGAGGTGGCCGACATTTCCCTTTACGACCATGTCAAGGTCACGGCCGCGGTCGCCGAATGCTGTTATCAATATGCAGAGCAAAACAATATCGACGATTACTGCGGCTTCTTTTACAAGGACGCGGGCAAAACGCTTTGGCAGGAAGAAATGTTTTTGCTTTATTCCATGGACATTTCGGGAATACAAAGCTTCATTTATACGATCGGCAGCGCCGGCGCATTGAAGGGACTGCGCGCGCGGAGTTTTTATCTGGAGCTGGTCATGGAGCATATTATTGACGAGCTGCTCGCGGCGCTCGATCTCTCGCGCTCATGTCTTATTTATTCCGGCGGTGGGCATTGCTACATGCTTTTGCCCAACACGGAGCGCGCAAAGCAGATTATCGCGCGGCAGCAGGAAATCGTAAACAAGTGGTTCATGCAATATTTTGACACAGCGCTTTATATCGCGGACGGCTATGCCGCATGCAGCGCATCGAACCTTAAAAACGAGCCTGTCGGCAGCTACAGCGAGCTTTTCCGCGAGGTATCCCGCAATATTTCCGCGAAAAAATCACACAGGTACTCGGCAGAAGAAATTATCGGGCTGAATAACCGGCATATAGAAAGCAGGGAAGAATGCCGCGTCTGCCGGAGAGCGGCAAAGGTAAACGGCGACGGCCTCTGCCCTGTCTGCGCGGCGCTTGAAAAACTGTCCGGCGCAATTTTATATCAGGATTACTTTGTAACGGTTTCCGCCGTGGACAATTCCGATTATTTACCGCTTCCGGGCGGCAAATTCCTCACGGCGGCCGATAAGGAAAAGCTTCTGCAGCTTATGAAGAGCCCGGATTATATACGCAGTTACACCGTAAACGAGGCGTATACGGGCAAGCATGTGGCGACGAAGCTATGGGTCGCGCGGTACACGACGGGAGACACTTTTGCCGAGCTTGCTCGGAAATCGGAAGGTATAGAGCGCATCGCCGTGCTGCGCGGAGATGTGGACAACCTCGGCAACACCTTTGTAAGCGGTTTTAAGGCCACAGGCGGCGGCAGATATGAAACCCTTTCCCGAACGGCGACGCTCTCCCGCCAGCTATCTCTGTTCTTCAAGCTGCACCTCAATTCCATCCTGGAAAAGGGGCAATCAAGGATATTCTCAAGCGGCGGAGTGAGAAACATTTGCGTGGTGTATTCCGGTGGCGACGATATTTTCCTGGTCGGAGCGTGGAACGAGGTTATAGACGCGTTTATTGATATTCGCGACGCGCTGGAAAAATTTACGTTGGGCGCGCTGACCATATCCGGCGGCATCGGCATATACGACGCATCCTATCCGATCAACTGCATGGCGCAGGAGACGGCGGAGCTGGAGGATTACGCGAAAGAGCTGCCCGGGAAAAACGCCGTCACGCTCTTTGAGGCGGGCGAAAGCTACGGGTGGCAGGTGTTCACGCAGAAGGTGCTGAAGGAAAAATACAAAACCATCGCCGATTACATGCAAATTACGCAAAACCGGGGAAAGGCTTTTCTATATAATCTGCTGAGCCTTCTGAGGGATGACGGAAGCAGATTCAACCGCGCAAGATTTGTATATTATCTTTCCCGCATGGAGCCGGACCGGCGGGACGACAATATCAGCCCGGCGGAAAAAGAAGCGTACGCCGCTTTTTCCGAGAAAATGTACAGGTGGTCCACCGACGCGGAAGAGAGAAGACAAACAGTAACGGCAATTTATCTATACGTATACATGCAGCGAGAAAAGAAAGGAGATAACAACGATGCGGATTAACGAAGAAAACTATGTGGATTCAGCAGAGAAGGCAATCAAAGAACTGGCGCAGCGGCAAGACAGAAACGGAAGAACGATTCCAATCGTCACCACATCGAAAATCAGGAACCTGCTGGCAATGTCTGCGGACATATACAACGAGGTTTTAAATTCCAAGGATGAGAAGCTGAATGCCGATATAATCGGGCGCATCAATTACATGAAACTGCGCTTCTACTATGAGGCAGGACGCGAAAGAACCGTTAAAGAGTTCCTTGAAAAAGCGGATATTTTCAACATCATAAAAGAAATCAACGGCAGCCGCAAAAACTATATTCTGTTCAGTCATTACCTTGAGGCTTTGGTAGCGTTCCGCAAATATTACGGCGGAAACGACGATTAAGGGAGGGCATCACAATGTTTGCAAAATTGGAAATCACAGGTATATTGGAAGTAAAAACCGGTCTGCACATCGGCGGCAGCGATGCTTTCGCCGCAATCGGCGCGGTCGACTCGCCGGTCATCCGCGATGTCCGCACCGACGAGCCGATCATTCCGGGCAGCTCGCTTAAAGGCAAAATGCGTACGCTGCTCGCGAAATATTATAACGATAAATTTGCCCGCAACCCGGATGAAGATGACGCGCGCATAAAGGATCTGTTCGGTTCGGCAAAAAAAGGCGAAGTGAAGACGGCGCGGTTGCTTTTCTCGGATATGTTCCTGCAAAACAAGGAGGAGCTGCGCGAGAAAAATATCTACCGCGCGACGGAGCTCAAGTTTGAAAACACAATTAACCGCGCCACGGCGGTCGCAAACCCGCGCCAGCTGGAGCGAGTCATCCGGGGCGCCAAGTTCGGGCTGAACCTTGTATATGAATACAAGGACGACGAAACCATGCTGCGGGACTTTGAAACTATTCAAAAAGGCTTCCAACTGCTGCAGTACGATTATCTCGGCGGCAGCGGCTCGAGAGGCTACGGCAAGGTTGAGTTTCTCGACATTGAAATCGATCCGGTCATAGGCGATGTGGACGAGGACGCGCTGGAGCAATGCAGGGAAATGCTTGCCAACCTTTAAGGAGGCGGCAATGAATTATAAAATCTATAAGCTTAAATTCAATGCCCCTGTCCATTTCGGGAACGGCGTGTTAAACGAAAGCGCGTTGAATTTTCAAGCGGACACGCTCTTTTCGGCGCTCTATATCGAGGCAATGAAGGCGGGCGCGGAGAATGAGTTTTACGACGCCGTAAAAAACGAAAAGCTGCTCTTTTCGGACGCTTTCCCATACATCAAAGACCGGTATTTTCTGCCGAAGCCCATGCTCTATATAGAGCCGAGGGAGCAGGGCGACTCAAAGCAGAAAAAGCAATATAAAAAGCTGAAATATATCCCGGCGGAAAAATTAGGCGAATATCTCGCGGGTAATGCGAATCCGGAGGAGTGCGGCTTACACAATCTCGGCCGCGCTTACAGCCAGGTAATGGCCGCCGTGCGCCGGGAGGAGGACACGCTCCCCTACCGTGTGGGCAACTATCTGTTCAACGAGGGCAGCGGACTGTATATAATCGCGGCGGTTGAAAACGAAGACGCTCAATATTTGCTGGAGGATTTGCTGGACAGCCTTTCCTACGCCGGCATCGGCGGAAAGCGAAACAGCGGCAAAGGGCGATTTGAGCTGCGCAACGGAACAAAGAGCGATTGTCTGCTCGATATGCTCGGCAAAAAAAGCGAGCGGTATATGCTTCTTTCCTCCGCTCTTCCGCAGGAGAGCGAGATGGAAAGCGCGCTTGAAGGCGCGGCCTATCTGCTGCAGAAGCGCTCCGGCTTTGTGTATTCGGAAAACTACGCGGAGGAGCAGAGGAAAAAGCGTGATCTGTATACAATGCAGGCAGGTTCCTGCTTTAAGGAGCGTTTTCACGGGGATATATACGATGTCAGCGAGGGCGGCGCGCACGCCGTGTACCGCTGCGCAAAAGGCTTGTTCCTGGGGGTATAACTATGCGGGAATATCTGAAACATTATAATCTGCGCATTACCGCGCTGTCGCCCATACACGTAGGCGACGGGGGAAAGCTGGGCAAAAAGGAATATATCCAATACGGCAACAGCGGTCCGGTAATTGTGCCGGATACCGCCAAAATGTTCGTCGATCTGCAACGGGGGCGGCTTGACGGCGCTTACGAGGAGTTCATGCTGAGCAATTACAACTCGGATTTGGGTCAGTGGCTGAACAGCCGGCGCATTAACGAGCAATACGTCAAGCGCTGGGAAATGTACAGGATGGATCCCGGCGACGCGTTCGTACGGAGAACAAACGGCGGAGGCGCCACGCCGAAGGAAATTCTGACATTCATGAAAGATCCGTACGGCAATCCGTATATCCCCGGAAGCGCGCTGAAGGGCATGCTGCGCACGGCGTTGATATGTCAGCGCATTTCCCGGGAGCCGGAGCGCTATAAGGATAAAATTTCAGGCATCACGAATTCCGCATCCTATGGGAAAAACAGAAACACCTATCTGAAATCCGAGACTGCCGCGCTGGAAGCCGCCGTGTTTAACACGCTGGGCCGCGCCGACAGAAAAGACAACGCGGTAAACTCGATCATGTCGGGATTTATCGTCAGCGACAGCAAGCCTATACAGCTTTCTCAACTCGTCCTCGCGCAGAAAATCGATTACACGCTCCGCGGGCAGGAAAAGCCGCTCCCCATTCTCCGCGAAGCGCTGAAACCGGGCAGTCAAATCGATTTTGAATTGACAATCGATACCGAAATCTGTAAAATTACGATAGAGGAGGTACTTTCCGCTCTGGATTATTTCCAGCAGGAGGTCTACAAAAGCTTTTACTCACGCTTCGGTCGCGGCGCTAACGCAAAAGGCACGGTGTGGCTCGGCGGAGGATGCGGTTTTCTTTCGAAAACGATTTTATATCCCATCTGCGGAAAGGAAGCATTGAAAATTACCGACAAGGTTTTTCAAACAACATTAGGCAAGAATTACGACACGCACAAGCACAGAAACGATATTTCAAACGGCGTTGCCCCGCATGTCTGCAAATGCACCCGTTACGGCGGAAAGCTATACGACATGGGAATGGGCAAAATCGAGCTTATACTGAAAACCGATTAAAACATTTAATGGCAATTAAATGTTTTAATAGCCGCCGCAGCGGCGTAG
>CAVHIP010000016.1:0-28899 GCA_963636125.1 Oscillospiraceae bacterium | reverse complement strand
CTATTAAAACATTTAATTGTCATTAAATGTTTTAATCAGTTTTCAGTATGACATTTTCCACAAAAAATTCCGAAAGAGCTTGCAAAATTTTAAAGAAAAAGCTAAAATAAAATAGATATAGAATAGCTTTTTTTAATCAGATTTCAAGCAATCATTAGGAAGCCGCATGTGAATTCGAGGTATTGCCTTTAGAGCAGAAGGACGGTGAGTAAAAAAATGCCGAAAAAAAGATTTTGGATTGTCATCGCGGCGGTCATTCTCGTATTTTGCCTTGCGGCATGCGGAAAGGAAGCTACGCCGGACGCCGACGATGATCGACCCGTTATCACCGTAGGGAGCGAGGACTATCCGCCTTTTATGGATCTGGATAATAACGGCAATCCCACCGGACTTGACGTCGATATTCTCAAGGAGGCATTTGACCGCATCGGCTACGACATTCAATTCGTCACCATCAATTGGGAAGACAAGGAAAATCTTCTCGCATCCGGAGAGGTTGACTGTGTTACCGGTGGCTTTACCATAGAGAGCCGCGAGGATGACTATCTTTGGGTGGGTCCATATATGAACAGCAATCAGGTAGTGGTGGTCAACGCCAACAGCGATATACATTCGCTTCAGGATCTGGAAGGTAAAACCGTCGCCGTTCAGGCTGCAAGCGTTGCGGAGAATATACTGCTTGAGCGCAGCAACCCGAATGTTCCGGAAAATATTCAAGTGTTCAGTTACGAGGACAACTCCCTTCCGTTCGCCGCATTAGGATGTAATTATATAGACGCTCTCGTGGCGGACGAACCCGCTATTGTGCAGTACATGAAAGACTATAACACATCATTTACCATATTGTGCGAGCCGCTCATGCGCGGCAGCGTGGGGACAGCTTTTGCCAAGAACGCCGACGCGGAGCTATGCGCAAAGGTGAGCGCCGCAATAGTCGAGATGCGCGATGACGGAACTCTTAAAGAGATTATAAATCGCTATCTTGATGATGCAGACAGATACCCGGGAGGTGGAGCCGTTGAAAAGTAAGAGTCAGGGTTCTGTTTTCAGCAAGGGTTTTATAGCTTTGGCCATAGTAATCGGCATACTGCTGGCTCTTGCGGTAATGTCTATAAACGCATACATAAGCAAGAAGAACAGCGACGCCAGACTTGCCGCGGAGATAGAATATATAAAGCGTCAGTACAGCAATTATATTGAGTTCAACAACACGGAGGCGGCTAAAAGCCTTATACGCAAAGCCGAAAGCGCAAGGCTGATAAGAGACTGTGATGAAGAAGTCTCAGAGGAGGATCTGCGGCGGCACGTGGAGGAACTTGCAGCCACAGGCGTTACCATAGTGGATGAAAACTGCAATATTATCGCGGAGTACACGAAAGACGGCATAGGCTATGACCGCTTCAGGCACATGCTGAACACGGACACCATCCTGAAATTAATGCGTTATGAAAACAACATATACATGAATCGCGTCAAGCTGGAGGATGAGTCCTACATAGATGTTGCCATTGAACAGTGTCCGTCGGGCGCGCTTCTGGTATATCGGCACACCGTCAAGGAATTCGCGTCAAAGTCGATACTTTCGATACAAAATCTTTTGGACGGCTTTGATAAGGAGCAAAACGGCACATTTGTCATCACAGACGGCTCCGATATAGTCGCTTCAAACGACAGAAGTCTTCTTAAGGATGTTATATCCGAGGCGGATTACAAACTCGTATACGATATCCGACAAAACAGTCAGGCGGACAAGATGTTCACGCTGAAAAAAGATGGCGACAGCCAGCGGTATTTCGGCAGATACAGCCACGGGCGCGAGTTTTATATCTGCGCGTTTCTGTCCGAGAGGCAGGTATATGAGAATACCTTGCCGGTTGTGGGATTGGCAATAATCCTTTACATATTCTCGATTGCCATGGTGCAATTCGTGAGGCTTCGCTCCACAAACAAGTTGATATCGGAGCAGAAAGACCTGGAGCACAGTTATAAGCTTGAACTCGAGAAGAAGAACGCGGAGCTCACTCTTGCAGCAGATAAAGCGGATACGGCAAACCGCTCCAAGCGTGATTTTCTCTTTAACATGTCCCACGATATACGTACTCCCATGAACGCCATCATCGGCTTTACAAATCTGGCCGAGCAGAATATCAATGACAAATCGAAACTCAGCGACTATCTTGACAAAATCATGATATCAAGTCAGCATCTGCTGTCGCTCATCAACGATGTCCTCGACATGAGCCGCATCGAGAGCGGCAAGGTAAGCATAGAGACGGTTCCGGTATGCATAAAAGACCAGATGGAGCTTGTAAAGGACGTTGTTCACGCGGATATTGAGGCCAAAGGGCTGACATACATCGAGAAGACAGAGAATCTCGACGATATATATGTATATGCGGACGCGCTGCATGTCAACAGGGTGCTCATGAATATTTTGACCAACGCGGTCAAATTCACACCTGATGGCGGCAAAATAACATACACGATGCGAGAAAGAAAATCGGATCGTGAGGGATATGCATATTATGATTTTATCATTGAGGATACAGGCGTCGGCATAAGCGAGGATTTCATAGGCCATATATTCGAGCAGTTCACGAGGGAAAAGACGACGACGGTGAGCCGCACACAGGGCACCGGGCTGGGCATGTCCATAACAAAGAGCTTGATAGAGCTCATGGGCGGCGATATCAGCGTGCAGAGCGAGCTCGGCAAAGGAACCGTCTTTACAGTGACGCTTGAATTTAAGCTCACAACCGAGGATATGGTGTATGGGCAAGCCGAGAAGCGCTTTGATCCCGCAAACATCAAAGCGTCGGGTTGGCGGGTGTTGCTCGTGGAAGACAACGAACTGAATATGGAAATCGCCGTCGCAATACTTGAATCCGCCGGCTTCAAAGTCGAGACCGCCGGAGACGGCAGCGAAGCGGTGGACATGGTCAAGACGCATCCGGCGGATTACTATGATCTTATTCTCATGGATATCCAGATGCCGACAATGAACGGATATGAGGCGACACAAGCAATCAGGTCGCTGTATGATCCGGACAAGGCGCGGATACCGATCATCGCCATGACCGCCAATGCGTTTGACGAGGATAAGAAAAATGCGTATGCCGCAGGGATGAACGCGCACATCGCAAAGCCGATAGACGTGAATGCGCTGATGCGGACTGTGAATGAAGTAATGATCGGCGCAAAGGCGTGAATACAAATATTATGATGCTAAAACAGCGGGAGAAATCAAAAATTTCTCCCGCTGAAATATTTGGGTTGTGTAATTTGCCGGTTATTTCCCTGTGAAAACGTTATATACATATTGCGCCGAGACAAGCAGGAAATCCGTCGGAGTGAAAACGACATGGACATAATCTCCGGGGCGCGGCGAATAGTTTGCAAGCGACTGGGCTGTATAAGCCACGTTCACATCAATCGAAGGGTTCTCAAGGCGCAGAGAGAGATAACCGTTGCTACTCAATACGACGGCGTATCCGTTATACACCGTGGATGTAGGAAGCGAAGCGGAGGCGTTTACGGAGGTCACCGCAGGAATTGTACCCGCAGCGGCAGGCGTTGTTGCGGTAGTGGTTGTGGTAGTCGCAATCGGCAGAACGGTTGCAGTTCCGTATGACGAATAAGAAGCAATTGCAGATGTCGCGTTGCTGACCGCGGAGGAGCTTGCCGTAATTGAAACGGGAATATACAGCTTCTGCCCGACGCGTATCTTCGCAAAGTCCATGCCGCGGTTAAAGCATTGAAGCGAAAGACTTGCCTTGTTATAATCGAGCCCGTAGCCGGAGCATATGCCGTAAACCGTCTCCCCGGATGTAATGGTATGCTCGATTATCGCGTAATTTGCAGCTCCTGCTATGTCGCTTCTGTTAACCGGCAGGTACAGCATTTTGCCGACTGTAAGCTTATTAAGATCTGTCAGCCCGTTGAGGGATTTTATCTGACTCTGATATGTGGAAAAATCCATTCCCCATTGGCTGTAGAGACTTATAAGCGTGTCGCCGGATTTTATCGAGTAAAGGACCAGATAATACGCCACTTTGTCGCCTGCGCTCATACTTGACGCAGTACCTGCAACAAGCGAAACGGGCCCGGATTTTTGCGCAGTTGAAGCGGCAGTGTTTACGACACGGATGTTGGATGTACTGCTGCTCGCCGTACTCGATACGGGGAGAAGAATTGTGCTCCCTGCCTTTATTTTATCGAGCATGCGCGAATCGGAATAATTGTTAAGGCGCATGATAGTGTCTTTGCTTTTGTAATAGTTTATCCCATATTGGTTACAGATGCTGTAAAGAGTATCCCCGCTTTTCACTACTACACTCACGGTTTTCGTATCAGCCATCGCGACAACCGACATAGAGCATATAACGATCACCGCCAAGACCAGAGAAACTATCCTTTTGAATTGTTTGTTTTTCATAACGGTGGCCCTCGTATAAATAATCTTATTTACATAATATCACGTATCCGCCGTTATTTCAACCATTATTTTATAAAAATGTCTATTCTGTTAAGAAAATATTAAGGCGGCACCACTTATTTTGTCGCGCTACAAAGAGACCCTACACAGTGCCGCCTACTATTATATTTTGTTTTCTGCCATGTAAATTGCATTTAACGCTTGAAACATTGCAAAAAATGCTATATACTTGCTTGTGAGGAGATGATAATATGACAGTGAAATCCGGATTTTCCCGTGAAGGGTATCTGAATGAAAATTATCGTCTCTTTCACTTACGCGATACTGCCGGTCAGGAACGTGATTTTCATTTTCACGAGTTTGACAAGATTGTCATTCTTATCTCCGGTAAGGTAGATTACGCGGTAGAAGATAAAAAATACACACTGCGCCCGTGGGATGTGCTGCTGATAGGTCACCACACGATACACAAAGCTCTAATTGACATAAAAGAACCGTATGAGCGGATAATCATATATCTCGACAAGAATTTCCCCGATCGTGTAATTCCGGGCGCTCAGCTTTCCGAATGCTTTGATGCGGCGGACAGGAGGGGGCAAAATTTGCTTTCTCCAAATGATGAACAACGCGAAAGCCTGAAGACAACGCTTGAGGCGCTCGAAAGCAATCTTACAAGCGACAGCTTCGGTTCAAAGCCAATGGCAGATACGCTGCTGATACAGCTTATAATACAAATCAACCGCATTTCCGCCGCATCGCCGAATTCCGCTCCGACGGGAAAAGACGACAAAATCGAAAATGCGCTTTCATATATAAACGAGCATCTCTCCGAGAAGCTGACGGTAGACGCGCTCGCCGAGAAGGTTTATCTGAGCAAATACCATTTTATGCGCCTTTTCAAGGAAAACACAGGCAGTACCGTGCACGCATATGTGCGGCAAAAGCGGCTTCTCTACGCCGCGAGGCTTATCCGAGAAGGCGTCAACGCCAACAAGGCCGCATCGGACGCCGGTTTTTCCGATTATTCCGCATTTCACCGCGCTTTCAGGGAGAGCTTCTCCGTAAATCCGGGAGAGCTTAAGGTCACGGCATTCGATGGGAAGTTTGCTTCCGGCGCATTACACAATTCTACTCATAAAGACAGTAAAGCTGGAGAAAAATGAAAACAACAAGTCTCTCATACATGAAAATACTTATTATATATATTATAATTCTGTGTGTGTTTCTACTGCCGATGCTGATCACCGGCATGTACGCCGTCCCATGCGCGGACGATTACAGCTACGGCTACGAGGCGCACAAGGTGTTTGTTGAAACCGGCTCGGTTGCGAAGGCTCTTTTAAGAGGGCTTAAACACGTGGGCGAAGTTTATACAATATGGCAGGGTACATATTCCGCCGTTTTTCTTTTTTCAATACAACCTGCCGTTTTCGGAGAACAGCTTTATTCGGTTACGGCAGTTATCATGCTCTCGGCGCTTACCGCAGGCTGTATCGCCTTGTGCGTAGGCTTGTTCTCCGGAGTATTCGGATTGGACAAACGTCTTTCCGGCTGCATCGGATGCGCCTGTGTTATCGCCTGCACACAGCTTCTCCCCTCCCCCGTACAAGGCTTTTATTGGTACAACGGCGCGATTTTTTACACTTTTTTCTATGGTCTGTCGCTGATTGCTTTTGCGCTCGGCATAAAATGCGTAACAGAAGAAGGCAAGGCTTCTCGAATATGGCTGTGTCTGCTTTGCGCTATTCTCGGCGGTGGAAATTACGTAACGGCGCTCAATTGCGCAATCGTCGCCGTAAGCGCGATAGCTTTGCTGGCGATATTGCGCGATAAACGATGGAAAAATCTGATTATTCCGACCATCGTCCTGCTTATCGGCTTTGGAATAAGCATCGCGGCGCCCGGCAATTTTATACGGCAGTCAACCGTTGAGAACTCCCCGGGTGTCTTTGAGGCAATAATAATGTCCTTCGCGCAGTGCGCCGAATATTCGCTCCGATGGTTTTCACCCGCTTTTTTTGCGATACTTGTTCTTATCGCGCCATTGCTGTGGCACGGCGCAAAAAAATCAACTTTTGCATTTCGTTTCCCCCTGCTCGTAACGCTATACTCATACTGCGCGCTTTCCGCCATGTTCTGCCCGCCGATATACGCGCTCGGCAACGTCGGAGAATTCAGATTACTGAACATTATTTTCTTCGCGTTTGCGCTGCTGGTCATCATAAACATATTCTATTGGCTCGGCTGGGTTGCAAAAAAAATCGGCAAAACAAGCGATAATAAAAACAGCGTTATGCTGCTGCCGCTCGCCGCTTGCGCAGCTCTCAGTATCGCTATTGTCGGCGCCGCGATTATCTCCGGCGGAAGTCTCACATCGGCAAGCGCCGTCGGAATACTCCGGAATGGCGAGGCAAAGGCATTTCACGATTGCGCGGTTGGACGGCTACGTATCCTGCGCGACCCCGATGTGCATGATGCAGAGCTCGAGGACTATCCGTCGCGCCCGTATCTGCTGTATTACGACGATATAACCGCCGATCCCTCAGACTGGAAGAATATCGATATGGCAAGCTTCTATGGTAAAGACAGCGTTGTATTGAAACGATAAAGCTGTATATATCAAATCTTCAATTTTGGCAAAACGCCCCTCGATTTATCATCGAAGGGCGTTTTTAACATACACATGTATCCGCTGAATACAAATCAACCTTTTACGGCTCCGCTTGTCATGCCGCTTATAATCTGTTCCTGGAAGAGAACATAGCCGAGTATTGAGGGAATAATCGAAATTACTATCGCGGCGTACATGGAGACATAGTCGGTGGAAAACTGATTGGTAAAGTATCTGATGCCGACTTGGATCGTACGAAGCTTTTCGGATGAAACGATGAGGTTTGCAAAAACAAATTCGTTCCAGCAGGTCAGGAATTCAAAGGTTGCGGCAGTGACTATGCCGGTTCTGGAGAGCGGAAGGATGATATGCCAGAAGCGGGCGAAGAAACCGCAGCCGTCAATGTACGCAGCCTCTTCAAGCTCAGACGGAATAGAATCCATCAGACCGCGAATCAGGAAGGTCGACATCGGGATACCGATTGCGGTGTAGAGCAGAATCATGCCGCCGTATGTGTCGTACAGACCGAGCTTGTTTATGATGACAAAATAAGGCACCATGAGAGCATTCAGAGGGATAAGTATTCCCGCGGTGAACAGCCCGTAGAACTTTTCGCGTCCTCTGAAGCGGAAGCGAGATATGCAATAGGCGCTCATGCTTGCGATAATCACATTGAAAGCGGTTGCGCCAAGGCCGACAAGAAGCGAATTTATAAGCATACGCCCAAGACCGGCGACTGTCAGCGCGTTTATATAGTTGCCTATCTGCCACACAGCCGGCAGGGAGAAAGGATCTGTCAGCAGCTCATAGTTTGTCTTAAAGGAAGAAATAACAAGCCAGATAAGGGGAAAGAGAGTGTACGCCGCAAAGAAAATTATCAGAAACCAGCGAAAGAAGACAAGCAGACCCTGCTTCGCGCGCTGCCACGGCGTTTTATAGAGAATGGCGTTGTTTTCCATCAGTCTTTCCTCCTTTTCTTTGCCGGCAGGTTTTCATCTCTTCCCGTGAAGAGCGCTCGGATGCAGATAATGAAGACAATTCCGACAATGATGAGGATTACCGCGCTCGCGCTTGCCATACCGTAGTTTGCATCCTGCATCTTTTTGTAAAGATACAAAACTATCGTCGAGGTGGTGTTTGCGGGCTGGCCGTTTGTAAGCATATATACCTGCTCAAACTGGCGCAAACCCATGATGCTTGCAAGAGTCACGCAGGTGAGCAGCGAAGTCTTTTTGATAAGCGGAATCGTGATATAGATTGCCTGTTGAAATTCGCTTGCGCCGTCAATGGTCGCGGCTTCATAATAGCTCTGGTCGATGGTGGTAATGTCCGCCATCATAATGACCATATAATAACCGACATAAAACACCCAATAAATAAGAACTGCCGGAAATGCTGTTTTAAGTCCGCCAAGCCAGTCGCACGCATATTGCCCAAGTCCTATCGCCTTGAGAAGTCCATTGAGAAGGCCGTAGTCTGCGTTATAAATTCCGCGCCAAAGCATAGCGAGAGCTATTCCGGAAATAACCTGTGGGAAGAAATACACAGTGCGGAAGAACTTCCATCCTTTAGGCTTGCGGGAGAGAATAATCGCCATGAGCATCGCAAGCGGAACCTGTATGCAAGCGGCAGTTAACGCCCAAATAATGTTATTCGTGACAGAACGAATAAACGACTTGTCCTTGAAAAGCAGAGCAAAATTCTTCAGGCCGTTAACAGTCGGCGCGGTGATACCGTTCCATTTCAGGATGCTGACGGTGGCAACATACAGCACCGGTATCACGAAGAAGACGATCATCATAATCAACGCGGGCGCCATAAAAGCGGCAAGAGCGTATCGATCGGATTTAGTGGGTCTCATCGCGTCACCTCCTTGGTTTAGCAAAAAAGCCTTTGACATTCAGGCTTCTTTGGTAAGTCAACGAAATAATAGATGTCGGGCAGGCAAGGACGGCCTGCCCGACAAGGTTATCGTTTAAAGTTTGCTTGTATTCGGCAACTCGGTATCAAGCTGCCATGTCGATTGCTGTCTGAAGCATGTCAACAAAGCCCTGCTCGTCAACCTCACCGAGAACGAGCGAGGAGACAGCGGCCGGGAACTCGGTAGAGAAGGCCGTCGGGAAGTTGCCGTTAACGTGGAGAATGGTGTAGCCTGCGTTGTTGGCAATTTCGGTGAACTTCTGGGAAATCTCGTTGGTCTCGGCGGACGGAGTGTACTTGACGAAGAACATTGCGCCGGAATCGAGAGCCCACTCGGAAACGCGCTCAGGCTCGGAGATGTACTGAAGGAACTTGACAACTGCAGCTTCCTTTGCGGGATCATCCTGCTTTGCGCAGGCGAGGAAACCCTGAACGGTGGTCACAAGGCCGGTGCCGTCACCCTTGCCGCCTTCATAGACGGGGTTGGTAGCGACGTCGCAAACCTCGTTGAGGCCGTTGTTCTCTTCTTTATAGAAGTTTGCAATCCACCACGGGCCGTTCAGGTAGAGAGCGGTATCGCGCGCGATAAAGTGCCCGTTAACGTCGGATGCGGTTGCGGAAACAGCGCCTTCAAAGGTGTAATCGTACATCTTTTTAAGTACGCCGGCCGCTTCAACAAATGCGGGGTTGCTCAGGCCGTCTGCATAGACGTCTTTGCCGCCGATGGCTTCAACAATCAGAGAGTACCAAAGCATGGATGTCCATGCATTGTCGCCGGCCATCTGACCGACTGCGGCATAGCCGGCGGCCTTGATGTCCTCAAACATCTTGAACATCTCATCATAGGTGGTGGGGAAAGTGTCCCAACCTGCCTCGGCAAGGATTGCCTTGTTATAAACTATGGGGAAGATTGCGCTCTCAAAGGGAAGAATATAGGTCTTGCCGTCAACTGCCCATGCATCGAGGCAGCCGTCGGTGAAGTTGGCGCCCCAGCCGTCTTCAAGATACGGGGTCAGGTCCATGAACTTTCCGGTTTCCTGATATGCTTTGATATCGAAGGTAGTATCAAGAATGCAGATGTCGGGGGCAGAGCCGGTGGTGATGGTAGTGCGGATCTTGTCGCGGTATGCCTGATAGTCCGTCTGCTCCTCAATGACAACTTTGATGGAGCCGGCGTTCTCGGCGTTGAAGTCCTCTACCATTTTGGCGAGATAGTTTGCCTTAGAGTCGGTGCCGACCCAGATGCAGGGGAAGTTGATGGTGATCTCTTCGTTTGACGCGGTCTCGGCGGAAGCAGAGACGTTGCACACGACGAGAGAGAAGCACATTGCCAGCGCGAGGAAAAGACCAATCAGTTTCTGTGTCTTTTTCATTTTGTTTCTCCTTTTGGTTCTTAATATTTTAATTAACAGCGTTAATTAACTTCCTTCAAAAAAATCCGTTGCTCAATGCCGAGCTTTATCGGACACGCTTATTATAATGTCGTCGGTTGAATTTGTAAAGCATTTAGAACTGACGCAGATGTAGAATTTTAGAGCCCGTTTTTGTGCAAATTATCTAAATGCCGGGCAAACGGTTCAGCGCGGCAGGCAATTTTTA
Organism: Oscillospiraceae bacterium; assembly: GCA_963636125.1. Taxonomy (GTDB): domain Bacteria; phylum Bacillota; class Clostridia; order Oscillospirales; family Oscillospiraceae; genus Limivicinus. The sequence continues at coordinate 18,334 of CAVHIP010000016.1, read as the reverse complement.
GTGTATTTTTTCATTTTTGATGCTGAAAAATCCGCAGAAAATCGCAAAAGATACAATTCTCTGCGGAAACAGAACAGCATATACAGCTTAAGTAATATCGGCAAGTTTGCGGAAAAGCGGTTCAAATTTACCGTTCTTTCTGTAAAAGACAGGGGGCTTGCCAAGCGGCGCATCCACTTTGGTCTCGCCGGCGGCACAGCTTTCGCCTGACCACAGATGAACCCATTCGCCCTCCGGAATCCAGACGCTTCGCGCGCTCTCGCCCGGAGCAACAACAGGCGCGACGAGCATTTCATCCCCAAGATAATAGCTGTAGAGATTACGCTCATATGCGCGGTCACTTTCGGGAGCATTATAGAAGAGCGGTCTCATTACCGGAATACCGTCGGCGGCATTTTCCTCAACGCAGCTCTTGAGATACGGCAGGAGCGCGGTATGAATATGGGAAAGACGGGCAGCGGATGAGATTATTTTGCTGTTCGAGTACAGCTGGACATTATCGTCGGGGCGATTGCCTTCGTGCGTGCGGATTACCGGCGTAAAGCAGGCAAACTCCAGCCAGCGCAGAAGCAGCTCCTCATCACGATGCATGCCGTAGAGAGTGGTATATCCGCCGGCATCGCAGGTGTGCAGGCCAAATCCGCTCATCCCAGCCGTCAACGCCGCGGTTATGACAGACGGTAAGCCGTCATCATCCGACCAGTCGACATTCTGATCGCCTGCCCAAAGCAAGGTTGAATACACCTGACTTTCTGCGGCTCCGGCGCGCATAAAGAAGACGCACTCGCCGAGAAGGCCGGATTCCTCAACAGCATCGCGGTTACATTTTGCCCAGAGCATCGGCCATTTGTTGTGCATTTCAAGGCCGCTGCCGCCGAAACAGACACTGTCAGCCGGCAGGTATTCGCCGAAATCGGCCATCCAGCCGCGAAAACCCAAACCGATAAGATTTGTCTTGATGACGTTTTTGTACCATTCATAAGCGGCGGGCATGGTCAGATCGACGACGCCGCAGTCATATTCGCCGAAGTCGAAGAGATAGTCCTCGCCGTTTTGCTTCTTCACAAAATATCCGTTGCTCTGCGCCTCGGCAAACAGCGCGCCACCTTCTACCAGATACGGGTTAATATATCCCATCCAGCGAGTATTCGGATCGGAAGCGATAACCTTGTCAAGTCCGGGATAGGTGTCCTTATTCCAACGCCAATCCCACTGCAGGCGCTTGCCGAAAGAAGTGATGCGGCGTCCCTCCCAATCCTGTATCCACACGGCGGAAACGTCCATACCGCCGTCGCGGCAGAGGTTGAGCAGTTCAAGAGTTTTCTCTGTTCCGCCCTGAACGCCCATCCAAATGCCTTTCATTGCCCAATCCGGCAGAACGGGCTGACGCCCGAGGAGCGCAGAAAGACTGCGGCTGAGTTCGCGATAGCTGTCGCCGGCAGAAAAGACGAGATTGAGGCTGTTGGCCCATACGCCGATCTCATGGAAGTTTTCCGCGCGGAAGTCAAGCTCCGAGTATTCGTAGTTTTCGAGGTGCGTCCAGTAAAGTCTTGATGAGATAAAAGTAGGCTGTGGGAAAAATGTTGTGTAATAATCCCCGCCGGCGTGGTCGTTTGCATCGGCAAGGCGCGTTATTTCCGTCAGCTTGTTTCGCCCGACGCCCTGCTCGCGCGTCCATATGGGGTAGATTTTTCCGCGCAAATCCAGCGAGGAAAATTGTTCGCCGCCGCCGGTTACATGCTCCCCTTTCCCGGCGGAAAGGCGAATCCAAAGGCGGTTTATGCTGCTGTCCGAACAACTCCCGCGCAGTTTCAAAAAAGCGCCCTCGCGGATAATACGCAGCGTAAGCTCTCCGCTCATGTCGGGGTGCGTGAATATTAACAAATCGCCGTCAACTCTCGAAAGGCGAAGCGCAAAACGCTCTTCAACGCGGTCTTCAATATCAAAATTCCCGCGATACATGGCGATGCTCTCTTTGCCGCGTCCGGCAAACAGCGCGGGGCTTTCGGCGCTATGGCGCAGCAATTCGCGGTTATCTAATGTAAGCAAAAGTCCGTCTTTTTCAGATGCGTGAATCTCTATGGTTTTCGTCATAAAGCTGTCCCTCCGTTATATTTGCGGCAGCGCGCGCAATATGCGCTGTCACTTTATTATTTGTTATTCGTTATACCATGCGTCGATATTTTCATCGCTTTGGTCTTTGGTATATTCGCGGAAAACCGGCTCTATATGCAGGCTCATCAGCAGACACACGGCTCCCGGCAGAAGCGGAAGCAGAACGGGGATAAGCCATACTATGACCGCAGTGCCGATAAGCTCGGCCGCCATCAAAATCGAACGGCATATGTGCCGCATCGTCAGCCAGCCCACAAATTTAAAACTGCCCTTTATATTATTGGAAAAGCGGGAAATATAGGCAAACATCCACGGAAGAGTCAGGATTGCCGGCAGGAAGAACATCCAGCGCAGGACGCCGAAAAAGCCTTCTCCGAGGCCGAATTTCTCGACAAGCGCGGCATCAACGGCCATAACAGCAATATACGCGATATAAATAAGCCATGTCAGCGTGCTCTGCTTAAACTCTTTCCTGAACGCGGAAAAGAAACAGGCCGTCAGGCGGTCACGCTCGTGCCGGACACATTTGACTACGGAATAATACAGGGCGGTGCTTGCCGCGCCTATGGTTATTACGGGCAGTGAACAAACAAGCCACAGGAAGCCGGCGACTATCATGTCAATGATGCGGGATATCGTATCCCAGATACGTGATTTCTCCATTTTGCGCACGTCCTTTCCCGATCAAGTTTAATTCACGCTGTTAAAAAAGTCAATGGTTCATTCTTGACAATATCGCGTCGGGAACTTAATATATAGGCAAGATTTAAAAGTCTTATATTAAAGACGATAAAGAAACTATATTTTCAGGAGGGAGCGAATTAAATGCTGAAAACCATAAGCGGCATCGGCTGGGCGCTTTTCGATGACGAACGGCAGCTGATTTCGCACAGTCCGGATAAGCCGTTCGTTACCGCGGTTCGGCAGGAGAAAAGCTATACGTCATCGCGCGGAAGCGTAAAGACCACCGTAAGCGAGGCGGAGAGAATTCCCCTCACAGACTTTGCGGAGAACGAAAACGCCGTCGTATTCAGCGCAGGCGGACATGCTCTGAAAATCGAATATGCCCCGATATCCAAGGGCGCGGAGCTGAAGCTGTCCGGCGAGATAGGATGGTCATATGAGTTCAGATTGCCGGCGATTGAGAACGAGGCCGTATTTGGCGGCGGAGAGCAGTACAGGAAGGTAAACCTGCGGGGCGAGAAGGTCGTGAACTTCGTTTCCGAGCACATCAAAGCCTCGACTATAATAGAAAAGGCCCTGCTCCCGACGGCTCTCTACCATGAAAAATCACATTCACAAATAGGCAGCTACGCGCCGATGCCGGTGTTTGTGACGGATAAAAACCGCTTCATCGCCTTCGATACCGACGGAGACGGTTGCGCCGAGTTCGGCGAGAGCGAATATGTATTCGCCTTTGACTCCTGCCCGCGCTCGCTGAAAATTCAAATCGGCGAGAGCTATCGCGAAATTGCGCTATTTGCTTCCGAAAATGTTCCAAACCGGCAGTACATTCCGGATTGGTGCATGGACGGCATGATTCTTGGCGTGCAGGGCGGAACGCAGACGATACTCGACAAAGCCTTTGCGATGCTGGACGCCGGCGCAAAAATATGCGGCGTGTGGAGTCAGGACTGGTCGGGTGAGAACCGCACGGTTATGGGCAAGCAGGTATGGTGGAACTGGGAAGTCGACGAGACGCTCTATCCGGATCTGCGCGGAGCCATTAAAAAGCTCAACGAGCGCGGAGTGCGCTTTTTGGCGTATATAAACCCATATCTTGTCAAGGGAAGCCGCTTATATAATCTCTGCGAAGAAAAGGGCTATCTGATCAGAAAGCAAAGCGGAGAGATATATCACATCAAATCCACAACCTTTGACGCGGGCATGCTCGATCTGACGAATCCGGAGGCTGTGCGTTTCACGAAAGACGTGCTTATAAAGCAGAACATGCTCGATCTCGGCATCTCGGGCTGGATGGCGGACTTCGGCGAATATCTGCCGGTGGACTGCGTGCTGCATGACGGAGATCCGGCGCAGCTGCACAACAAGTGGCCTGTGCTCTGGGCAAAGCTGAACAGAGAAGCGATAGAAGAATACGGCGCAAAAGACGTCATGTTCTTTACCCGCTCGGGATATCTCGGCATACAGGAATACGCGCCCATGCTTTGGAACGGTGATCAGCACACGGATTACACACACGATTACGGTCTGCCGTGCATAATGCCGGCATGCTTCTCGCTGGGCTTTTCGGGCGTAACGATGGTACACTGGGATATCGGCGGATTTTTCTCCTTCGGCAAGCTCAAGCGTGATGACGAGCTGTTCACCCGCTGGCTCGAAGCGGGGGCGTTCTCGCTGATGATGAGGAGTCATGAGTCAATACGCCCGTGGGCAAACAGTCAGTTTGACGCGGCCGGTGTCCTGAGGCACACGGTGACGCTCACCAACGTACACGCAAAGCTCAGACCGTATATAGAAAAATGCGCAGAGGACGCAAAGCGCGGCATTCCCGCAATCCGCCCCGACTTCTGGGAGGCCGGCAATTACTCGGCAAGCCGCGATGAGTACGCGTATTTTCTCGGCGACGATCTCTTTGTTGCGCCGGTGATAGAAAAGGGCGCGGTAAATCGCCGCGTGTGCCTTCCGGAGGGAGAATGGCTGCATTTCTGGAGCGGCGCCCCGTATCACGGAGGGCGCGAATATACCGTCTCCGCGCCGCTCGGCCGGCCGGCGGTATTCTACCGCAAGGAGAGCAAATATGCCGATGTCTTCAAGGCCGCGGCAGATGTGAAATAAAAAATATTTATTAAAATATTAAAAATAAGGAGTCAAAACAAATGGAAGAAAGCTATATTTCCCGCACGAGCGGCATCGGAACACGGGATAAGATCGGCTACGCCATGGGTGACCTCGCGTCACTGCTGGTTTTCGGTCTTGTGCAGAGCGTGCTGCAGAAATACTATACGGACATTCTCGGCATCGGCGTTGTGAGCATTATGATAATGTTTATCATCGCGCGCATATGGGACGCGATCAACGACCCGATATGGGGGCGCATAATTGACCGCATGGAGCCCGCTCCCGACGGACGTTACCGCCGCTGGCTCAAAACGCTCGCGGTTCCCGTGGCGCTGTCGGCGGTATTGATGTTTGTGAAAATCCCGGGACTGAGCAGCGGAGGATATCTCGCCTACGCTTATGTGACATATATTCTCTTCGGCATGCTCTACACCGGCATCAACATCCCCTACGGTTCTCTGGCGCAGGTTATCACATCCGATGACCGTGAGCGCTCGTCCCTGTCGGTGTTCCGTTCAATCGGTTCGACATTCGGCGCGATGCCCGCAATGCTGCTTATCAGCTTTTGCTATGTGAAAACCGAGAGCGGCGCGTCCGTAATGAGCTACAGCAAAATACTCATCGGCACCGTGATCATCTCCGTCTTTTCCGTGCTGGCGTATCTCCTCTGCTATCGCTGGACAACCGAGCGCGTGCCGACCAAGCCCGCTCCCAAAGAGAAGGGGCAGACTTGGAAGGTCATTAAAATCCTGCTGCACAGCCGCCCGTATATGGCGGTATGCCTTGCCGGTATGCTCTTCCTCGCCGCGCAGATGTTCAGCCAAAGCTATTACACATATCTTTTTAATTACTATTTCAACAAGCCCGGTCTTTCCATGATGCCGACCGTATGCCAGTATCTGCCGGTTGCGGTGATCATGCTGTTTGCGGGCAAGCTCGGCGCGCGCTTCGGCCGCCGCGACGTATGCGCTTACGGCATGCTGCTGGCAGGCGTTTGCAACCTCGCGCTTTATCTTGTGGGCGGCACAAACGTATGGATGTTCCTCGCGGTCTGCCTGTTGTCCGGCATAGGCAACGCGTTTATCTTCCTGCTCGTCTGGGCAATCGCAACAGACGCAATAGATTACAACGAGGTCAAATTCGGTCTGCACGATGAGGCGACAAGCTATGCCTTCTTCACATTTATGCGCAAGCTCGGTCAGACAATAGCGGCGATACTCGTAAACCTCGCGCTGCTGCGCATCGGTTACACGGACAATGTCCTGAACACCGCCAACATCACCGACAGCACGCTGAACGCAATGTTCACAGACTCCGTGCTCATCCCTGCGGTGCTCTACTTCCTGATTTTCGTAATCCTTCGCTTTATGTATCCTCTCGGCAAAAAGAAGATAGACGAGCTCCGCGCGGAAAAAGAAAAAATCCTCAGCGGCATTGACGCGGAGTGATATATTCCGGGCGATAAAACACACATGTTTGCAAAAAAGGGAAGCACCGTTATTTTCGATGCTTCCCTTGAAAATTATATATTATTCGATTCTCAAAACTTGCACACGGGGATGCCGAGCATGTGAGCGGCGGCTTCGAGGGTGGCGGCGTGGCGGCCTTTGATGACTGCGTAGTGCGGCTCGAAGCCGGCCTTTACGCTCTCTTCAACGACTTCACGCACGGGATTGTCGGTCTTGACGACTATTGAGGTGCCGATGAATTGCTTCGGCTTATCCAGCGCCTCGCCCTCAAGAATGAAAAATCTGAACGAGCCGTCCGGCTCGCGGCCTACGCGGAAAACAGTGGCTTCGGGGAAGGCTTCGCATCCGAAGTCCATCGCGGGGCCGATTTTGCGGTTGGGATGCACACCGACGGCCGCGCCGGTGTCTTTGCGCGCCAAGGAGCATGCGGCGGCGCCGCAGTGCCAGAAGGTCAGGGTATTTTCGCCCTCGTCAAGAGAGACGGGATCGCCGAAAAACACCGGCTCGCCGGATATATGCATGCCCATCCACATGGAGAGCGCGCCGTAGATGTCCGATTCGCACGCGGCGGCGACACCGAGGTCATTGAGCATGGAGAGCACGGCGCACACGGGAGTGCCGAAAGCCGTAAAAAAGTCCGGCCAGCAGCGGGAGGCGAGAGCGCCTATGTTATTGCCTTGCACATACTCGGTATAGGCTTTGAAAAGGCGGGCGTAATCAAGCAGATTTTTCTCGGGAGTCTTATCAAGGCCGCGCATCGCTTTTTCGGACTTCAAGAGATACTCTTTGCACTCCTCGTCCGTATAGCCCTTGGCCTTGTCGATAAGCTCGCGCGCTTCAACAGACTCAAGCTCAACGCCGAAGACGCTCAGAAGCTCCGCATCAAGAGCGCGGCCGAAACCGAAGCCCTGCGGCGTGTGGCCGACAGCGGACATTTTAAGGCTATGCATGCTCTTGATAAGCTCGGCGGCGGATACGCAGGATGCTATCGCATCGTGCAGGCGCTTTTCATCCGGCGCGCCGAAAACGTACTCAAAACGGCGATTGTCAAAAGCGCGCATGGCGTTTGCCGCGGAATACGCGCCGGTCAGCGAATTGAGACGCAGACGACCGCCATCAATAACAGGCTCACGAAGCGTCCAGAGCAGTATGGGGCAACTTGTACGGTGCAGCACGGCGGAAATATACGCGGAGTTTGCGAAGGTCAGATTCTGAAAGACGATAAGGTCCGGCTCAACAGAGTCAAGAAAGGCGTTGAGCGCGTCTATGCTCAAAAGCATGTCATCGGGAACGGCAAAGCGCTCATCAATGCCGCGAAGCAGAGCGACGGATGCGTTAAACTGCTCCTTCGCGCTCTCCAGATGGAAGGTCGGAACACCGGCGGGAATGTAAACAGGGGTAAAAGTTTTCATCTCACACCTCGAAAAGTAAAAATAAATGAAATTAATAAACTCTTTTAATAATCATATCGCCGAGCTGTGGATATGTCAACAGAAAAATCAAATTGTTTCGGTCGAAATCATACCTGCGGTTATATTTGTGCAACATTATTTGATTATATATATTGACAAAGCGAACTCACAGGCGTAAGATTTATTTGGTTAAGTCTTTTAATTAAACAAGGAGGATTATGACCTTGAATTGTGATCTCAGAGAAAAATGCAAAGATATCCGCTGCGATATCATGACCTGCATCGGGCACCTCGGTGTCGGCCATATAGGCGGTTGCCTGTCAATAGTAGAACTGCTGGCAGTGCTTTACTTCGAAGAAATGAATGTTGACCCGTCAAATCCCAAAATGCCCGGCCGCGACAGACTCGTCTGCTCCAAGGGCCACGCTGGCCCCGCTGTCTACGCGACACTCGCGAACAAGGGATACTTTGACAAGAAAGAGCTGCTCACCCTCAATCAGGGCGGCACGCATCTCCCCAGCCACTGCGATATGAACCTCACCACCGGCATCGACATGACCACCGGCAGTCTCGGGCAGGGCTTCTCCTGCGCCGTCGGCGTGGCGCTCGGCTCAAAGCTCGAAAATGACGGCGCAACGATTTACACCATCATAGGAGACGGCGAGTCTCAGGAAGGTCAGATCTGGGAAGCGGCCATGTTCGCCGCGGCAAAGGGTCTCGGCAATCTTATAGGCTTCACGGATTACAACAAGCTGCAGATAGACGGCACCGTCGCGCAGGTTAACGACATCGCGCCTCTGGCGGACAAATGGGCCGCTTTCGGATGGAATGTCATCAACGTGGAAAACGGCAACGATGTGGATCAGGTTTCCGCCGCCATCAAGCAGGCGAAGAGCAACCGCGCCACCGGCAAGCCGACCATGGTTATCCTCAACACACTCAAGGGCTGCGGCGTCAAGTGGATAGAAGAGCTGGGCGCAGGCAACCACAACACCAACGTCACCGAAGAGCAGGCGAAAGCCGCTATCGCCGAAATCAGGGAGGGCTGAGATTATGGAAATGAGAGCTGTTTACGCGGAATGCCTCGCGGAGCTTATGACCAAGGACAGACACGTATGCGTCCTGGACGCAGACCTTTCCAAGGCCAGCGGCACACTCGCGCTGTACAAGCGTTTCCCCAACCAGATGTTTGACTGCGGCGTCGCAGAGCAGAACATGGCCTCTATCGCCGCCGGACTTGCCAGCTACGGCTTCAAGCCCTATATAGAGAGCTTCACTCCCTTTGCAACCCGCCGTATCTGCGACCAGATAGCGATCTCTATCTCTTACGCAAAGAGCAATGTAAAAATAGTCGGTACCGACCCCGGCATCGCGGCCGAGCTCAACGGCGGCACACACATGAGCATGGAGGATATCGGCGTTCTGCGCTCCATCCCCGGCATCGTGATATTCGAGCCGGTCGATGAAATTCAGCTTCGCGCGGCCATGCCCGTGATTTATGACTACAACGGGCCTGTTTATATCCGTCTTTTCCGCAAGGCGCTGCCGACAGTGTTCAAAGAGGATTATAAGTTTGATCTCTTCAAGGTCGACACCCTCAAAGAGGGCACGGATGTCACGATTTTCGTCTCCGGCCTCTTGACCTCGGATGCGCTCACGGCGGCAGATCAGCTTGCCGCAGAAGGCATCTCCTGCCATGTTGTCAACGTGCACACGATAAAGCCCATCGACCGCGAAGGCGTTATTGCCGCGGCTAAGAAAACCGGCGCCGTGCTGACAGTGGAAAATCACAATGTTATCGGCGGTCTCCATTCTGCCGTTCTGGAAGCGCTGGCAGAGGAAAAGCTGCCGGTGTGCGCCGTCGGCGTGCAGGATCGCTTCGGCGAGGTCGGCAAACTGCCGTATCTGCGCGAGGCGCTGGGGCTTAATGTTGAAAACATCGTCGCAACCGCAAAAAAGGCCGTTGCGCTTAAGTGATTAAAGAGGAGATAATAAAATGAAAATAGCAATAGGCAGCGACAAATCCGGCTTCAGCGTAAAGGAAGCCGTAAAAGCGTATCTCACCGAGGCCGGCATAGAATTCGACGATCTCGGAACGCAGGATCTCGAGCATGTTGTTCCCTATTATGCGGTTGCGAGCAAGGTCGCTCCGCTGATGCAGAAGGGCGAATATGACAAGGCCGTTCTTATCTGCGGCACCGGCGCCGGCATGAACGTTGTCGCCAACAAGTTCAAGGGCGTGTACGCGGTCGCATGCGAAGGCATTTACTCGGCAAAGATGGCGCGCGCCATCAACAACGCAAACGTCCTCTGCATGGGCGGATGGATTGTCGGGCCGGAGATGGCCGTGGAAATGGTCAAGACCTTCCTCGCAACGGAGTGGTGCCAGGATCTCGAGGATTGGCGCAAGGAGAACATGAAGAAATTCGCCGTTCAGGTTTCGGCAATTGAGGACGGAATTTATGATAAATGATTTTGTATATTCCCAGCCGGTGAAGATTTTCTTCGGCGCAGGGAAGTTTGCAAAACTGCATGATGTGCTCGGCGAGCTCGGTTTACATCGCTGTATTTTGGTATGCGGCCGCCACTTTGCCCCGAAGGCAGAGGAGCTTTGCTCATCCCTCGATGAGCTGTGCGGGTATTTTGCCGGTGTAGAGCAAAATCCGCAGCTTTCCGGAGTTGTAGAGACGGTAAAACTTGCGAGAGAGAAAAACGCGGACGCAATAATCGGCATCGGCGGCGGCAGCTCGATCGATACCGCGAAATTTGCCGCGGCGATAGCTTTGGACAATGGCGAGGCATTGGAATACTATCACGGGGAGCGCCCCTTCCCGTCTAAGCGTCTGCCGGTTATCGCGGTTCCCACCACTGCCGGAACGGGCAGCGAGGTTACGCAGGTGTCGGTTATAAGCCATGACAAGGAAAAGAAGACGATAAACAACCCCGTCTTTATGCCGCTCGCCGCGATTGTCGATCCCGAGCTTTGCATGAGCGTTCCCCCGCGCACGACCATGAACACCGGTCTTGACGCGCTCGCGCACGCGCTTGAAGGCTTCTGGAGCGTTCAGCATCAGCCGATATGCGAGCTTATGACGGCGGAGGCAGTGCGCCTTGTGCTTGAGAACCTCGAAAAAGCCTACCGCGACGGCAGCGATATCAACGCGCGTAGCGCCATGTCATATGCGGCTCTGCTCGGCGGTCTGGCGTTCGCTCTGCCGAAAACCGCCGCGTGCCATGCTTGCAGCTACCCGCTCTCGGAGGACTATCATATGCCTCACGGCGAAGCGTGCGCGTTCACTCTCGACAGCTTTGTGCGCATTAACGCGGACGAGCGGCTCGAAGCGCTTTGCCGCAAGGTCGGCCTCAGCGGCACGGATGAGCTTGCGGATCGTATTTCGAAGTTGAAGAAAATCGGCGGCCTTCGCGCAAAGCTCAGCGATCTGGGCGATGTCGACATGGACAAGCTCTGCCGCGACTGCGCGGCGCATCCGCTGATGAACAACAACCCCGTGCGCATGGACGCGGCGAAGCTGCGCGCAATGTTTGAAGCGCTGAAATGAACACTAAGCTGAAAAGCGGCCTTATGATAGGCGGCATGGTGCTGTCGTGGTCGATATATTATACCGTGTCCAAGCTCCTTGTGGACGCGACAGGCTCTGCCGCCCTTTCGGGCATGCTTCTGCGCCTTGCGGCGCTGATATTTCTGACCGTACAGCTGTATGAAGATCATATGTTCACGGCGCTGTTCCGTCAGGGCAAAAAGCAGCTGATCACGCTGATATCCATCGGCGTGTTCGGCTTTCTGCTCGATCTCTTCGCAAACCTGGGCTATGCGGGCGGCTCATTGAGCACCGGCACGGCTCTTTTAAAAACGGACGTTTTGATGGTAAATCTCGCGACGGTGATTATCTACCGCAAAAAGCTGTTCGTATCCGACTGGATCGGCACACTTGTCATGATCGGCGGCGTGCTTTTGGTTCTGGGCGTGAATTTCCGCGAAATGAGCCTTAACACGACAGATCTGTTCTTTATTCTCAGTGCAATGTGCGTCACCGTCAACGCCTTTATCATCAAAAACGCGCAGGAGAAATATCACGAGGACGCGGACACCATCTCTTACTATAATAATTTTGTCGTCCTGCTGCTTTTCAGCGGCACGGCGGCAATATCCGGCGCGATTACTCCCGATGCGTTCAAGCTTTCCCCCTTTATGTGGGCGATGGCCGCGCTCGGCGGACTTGCGCAGACGGGCATTTACTTCTTCTACTACCGCAATCTCAAGCATTACGAGGTTTGGGTGGTTAAGCTGTATCTGCTGCTTATGCCTGTAGTCAGCTGTTTTATAGGAGTATTCTTCCTCGGTGAAGAGATGACCGCGACAAAGCTTCTCGGCATTCTTACGGTGCTGTGCGGCGCTCTGCTGATACTGCTGCGCGGCAAGATAAACAAAAAAAGTCTGCAAGCCGCAGGATGAGGCAATACGGAGGCTGACGATGGTTCACGAAGGTGACAATATGATGGGCATTAAGCGCACCAACAGGAGCGCCGCCCTGAGGCTTCTGCACGAGCATGGCGGAATGTCGCGCAAACGCCTCGCCGAAAGCACAAAGCTTACCCCCGCCGCAATAACCAAAATTGTCGGAGAAATGATCGCAGAGGGGCTTCTCTGCGAAGGCGGTCATGTTTCGAGCGGCGGCGCGGGTCGGCGCGAGGTAACGGTTGAGCTCAACTCACGCGCGCGGTGCGCCTTCGGCGTGCTGATAAACCTGCGTCAGGCGATAATATCGGCTGTATGGCTCGACGGTTCGGTAATCTTTTCCGAGGAGCTCAAATTAGATGAAAAAAGCGATACGGAAGAAACCGTGTGTCGTCTCGCGGAGCGAATTGCTGCGCTGACGGTCGAGAACAAGATTGAACGTGAGCGCATCATAGGCCTGGGCATAGCCATACGTGGCATTACTTCTCAGGACGGGCGCATTATGTGCAACAGCTTCGGCGCGCTTGATGCTAAGAATTATCCGATTTGCGCGCGCTTTGAGGAGCTGACGGGGTTCCCGTGCGTAATGTCCAACAACGTACGCGCATTGTTTGCAGCGCAGATGTTCAAAGCGAAAGATGATGATCTCACATCGCAGTTTTTTCTGCGCTGTGAATACGGTATCGGTGCGTCGCTGTCGATTAACGGCAAAATATGGAGCGGCAGCAGCGGACAGTGCGCGGAGATAGGCCACATTCCGGTTATAAAGCGCGGCGGCAAGCCCTGTTCGTGCGGGAAAAGCGGCTGTCTTGAGACGATCGCCTCCCCCACCGCGATACTCTCGGGAGCGTTGACGATATTCTCGCAGGAGAGAACGCCTGTTCTGTGGAACATCTGCCGCGGTCGGGATGTGTCAAAGATAACGATAGACGATGTTTTTGCCGCGGCGCAGGGCGGAGATGAAGAGATCGCAAAGCTTGTGGATACCGCGGTGCTTTCGCTTGCGTCCGCGCTGAAAAGCGTGATATATACTCTCGACCCGGGAAAGCTCGTGCTCTACGGCAGGATGTTCGAAAACCCGTATTATCTCTCGAAGCTCATGGCGGAAATGCGCGAGGGCGTAGACTCGGGACATAATATTCCGATTGAGAAGAGCAGGTATAACCAAACGCTTGAGAAGTCCGCCGCAGGGCTGCTCATGGTAGAAAGATTTTTTGAAGTCGGAGGTTTGCTATGATGAATACAGTTGAATTGCTTACCGAAAAGAATCCCGATTTAGTGTTATTTGACGTTTTCGACGAACGGTTTTCGCGTTACGGAAGAGTGCTTAAGCTCGGAGATACGTCCGCGCTGCGCCGGGCAATGCTCAAAATCGCAATCCCCGAGAGCGGGAATTGCTATGTGGCGGATGACGCATCGCTGAAGGCATTGGATATAGTGAGCAAAATCAAACTGTCAGTTTACGGAGATATTCCGATTGAAGCCGGCTATTGCAACGGGCACAGCTTCGCGCTGAACGCGGAGGAATACCATCGCTGCAGCGAGGTGAATTTCACTACGACCGGGCTTGTGCTTCTGCTTGCGCTGCCGGAGGATATAATGGCCGGAAAACTCGACAGCAAGCGCGTTGTAGGAGTGTATCTGCCGCCGGATGTTGCGGTTGAAATATATCCGCGTGTGCTGCACTTTGCCCCATGCCGCCTGAGCGATGACGGTTTTAACTGCCTCGTTATTCTGACCGATGGCACGAACACCGCGCTTGATTCTGTGGACAGCAGTCTGCCCGGCGAAGACGGGATGCTTTGGATGCGCAACAAATGGCTTATTTGCCATCCGGATTCGCCACAAGCCGCCAAAGGCGCCTATATCGGCATCACAGGTGAAAATATAACGCTGAAAGTATAACAGCGCATATAAATGCATAAGCCTCCGCCCGTTTCCGGATTTTCGGAAACGGGCGGAGGCTTTGTTTTATACTATTATGTCTGCTTTGCTTCCGCCGCTTTTATCTTTTGTTACAACAATTTGCTTGTCGATGCGGCTTTTCAGTTCGCCGACGTGGGAGATTATACCGACAAGGCGGTTACCGTCGGCAAGACCGGAAAGCGCTCTCATGGCCTGATCAAGGGACTCATCGTCAAGAGAGCCGAAGCCTTCATCGACAAACATTGTGTCAAGCTTAACCCCGCCGGCAGAAGCCTGAATTTCATCGGAAAGTCCCAAGGCAAGGGAAAGCGAAGCCTTGAATGATTCTCCGCCGGAGAGCGTTTTTACGCTTCTCTCCGTGCCGTTATAGTGGTCGATTACGTCAAGATCAAGTCCGCTTTGACTTCTGTTGTTCTCTGCTTCTCTTTTGCGTTTCAGCTCATACTGTGCGCCGGACATAACCATAAAACGAGTGTTGGCGCGAGCGATAATACGGTCAAAATATGTCATTTGAATATAGGTCTCCAGCATCACCTTTTCCTTACCGGAAATGTTGCCGTTTGCCGTATTCGACAGCGCTTTCATCCAGGTATAGCGCTTTTCAAGATCCTCAAGATTACTTGCCTTGATACGGATATTTTGAAGCGCATGCGTATTTGCATCTATACGAGTATGAAGTTTCTTGGACGAAGCATCATCATCGGCTTTTTTTGCTTCTATATCCGCTTTTTTCTTTGATTCTTCTTCCTTGTCAAGCGCGCAACCGGAAGAAAGCTGTTTGGAAAGCTCTTCAATAGTTGAATTGTATCCGGCAATTTTCTCTTTTGACTTCTGTAAACTGTCTTGCGCGCTCTTGTAGGCACTTTTTATTTTTTTTATTTGAATTTCCAGAGAAAGCGCTTCTTTTTCCGCAGTTTCTTTATTTACAAAACGGAGTTTTCCCTTTTCATTGCTGTGATGATTCTTTTTCTCAATTAAAGCCGACTTTTGGGCTTTCAATTCCGTATCGTGGGCGGAGAGCTCATCCTTCACCACATTCAGCCTGCTTTCCGTTTCCGGTATTATTTTTGCCAGCTCGCTTCTGCGTCTGATTTTCTTTTCTTCGGCGCTAATCTGCGTACACAGTTTTTCTATTTCATCGGCAACGGTTTTTTTCTCGCTTGGAAGCTTAATTTCCGCTTCTTCTGCGGAGATGTTTTCCCATAACTCTGCTATAAGATTTTTTGCTTCTTCCGTTTTTGCCTCAAGTTTGACTTTTACTGCGCCGCAGTCTCTGCTCTTTTCTTCCGCTGCATTGCGTATCGTTTCGGCATCTTCCTTTGCCCTTTTAAGTTTTGCCTCCGTAGGAGCGCTTTCGGATTTTTGCGCGACGCAAGGATGATGCAGCGAACCGCACACCGGACAAGGCATACCGTCTTGCAGTTTTTCGGCAATTATTCCCGCCTGCTCGGCTAAAAAAGCGCTGTTCATATCCTCATAGGCTTTATTCGCTTTTTTGAATGCGGCATCCGCATCTGTAAATTCTTTCTGAAAAGCGCTCAGTTTTTTCCGCAAGTCGCCGCAGGCTTTAAGCGTATCCGACAGTTTTTTAAGCTTATCCTGTCTGTTAATCAATTCATTTCGGCGGATTTCGAAATTGGCCTTCCCTTCGCCCGCATTTTCAAGAGAGACATACTCTTTTTGGCACGCTTCAAACGCATCGGCGTCCTGTTTATAGCGCAAGCAATCCGCTTTCAGTCGTTCTTCCTGCTCGGCAATTTTTTCATCGGCTTTTTTAATTTCTTTTTCCGATTCCGCAAGGCTGTCGTAGCGTGGATATTCCGCTTCGATTTTTGCCTTTTGCTCCGCCATGTTCTCACATTCGGGTATTCTCTTTTCCTCTTCGTCAAATGCGCCTTGCAATGCTTTTTGCGTCTCAAGCTCCGCGCTTAAATCCTTCTTGGTCTTCTCAAGCGAACTCTCAACCTTTTCATATTGCTCGATTTTGCCGAGATTAGCGTTAATGATTTCAAGTCTGCCGTCATATGTCTTAATTGAGTTTTGCAGATCGCTATACTTCTCACCGTCCCGCGCAATTAAACGTTCAATCAGCTCAACAACTTCATCCGTAGGAAGAAGTCCCTCTTTGGCTTTTTTTACATCAATTCCCAAGACATCGTCTTCATCGCAGAGTATGCCGTCAATATATTGCTTTATGCTGCTTTTCGCCGAATCGCACTGATTGCCGAGCGCGCCGGTTTCTTGTTTCAGTTTCTTCTGCAGTGCGTCATACAAATCGGTTTTGAATATTTGGCGGAATATTTTGATGCGGTCGTCGGTTGACGCATGCAGAAGCTTCAAGAAATCTCCCTGAGCAATCATAGAAATCTGCATAAATTGATTGCGATTGATTCCCATTATGCCTTCAACAGCCTTGGTTACATCTCTCTCTTTTGTGATAACGCGACCATCAGGGTATATGAGTGTTGCCTCGGCTTTTTGCTTGGTGAAACCTTCTCCGCGGGTTTTGAGGCGTTCATACTCGGGACTTCGTTTTACCGTGTATACTTTCCCGGCGTAAGAAAACACAAGCTCCACCTCGGTGGGTGTTTCCGGCTCGGCATATTTAGAGCGGAACATTGACACCTCACGGGTATCTCCGCTCGGCTCTCCATATAACGCATAGGTGATTGCATCGAAGATTGTCGTTTTTCCGGCGCCGGTATCGCCGGTTATGAGATAGAGACCGCTTGTCCCGAGTTTATCAAGTTCCAAAACGGTTTTACCGGCATAGGGGCCAAACGCGGATAAGGTTAATTTTATAGGTCTCATTGTTCGCCCTCCCATGTGTTTTCGATTAATCTACTCATATACTCGCTCTGTTCAACGGTCATTGCCTGATTGTTCTGCAGTTCATAGAAGTCCGAGAAAAGCTCCAGCGGTGTCTTTGACTCAACATCCGCTGCGCCGCCTATTTCCGCGTTGGTTCTGGTCCGCTTATTGTCGTAGTCCAATTTCATAAGGCGATGATATACTGCGCGAAGTTTGCCGACGGCATCCGGAACATCTTCCTCGTCCGTAAGTGTGATGCGCGTATAATCCTCCTGCCAATCGGTGTTTGCATAAAAAGACTTCAGAGTCAGCTCGGCATATGTCCCTTTCAATTCAACAAGGTCATGCTTCGGAACAAGCTCAACAGTTCTGTATGTGACATCGTCTTTTTCGGCAAGCTCAACAACAGTCAATGACTTTTTGTCTTTAGCCTCCGAAAACGAATACTTAAGTGGGGTACCGCAATATCGAATTTTATCCGAACCGCAGTTTTGAGGAGAATGAATATGCCCGAGCGCTACATAATCAAAACTTTCAAACACGGAGGCATCCACATTGTCTGTTCCTCCGACAGATATTTCTTCGGATTCGGAACGGCTTGCGCCTGTCACAAACTGATGTGTTATCAGCACATTTCTATTGGCAGGGTTGATATTCATTTTAGAAACAACATATTTTACGGCGTTGGTATATGTGGTTATTTCATCATCGCAAAATCTGCGTACATGCGCAGGCTTAATAAAGGGCAGAAGATAAATATCAACCGCGCCGTATTCGTCATGCATTGTAATCGGCTTAATAACTCCGTTATAAACGGGGGACATATGAATACCTCCGGCGTCCATAATGCGCGAGGCAAACGCAATACGCTCCGGCGAGTCGTGATTCCCACTGATGACAAAGACCTGAAGCCTGCGCTTTGCCAGCGAAACGAGGAAGTCATCAAAAAGCTGTACCGCCTCCGCCGAAGGAACGGGCTTATCGTAAACATCTCCTGCGATAATCACACCGTCCGGGTTTTCATCATCGATGATATTGAGAATCTTTTTAAGTATATATTCCTGATCTTCCAGCATCGAGTATTCGTTTACCCGCTTGCCTAAGTGAAGGTCGGATAAATGGATGAGTTTCATAGTGTCCTCCCTGTTTCGTCTTCTTTATTTTATACTGAAAACTGATTAAAACATTTAATGACAATTAAATGTTTTAATAGCCGCCGCAGCGGCGTAGTTTTCGTATGAGACGCCTTTTGAAGCCTAACCGCGCCTTAGCGCGGCTCTTACAGGCTTCAAAAGATTTCATTAAAATCAAAGATTTTAATG